>JAFGCL010000145.1 GCA_016932645.1 Dehalococcoidia bacterium | reverse complement strand
TGCCTGTATCGGGGTGTAGCGCAGTCGGTTTAGCGCGCAGCGTTCGGGACGCTGAGGTCGGAGGTTCAAATCCTCTCACCCCGACCACTATTCCCACACTGACAGCACTAGACTGGATGCCTCCCCACACCCCTCACTCTGAGAGTCTCTCTTTGGCTTGTTCCCAAAGCTTGTCTTGCTCTTCCAGCGGTAGACTGCTCAGGACAATCCCCCGCCTCCGGCAGTCCTCTTCCATCAGTTGGAACCTCTGCCGGAACCTCCTGCCGGCCAACTGCAAAGCCTCCTCGGATTCCACATCCAGCCTCCGGGCCACATTGACCAGAGCAAACAGCACGTCACCGAATTCACGCACCCTCTCTTCATGGCTGGCTGATTTCCGCAGTTCCTCCACCTCCTCGACGAGCTTGTCTATCACGCCTTCGATCTCCTTCCAGTCGAAGCCAACGCGGGCGGCCCGCCGTTGCATTGCCTGACTGTAGGCCAAGGCCGGCATCCCCTTCGGCAGCCCGTCAAGAACAGAAGTGGTGCCCTTCTCTTCCTGCTTGATAGCTTCCCAGTTCTGAATCACGTCCTGTGAGCTGCTCACCTTCGTAGTGCCGAAGACGTGGGGGTGACGCCGTATGAGTTTGGTGTTGATGCTCCGCAAGACATCTTCTACGTTGAATTGACCGTCCTCCTGGCCTATTTGGGAGTGAAGCGCTATCTGCATCAGGATATCACCCAGCTCTTCACACAGCTTCCCGTCATCACCTTCATCAATGGCTTCCAGTGCCTCGTAGCACTCTTCAAGCAGATTGGGTTTCAAAGAGAGATGGGTCTGTTCTTTGTCCCAGGGGCAGCCATCCAGACCACGCAGTCTGGCGATTATGTCAACCAGCGTGCTGAAGGTATCGAGCTTCCGCTTGTAAGGCATGAGGTCACTTCGAAGGCTCGCTGTCTTTTTCGTTCTTTTCCAGGCAGTCGATGGAAACCACGCTGTTGCCAGCGTCCACACTCATGATCCTAACCCCCTGGGTGCTCCGGCCGAGGCGGGATATGCTCTCCTTAGGCACCCGGATTATGGTGCCCTTGTCGGATATCAGCATCAATTCGCCGTCAGGTGTGGTCAGTCTGGCCGCCACTACTGCGCCTACTTTCGGATTGACCCGGTGGGCCAGGACACCCTTCCCGCCCCTATGCTGGACGGGGAAGGAACTCATAGGGCTCATCTTGCCATAGCCGTGGCTGGTCACCGTCAGAACATAGGCATCGGGATCAACAATGTCCATGCTGACTACCTTGTCCCCGGAGCTGAGGCGTATGCCTCTCACTCCCTGTGTCGCCCGGGACATGGCCCGTGCGTCAACGACAGCAAACCTGATCGATTTGCCTTGTTCCGTCACCATGATGATGTCATCGTTCTCGTTGGCCAGCCTCCCCGCCACCAGCTCATCGCCGCTGGGCAGCGACATGGCAATGATGCCACGGCTCCTCACTGAGGCGAACTTCTCGATGGGGGTCCTCTTAATCCGGCCTTTCAACGTGGCCAGAACCAGGAAGTTGCCCGGGGTGAAGTCCGCCTTCACGGCAATGAGCACCTGTTCTTCGGTCGTGATCGGGAGCAGATTCACCAGCGGAGTGCCTTTCGCCGTGCGAGACGTATCCTGAGGAATCTTGTAGCACTTCAGAGAGAATACTCGCCCGCGGTTGGTGAAGAAGAGCAGTGTGTCGTGCGTGTCGGCTGAGAGGAAGACGGCCGGGCTCTCGGCCTCCTTCATGGTCATCCCCCTCACACCCTTTCCACCGCGGTGCTGCAGCCGGTACGTATCCACCGGAACGCGCTTGATGTAGCCGCGGCTGCTCAGCGTCACCACCACTTCCTGGTGCGATATCAGGGCTTCCTCACTGATGGCTACAGCTTCCTCATCGCTGATCTGGGTCCTGCGGGCGTCCCCGTACTTGGCCTTCAGCTCTTCGGTCTCCTGCTTGATGAGGAAGAGTATCTTCTTCGGGGTCGCCAGCAGGTCTTCGAGGTACGCGATGGTCCGGATCGTCTGGGTATATTCATCCATGATCTTCTGCTGTTCCAGTGCCACCAGGCGGCGCAACTGCAGATCCAGGATGGCCTGCGCCTGGATCTGTGAGAGCGAAAGCTGGCTCATGAGTTGGGTGCGGGCTGCCTCTGTACTCTTGGAATGACGAATGATGTCCACCACCAGGTCCAGTTGGTCCAGAGCGGTCTTGAGTCCTTCTAGAATATGGGCCCTGTCCTTTGCCTGCTTCAGGTCATACTGCGAACGCCGGGTGATGATCTCTTTTCGGAAGTCAACGTAGTACTGAACGGCTTCCTTCAGTCCGATGACTCTCGGCTCCCTGTCCACCAGGGCTAGCATGTTGACGAAGAACGTCGACTGAAGCGCGGTGTGCTTGTAGAGGCTGTTCAGCACCCGCTCCGGCTGCGCATCCTTCTTCAGTTCAATAACCACGCGCATGCCCTGACGGTCCGACTCATCGCGCAGGTCACTGATACCGTCGATCTTCTTGTCCTTCACCATTATGGCGATTCTCTCCACCAGCTCCGCCTTGTTGGTCTGGTAGGGGAGTTCGGTGATCACTATGCGATGCCTCCCCTTGGCCATTTCCTCCACATCAGTAGCGCCCCGAACCACAACCTTTCCCTGCCCCGTGGTGTAGGCTCTCCGTATCTCTTCCCGTCCCATGATAATGCCGCCGGTCGGGAAGTCCGGGCCGGGCACCAGTTCTATCAGTTGGTCAATGGAAGCATCGGGGTTGTCGATGAGGAATTCGGCCGCCTGGCAAATCTCGGTGAGGTTGTGCGGCGGGATGTTGGTGGCCATGCCAACCGCGATACCGGAACTGCCATTGACCAGAAGATTGGGAAGGCGGCTGGGCAGGACCGATGGCTCCTTGAGAGAATCGTCGAAATTGGGAACGAAGTCGATGGTCTCTTTCTCAATGTCAAGCAGCATCTCCGCGGCGATCTGAGCCAGGCGCGCTTCCGTGTACCGCATTGCCGCCGGAGGATCATTGTCTACGCTGCCAAAGTTGCCTTGTCCATCAACCAGCGTGTACCTCATGGAGAAATCCTGGGCCATGCGAACCAGGGCCTCATACACCGGTGCATCGCCATGGGGATGGTACTTGCCCAGCACCTCGCCCACGATGCGGGCGCACTTCTTGTACGCGGAGTTGTGGCGAATGCCCATGTCATTCATGGCATAGAGAATGCGCCGGTGAACGGGCTTCAGGCCATCGCGGATGTCGGGCAACGCCCGCGACACGATGACGCTCATAGCATAGTCAAGATAGGACGTCCGGACTTCGTCCTCGATCCTAACCGGTCTTACCGATCCAGCTTCCGTTTCACTCATTCCGTTCACGACCTGCCTTCATCTTCGCTGCCAGAGTGGTCATAGACATCCGTGACTGAGAAGCCCTCTCTCTCAGCTTCCAGGGTCTCGTCAGCCTCATCAGCGAATTCTTCGTCCTCCAGCCTGTGCCTGAGCAAGCTCTCCCGCACGTAGGGACGATACCCCTGTTTGTCCTTCAGCGGAAATGAAGGACGCCCCGCCTGGCTGGGATGTTGATAGACTTCCCTGACGATCACCTTCATCTCCTTGTCGCTCAGACTGTGCACAGCAGCGATGTATCGGTTGCCAGCCTTGGCGAGCTTCGCCAGGCGCGCCCCGTATTTCGGCTCAACCTCGCCCAGACAGTCCCCCTCCTTGTTCTTGACCAGCAACCTCAGACCTTCGGGATATGGGGTGACTTCTTCACCCGGCGCCATCTTGGCCACTACTTCCTTGGCTGCCAAGCCCACCAGCTTCACTACTCTGGCCCTCCCAGTCTCCTCTACGAATATGTCAGCTACCACCTTTCGAGCATCAGCCTTACGAGTACGGGCCTTGGCCGCCCGCTTGCCCATCAAAGAGAGCCGGCTGAGGTTCTTCTTCGCTATACTATTGAACGCATCGAGCTGGAGTGTCCGCTCGTAGGCTTTCCTGGCCTCGGCGTAGTCCCCGATTTCCATCAGGGCCCGGCCCAACCGGTTGTAGGTCTCGACATCATCGGGGAACCGCTCCAGGATACTCCTGTTGGCAACCACGGCCTGTTTCCACTGACCCTGCAAAGCCAGGCCCACCGCTTCTTTGGCATGCCGCTCCAGATCTGCTCTGTTGATTTGAGAAGTCACCATTTCCTCCGGGAATCAGGACGCGCGAGCCGTTCATACCCTAGTGAACGCATCTGAGGATTTTAGTGGTTGCTGAAGGAATTTGCAAGTTCATCCGGTGCTCGCGGAATCCGTGAACGTCTCCACAGAATGCCACAGGCCATCTCCGACAGAGGTTCGGCGCCAGGCTACCGTGATACAATAGCACCCGTCCACGAGGCAATGACAACACGGAGGTGAATGCATGCCCATAATCAGAGTGGAGATGTGGCCGGGCAGGACCCACGCCCAGAAAGCGGAGTTGGCAAAACGGATCACCGAAGCCGTGGTGACCGTGGCCAAGACCACGCCTGAAGCCACCATAGTCGTCTTCGAAGACGTCGCCAAAGAGAACTGGGCCGTGGCGGGTGCTCTGGCTTCTGACGCCAATCCGTAGGAACCGCGTCGCTGACACGACGGCGCCAGCGACTGGGCTTCGGTCACTTGCCCGCAGCGTAACTCAGGCAAAGAGAATGGCAGGCCCCGAGGCCTGCCATTCAAAAGGGATTTGTCGCCTAGTTCCTGATTCTGAAGAGGTAAGCCTACTCCCCCTTCTTCTCCTCTTTCTTGGACTCCTTGCCTTCCTTGGCTTCTTCTTCCTCGGCTCCCTCAGCCTCTTCACCCTCAGCAGCCTCTTCACCCTCAGCCACCACCTCAGCCACCACCTTCTTCTCCACCTTCTCTATCTGCAACGGAGCGATTCTGACCACAACCTGTTCTGCGTTGCTCAGAGCCACCACACCTTCCGGCAACACCAGATCCTCGACCGATATCGATTGGTCGTCTTCCACCAGGACACTAACATCTACCTGTATGCTTTCCGGAATCCGGTCAGGCAGGCACTCCACCTCCACCACCGCCAGATCATGCGCCATCGTGTTGGTCTTCACC
>JAFGCL010000144.1 GCA_016932645.1 Dehalococcoidia bacterium | reverse complement strand
CTCAGTGATCAGCCGCCAGCCCTCCGCTGAGGCAAGGCTGTACATCGACTACCGGCTCGACTGCAAGCTCGACCACTGGCTGCTGGACGAGTTCCAGGACACCAGCGACCTGCAGTGGGAGGTGCTGCGCAACCTGGCCGACGAGATACTCCAGGACAGCAGCGGCCGGCGCAGCTTCTTCTATGTGGGGGACACCAAGCAAGCTATCTACGGCTGGCGCGGCGGGAATGCACGGCTGTTCAGTCAGATTCTGGACCGTTATGGAGGGCTGATCGAACTCAGCCGCCTGAACACCTCTTTCCGTTCATGCCAATCGGTGATTGATGCGGTCAACGCTGTCTTCGGAGGCATCCCGGCGGGCGTGCTCCCGGAAGGAGCGGTCACGCAGTGGCAAAGGTCATGGCAGTGGCATCAGTGTGAGAAGGATGAGGTTCCGGCGGATGGCTATGCGGTGGTCATCGAGCCTTCCAGCGACGAAGGAAGCATGAAGCCGTCGGACGAAGACCGCTACCGGGTCGTTGCCCGCCTGATGCAGGAGATCGACCCGCTGAGAAAGGGCTTGTCCGTCGCTGTCCTGGTGCGGAGCAACAGGGCCGGAGAGGAAGTGGTGGACTGCCTCCGCCGCGAATGCGGTGGCATGCGCATCATCCACGAGGGCAGGGCTTTCATCAAGGACAATCCAGTGGTGTCTGTCATGCTATCTCTGGTGCAGTTCGCTGCGCATCCCGGGGACACGTTTGCCTGGCGGCACCTCCAGATGAGCCCCCTCCAGGAATACTTCGTCGGCCAGGGACTGAACAGGAACAACCTGCCGCTGCTGCTTCTGCGCGAGCTTCAGGCCGAAGGGTTCCAGTCCCTGATCAGGCAATGGGGCTTCAGGCTGGAGGCGGCCCATCAGCTGGATGACTTCGGCAGGAAGAGACTCGGCGAGCTGACCAATGCTGCTATCGAGTTCGATCAGACGGGCAGCCGTGACTGCAACTCCTTCCTGCGCTTCATCGACAGCTACGAGATCCATGATCTGGCGGCCAGCGAAGCCATCCGCGTCATGACCATCCACCAATCCAAGGGGCTGGGTTTCGACATCGTGATGCTTCCGGACCTGCAGAGTGACAACATGGCCGGAGGCGGCCAACCCGGCCTCGTTCTGGCCCGCGAGCTGGAACTCGGCAGGCCTCTGTGGGCGCTCCAGATGCCGCGGCGGATCGTAGCCCAGAGCGACGATGTCCTCAAGGAGCAGGTGGCGGCAGCCGACGAGACCGCTGCTTTTGAAGCCCTGTGCCTGCTCTATGTGGCGATGACACGTGCCAGACAGGGACTTTATATAATCACGAGCTTTCCCGGCAAAGGCTCGAAGGTTCTCACGCCGGCTGCCTTTCTGAAGCAGCAGCTCACGGGCGATCCGAAACCCACCCAAGGCAGGCCGCTCCGCATTGGCGAAGATGAGGCGGTGTGCCTCTACGAGGTAGGGAACCCCCGGTGGCATGCCCAAGAACCAGAGAAGGCCAGGCCACCGGCCGGGTTCGCAGCAGTCCAACTGCCGCCGGACTTCAGCCGGCAGCCCTCGCTGCGGCGGCGTTTGGTCTGCGTTCAGCCGTCGCAGAGGCCGGAGACCAGCCAGAAAGCCAGCCTGCTGTTTGCACCGGATGCCCGGGATGCACTTGACCTCGGCACCGCCGTTCACCAGATATTCGAGAAGGTGCCGTGGATCGACGAGGTTGATGTGGAGAGTCTGATCGCGGAGTGGGGTGAAGCGTCCATGGTGAGAGAGGACTTGAAGCAGAAGGCCGTCGGTGTGTTCCGCCAGGCAATCGCGGCCACGCGCATTCGCCGTGTACTGGCCCGGCCTCCGGGCAACGTGACCCTGTGGCGGGAGAAGCGATTTGAAATCGTCATCGGCAATCGCTGGGTGAGCGGTGCCTTCGACCGGATCGTCGTGCTACGGGACCAGAAGGGCAAGGCCCTCGGGGCCACGGTGTTTGACTTCAAGAGCGACGAGGTACCCGAGGAGGCAGCCTTGGCAGATCTGGTCAGGCAGTACAAGCCCCAGATGGAGACCTATCGCAGCGCTCTATCGAGAATGCTGGGGCTGGGTGTGGCGAAGGTGGATTCGAAACTCGTTCTTGTGCGTCTAGGCAACGTCGTTGATCTCCGGTGATGATCTGCACACGTTGCTCCTTCCTCCGAGTTCAGGGCGACATGACCAGTAGGCTGGTCAGAGGTCAGTAAAGGCATGGTTTTCCGCCCACTGGCGAGAAAGCGCGTGCAGTCTGTGTTGTCGTCGTCCTTACAGCACTGATGCCACGATAAATATGATGCCGACAACTATGAGATAGATGCCGACCATGTAGGCGAGGATACGCGGCCATGCTATCACCGCAATGCCTACCAGGATGCTGATGATCCCGGTAACAAGCCCGCCGATCTCCATGTTTGTCATTTGTTCTCTCCTTTCAGCAAGAGTCCGGGTAATGCATGCGGGCAGACGCCCAAGTTGGAGATGGGCACTGGCCGTCGGTGCTTCTGCCTAAAGTACGCTTCGGCTGAGATGAGGTCAAGCCGAGCAGGGCGCTCGTGAGAGCTTTCATTCAAGTACAGTCGCAGGGTCGAGGGACTCATATCCAGCGGCGGTAGCGGAAGAAGATCAACATGCCAATGATGGCAAGCACCATGATCGAGATGATGATGACGAAGGAGATAAGACTCTTTTCCCCCCCCACTTCCGGGAGGCCGATGTTCATGCCATAGATGCTGGCCACCAGGGTCAGAGGCATCATTATGGTGGCGATGACGGTAAGCACGCGCATGGTCTCATTCGTGTGATGCGAAGAGACGGAATCTTGCGCCGCGTGCAGGCCCTCTATTATCTCCTTGCACTCATCCAGGGTATCCCAGGTCTTGTCAACGTGGTCGACCACATCTCCCCAGAAGACCTCCAGATCCTCAGTGGTGTAGCGTTGTGTCTTGTGCTCCAGGCTGCTGATAACCGCCTTCATCGACCAGATCACCCGGCGATTTGAGATTATGTCCCGGCGCAAAAGCGAGAGTTCTCTCGCGACTCTGCCGATTCTCCTGGTGTCGAAGATCTCGTCCTCTGCTGTCTCCAGGTTCTGCATGATCTTGTTGGCTATGGGTAGACAATAGTCCACCAGCATGTCTGTGATGCGATACAGAAGGTAGCCGGAACTCTTCATAGTCGCCTCACGGGTCGCATCGTTCGTCTGACAGTCTGAAAAGAGCTTCACCAATGGCTTAAGAACCCCGTCGTGTATGGTTACCAGGTAGTTGTCGCCGATGAAAACGGAAACCTGGCTGGCCACCGTTACCCCTGCTTCCTTCCTGAACAGGGGGAAGTGAAATACGATGAAGAGGTACTCCTCGTATTCGTCTATCTTGGGACGCTGAATCCGGCTCAGACAGTCATCCAGATCCAATGGATGGAAGTGGAATTCTTGGGCCAGGTAGTCAAGCTCGCGTCGCGTTGGTCTCTCAACATTGAGCCAGGTCAGCTCGCCTCGCACCGCCTGTTCAATGCGAAGTATTTCACCATTGTCGATGTTTGGTTTTCCTGCGCTGTCACCTCCGCCCAGTCTGCCAATGTTCCTGTACCATCTCATCGCATTGTTCCTCCGTGCGCTTCGGGTTCGACCGGCAGAGCCCCTGGGGGCAGGACTGGTCTACTGGCTCCATGTCATTGTAGCAGCTTTGTCGGCACCCGGCAGCGTTTCTGCGTCGAAGCACAGTTCTGCGTCAATGAGTGGTGCTCATCGACGAGAGCGCCGCGGGGTGAGATTATCGATACTGGCCAAATGGACTATTCCTAGCTTCCTGTGCCGGAATCCATCACCCGAGTGAAGCTGATTTGTGGGCCTGCGGATTCTCGCCGTTCTTGGGCTGAATTGCGGTGGGATCGGAGGCTGAATTGCCTTGGCAGGTGCATTGAGACCCCCTGCCTGTAATTGCAGCGCGCGTTCCAATATGGTGATCCTGGCACGTAGAGTCGGAGCCGTGAGATTAACCCAATCGCCAAGAACAAGACACACGGAGGATGATGCCGCCGATTTCTGTGCAGTAGGGTGTCGCTGCAATTGACCTCCGTGTCTGGCTTCGGCGAGATTGTTATCCCTGCGGTAGGATGCTATGATGCGCCACAGCCGGCGCAAGCTGAGGCCGTTCTGATCGGTGGGTGCTGGACAATCTGCGAGAGGCTGCGTAGGGAGAAACAAGATGTCGATAGTAACGATAAGGGGACAGTTGGGAAGTGGGGCGCCGGAGATAGGGAAGCAGGTCGCCGAGAGGATTCACGCTGATTACGTTGACCGGGAGGTCATCGCCCAGGTCGCGGAGCGCCTTCAGGCAAAGCAGGAAGAAGTGATAGCCAGAGAGATGCCGCCTGGGGGTCTTTGGGGGCGCATAGCGGAAGCGTTAGGGCGCAGCTACATCGCCGATCTGGGCTTTGGGGGCGCGTATCTGCCTGCTTGGCAGATCCCAGTGGGCGATATTCGCTACCTTCAGGCACTGGAGTCTGTGGTCAGGGACTTGGCCTCAATTCAGCCGATCGTGATCCGTGGCCGGGGCAGCCAGTTCATACTGAGAGACCACCCCGAAGCTTTTCACGTGTTGGTGGTGGCGCCGGTGGAGTTGCGTGTGAAGCGCGTCATGCATGATCTGAGGGTGGAGGAAAAGACTGCCAGGCACGAAGTGGAGCGCTTTGACAGCAGCCGTCACGAGTTCGTCAAGAGGTACTTCGAGGCGGAAATGGAAGACCCGGTGCACTACGGTCTAGTGATCAACACTGAGCGTTTCAGTTTCGATATCGCCACTTCCATCATCGTGGATGCCCTGCGCCTCAAAGGGGAGGAGCTTGGCAGGAGGGCGGAGGAGTAGGTCGGGATACCTTCATTGGCCGGCACAGGCACACGCACCGGCGTACGCTAGACTTCGCCTTGCCACCTTCGCTTCCCCAGCTTGGTCCAGGGATGGAAACTGACGATCGACTCTTTGGGCATCCACTTGTGCTTGGCCAGATGCAGGGTCATGCCCACTGCCATGAGATAGTCGGCGATCCTGTCAGGGAGAAGGAAGTGCTCACTGACGTACATCTGGCCCCGTTCCCCCATTGCCGTGGCAGCCTTCGGATTATCCAACAGGTGAACCAGCTTGTCGGCGGTCTTCTTCGGAGTCTCGTAGAAGTATCCTGTATGTCCATCCACGATCTGGAGTGGGATGGCGCCGACATCCGATGCCACCACGGGCTTGCGCTTCCACAGAGCTTCAGTAATCACAAGACCGAAGCCTTCTCTGGTCGATGGCTGCATTATGATGCTCGCAGAGCGCTGCAGCGCGTTGACCTCTATGTAGTTCTGCAGGCGGTCCGACAAGGAGAGCTGAAGCACGTGGATGTCCCTGTCGTTCTTTGTGTTCTCCAGAAGCTCTTCCAGGATTCTCTTGCCCTCGGGGTCGTCGGCGGCCAGTCCTCCGGCTATCACCAGTTGGCAGACCCTTTCCTTCCTGGCTAGGCGGAAAGCCTTGACTGTCCTGTCCAATCCTTTCCAGGGGTCAAACCTTCCGATCTGGGCCACGATTGGGATTGCAGACTCTATCTGGTACTTATCAAGCACCTTATCGATCTCCCGCCGGCTGAGTTCCTTGTTCTTCTCGGAAAGCGGGTCGATGAAGGGTGGTATTGTGAACTTGGGCAGAGGCCAACGCGAGACAACGTAGTGGGCTGCTGAGAATATGGCGGCATCATAGGGCTCCACCAGACTGCTGATGAAGCTCCACAGACTGGGGTTAGCTGCCAGCGCTCCCTCCTCAATGTCTATGTGGCATCTCCATATCCACGACGCGTTATTGCGGCCACCGCACTGAATCAGTCCCATGGGTTGCGGATCATTGGCGATCACTACATCCGGTTCGCAGTCGATGATGTTTGCCCTGCTGCACTCGTCGAGTGTGGCCAGGTAGACCCGTTCCATGTCCGGCGTCAGGAATCCCTTCTTGCCCTGCAGCATGTTGTGCAGGCGCTTTGTGGTCTCGAAGTACTCGGGCTTCCCGTGGACTATCTTCCATTCGGCCTCTATGCCCAGTGAGTTCAGAAACGGAACCGATCGATAAAGCATTTCGGCGACGCCGCCACCCTGGGCTGAGGAATTCAGCTCCAGTAGTCGCAAGCCTTTGAGTCGGCCGGCAGCGACCTGAAGCCTCTCCATTCTGTGCTCACCGATGATGGGCGCGTAGGCTTCCAGCGAAGGCACGGAGAAGGGGCAGAAGCCCTTTCTCTGGCTGTATACGGTTCCATCCGGCAGCGTCGCGGTCTCAGTCCGTTTTCGCATGATTCAAAACCTCATCATTGCTGGCGTGTTCTTCGAAAGTGGTTGTTGGCCGATCCGGCTGATCGATGAGAGCCAAGGCTTGTCCACCGGGGTTGCTGCTCTCGACCCCGTCTCTCTGCGCCACTTGAGCGCGATTATACGTGAGTTTGCTGCTGTCATCAAGGCCCGCTTGATCCTGACGAACCGTGGTAGGGTGGGCCCGGAGTGAAGGCAGCTATGAGGGTAAAGGGCGGTCTGTTATGTCTTCCGGCCCCAGACTGTGAGCCCCGCGCTGCACGAAGCGAATACGTCAACAATGTGTAACGTCAGGCCGAATTGGACATGAGCCGTGTGTCGACCCTGGTCTAGCCCGGATGCCTCCTGGTCAAGATGCCCCTGGTGAGGGTACCTGGGGAATGAGTGTCACCCGCATCCCGGATTGGTCGAAGGTCCTCCAACCTTGACAGGCACCAGGCGCCAGCCTAATATGTTCGCACGATTTCGCGTGGGAAACGCTCAGGCACATGAGGGAACGGCCTCGCCGCACTGAACTCACCAGGAGAGAGCAAGAAGTGCTCGCCCTTGTGTGTCGCGCCCTGAATGACAGCGAGATCGCCGAACAACTTTCGGTGTCCGTCAGCACCGTGAAGAACTCCATCCACAGCGCCTGCATCAAGCTGGGAGCACGCAACCGGCTGGAGGCCGCCCACCTGGCCATCAAGTTGAAGGCGCTGCGCTTCCTCGATATCTTCTCTTTTGACGAGGTGGTGGAGATGGCCAACACTCTCGGACCAGACGTGTGCGCGCGGGTCTACTTGGCCGTTGTCGAGGCCTGCGATACCACTCTGAGCAAAGATGTTCGGGAGTTGCGCCCCAGAGACACCCAACTGGAGCTGCTGCTGCGCCGGCTGGAGAGCCTGCCCGATGAGAAACCCCGTGAGATGACCAAGGCCTTCATCCGCTTCATCCTGGAAGAAGAGGAGAAGAAGGCGGCAGGCGTCAAGGACGTACCAACCGGCACGCCGGCACCCTGAAGCCGGACGCTGCCGCACTCGCCCATCCACCCCGCTGGACATCAGATTTGTACCAAAGTTTGCCGATTGCGCCCATGAATGCCGTACATTGAACAAAGGGGGACAGCGTGCCTTTGACCCGGAATCGGCGGATGCCCTGCAAGGTCACTGAATGCTCCGTAGTATGTTGTGCCCGTCCGGACTTGGCCCTTCATACGGGGGAGAAGGCACGCCCCGTGCGTATGCTGACAGAAACGCAAGGAGGAGTCATGGCCATTGACAAAGACAAGCTCTTGGAACTCTACACCAAAATGCTCCTGATCCGGCGCTTCGAAGAGCGGTCAGCGGACCTGCTGATGGCGGGGGAAATTCCCAGCGGAATACACTCCTCCATCGGCCAGGAGGCCGTGGCCGTGGGCGTCTGCGCCAATCTCCGCACTGACGACTGCGTATCCAGCACGCACCGCGCTCACGGCCATCTCATCGCCAAGGGCGGAGACATCAAGCTCATGATGGCTGAGCTGTACTGCAAGAGAACTGGCTACTGCAAGGGGAAAGGCGGTTCCATGCACATGGCCGACTACAGCATCGGCTTCATCGGGGCCTGCGCCCTGGTGGGAGGAGGCCTGCCGGTGGCCACGGGCGTGGCCCTGGCTGCCAAGCTCCAGGGGAAGGACCAGGTGACAGTGGCCTTCTTTGGAGACGGCGCCACCAACGAAGGCACCTTCCACGAATCGATCAACCTGGCCTCCATCTGGAACCTGCCCATTGTCTATGTCTGCGAGAACAACATGTACGCGGTCACCACGCCAACATCCTATTCTATACCGGTGAAAGACGTGGCCACCAGGGCCGTTGCCTATGGCATCCCAGGGGAGACGGTTGACGGGCAGGACGTGCTGGCGGTCTCCGCCGCCGCCGGGACTGCCGTCGAGCGGGCAAGGCAGGGAGCAGGGCCGAGCCTGTTGGAGTGCAAGACCTATCGCTACCTGGGGCACTTTGTGAGCGAGGAATTCCTGCTGGGCGGCAAGAACTACCGGACCGATGATGAAATCAACAGCTGGAAGGCCAGAGACGCCATCGCCCTGTTTGGGACCAAGCTCATGGAGAATGGTGTACTGACCAAGGATAAAGTGGCCAGCATCGAGGCAGACATCAAGGCCAAGGTGGAGGACGCGGTCACCTTCGCCCGGCAGGGTCCTCAGCCTGCCCCGGAGGAGGCGCTTGAGGACCTCTTCGTCTGAAGGCGGATGCTGATTTGAAAGGGTGATGAGAGATGAGAGAAGTCAACTTCATGCAGGCATTCAACGAAGGCATGCGCGAGGAAATGCACCGCGATAAGACAGTCTTCTTCATGGGAGAGGATGTGCAACTGCCTGTCTTCGGCTTCGCCTTGGGTCTGGTCGACGAGTTCGGCCCCGAGCGCATCATAAACACGCCTCTCTCAGAGGCCGGCTTCGTGGGGGCTGGAGTAGGGGCGGCGGCGGCGGGCATGAGGCCCGTGGTGGACCTGAGCGTTTTCGGTTTCGCCTACTTGGCCATGGACCAGATCGCCAGCGAGGCAGCCAAGATGAGGTACATGTTCGGCGGACAGGTCAAGATACCGCTGGTCATATGCGGCATCGCTGGGATCATGGGATCATCTGCGGCGCATCATTCGGAGAGCCCGCATGGGATGTTCATGAATGTGCCCGGCTTGAAGATAGTGGCGCCTTCCACGCCATACGACTGCAAGGGTTTGCTTAAGGCGGCCATCCGGGATGACAACCCGGTGCTCTTCTTCCAGTTCATACAGCTCGGGCTGCTGACCGGCGCCATTCCCGATGAGGACTACATCGTGCCGCTCGGGGTAGCTGATTTGAAGCGGGAGGGCACCGATGTCACAGTCGTGGCCATCGGCCCCATGGTGCCGAAGGCTCTGACCGTGGCCGAAAACCTGGCCAAAGAGGGCATCTCGCTGGAGGTGGTAGACCCTAGGACGCTGGTGCCTCTGGATAAGCCGGCGATCTGCGCTTCCGTGAAGAAGACTGGCCGGCTGGTGATCGCCGATGAAGCGCCGCGGACCTGCGGGGCCGCGGCCGAGATAGCGGCGGTCGTCGTCGAGGACGAGGACACCTTCGGCTACCTCGACGCTCCCATCCAGCGGGTCACCAGGCACCACGTTCCTATGCCGTGCAGCCCCGTGCTGGAGCGTTTCGTGGTTCCTGACGAGGGCCGGATCGAGGCTGCGGTACGAAAGGTCATGGGAAAGTCCTGAGCGGTGGACCAGCTCTGCACCTTCATATCCGAGAAGAGGACGATTCTCCGGCAGCGGGTGATGTGGGCCTTCCGGCGCCCCGGACTGACTGAGTACGGCGAGGCTTGTCGCATCCAGAGGATGCTGTGGGCCTCCACGCTGGCGGGACAGGGAGAGGACAGTCTGCTCATGCTCGAACACCCCCCGACGATCACACTCGGCAAGTCCGGGAAGATCGAAAACCTGCTGATCTCAAAAGAGGCCTTGGCAGACCGGGGCCTCTCCCTGTTCTTCACCGAAAGGGGAGGTGATATCACCTATCACGGCCCTGGCCAGTTGGTGGTCTATCCTATCATCGATCTCAGAAACCGGGGGAAGGACATCCACCGGTACGTGCACGACCTCGAAGAGGTGGTCATCCGGACGCTGGCCGACCTGGAGATACGGGCCGGACGGGATGAGCGCAACGCCGGGGTCTGGGCCGGTGGCAGCAAGATCGCCGCCATTGGTGTCAGCGTCAGGAGGTGGGTGACCATGCATGGCCTGGCCCTGAACGTCAATCCGGACCTGTCCCATTTCTCGCTGATCAACCCCTGCGGCTTTGCGGACATGGGCGTCACCTCCGTTTCGCAGGTCCTGGGACAAGGCGTACCACTGGAATTGGCCGCCGCCAGGCTGCTGGAGCGTTTTGCCGAGGTCTTTGAAGTCAACATCGAAGAACTCCCTGGCGAGTTCGCGGGGAGGCTTTCATGAGGCAGAGGCTCCCGCCCTGGTTCACCAAGAAGATGCCAGAGGCGGCTGCGATGTCGCGGATGGAGGCTCTGACGCGGGGACTGCGGCTCCACACCATCTGCGAAAGCGCCCTGTGCCCGAATCAGGGCGATTGCTTCTCGCAGGGCACAGCTACCTTCCTTCTACTGGGCAATGTCTGCACGAGGAACTGCACTTTCTGTGCCGTGGCGAAAGGGGTTCCATCCCCAGTGGACGTAGAGGAGCTGGAGCATCTGGCTGAGGCGGTGGTGAGACTGGGCCTCAATTATGTGGTCATGACCTCGGTCACTAGGGATGACCTACCCGATGGTGGCGCTTCACATTTCGCCGAAGCCATCGCTCAGATCAAGCACCAGAACGCGGCTGTAATGTCGGAGGTGCTCATCCCGGATTTCTGCGGATCATTGTCGTCTCTCAGGACAGTGGTGGAAGCCCAGCCCAGTGTCACGAATCACAATGTGGAGACCGTTCCGCGCCTGTATCCCGAGGTGAGGCCCAGGGCCGATTTCCGGCGCTCTTTGGGCCTCCTGCGTCAGGCCAAGGAGATCGATCCGGGCATAGTGACCAAGTCTGGCCTGATGGTGGGGCTGGGTGAAACGGTCGAGGAACTGGTGTGGACGATGGAGCAGTTGCGGCAGGTTGATTGCGACCTGCTGACCATCGGCCAGTATCTGCAGCCATCACCTCACCATCATCCCGTGGTCAGGTATGTACCACCTGAGGAGTTCCGGGAATATGAAGTCCTAGGGACGGCTATGGGGTTCTCCGGCGTGGCTTCAGCTCCGCTGGTGAGGAGTTCCTTCAATGCGTCCCAGCTCTATGAGAAGACGCTGGCGAGGAGGCAGCCTGTCAGTGGACGAAGCTGATCTGGAGAAGGACCTGAAATCGATCGTTGGGGACCGCGTAACGGCCAGCGAGTTCGAGCGGCGGCTCTACACGGCAGACCTGATCCACGTACCCGGCTGGGTCAAGGGGATGTTCCAGACCATGCCCTCTGCCGTGGTCTGCCCACAAACGGTCGCGCAGGTATCGGCAGTGGTCAGCTACTGCCGGACGCATGGCGTGCCTCTGACCGCACGTGGCGGCGGGTCATCCGGGCTTCTCGGCGCCGTGCCGAAGAAGGGTGGCATCCTGCTCGATCTGACCGGCCTGGCCGGGATCCTGGAGATCGACGCAGGACAACAGGTCGCAAGGGCTGAAGCCGGCATCACGTGGTGGCAATTGGAGCGGAAGCTGAACAGGCACGGGCTCGGCCTAATGAGCTATCCCTCGAGCGCCAAATCGGCCACGCTCGGCGGGTGGGTGATGACCAGCGGCCTGGGCATAGGCAGCCTGAAGTACGGGCCTGTCTACGACCACGTGCTCTCGGCAGAGATCGTGATGCCCGAAGGCAGCATCCGGGAATACTCCGGCAGAGACGAACTGCAGCCTTTCTTCGCCTCGGAGGGCATGCTGGGCATCATGACGAGGCTCACCCTGAAGGTCCGCCCCGTGCCGCAGGCAGCCTCGCCGGAGGTGCATTATTTCGATGATATCGACGGCCTCTTCCGGTGCGTCAGGGATCTTGTGAGTTCAACACCTTTGCCCTACAGCCTCGAGATTCTGGACCATCGGTACCTGTCTCTGCTCAAGGCTGCCGGCTACGCCGCAAGTGAGTTCGCCCCCCGCAGCGGCCTCCTACTGACCGAGTACGAGGGCGACAGCCAGGAGGTCGCTGCGGGGGTGGCCAGCCTGCGGAAGATGGCGGCGCAGCACGGGGGTGTGGAACGGGACAACGCGGAGCACGAGTGGGAGCAGCGGTTCAACATCCTGAGGGTGCGGCGGGCGGCGCCGTCGCTCGTCCCCAGCAGCGTGGTTGTTCCGGTGGACAGGCTGCAGGAGTTCTACGCACGCATGGAAAGGCTGAAGAAGAGGCCGATCGGGCTGGTGGGCTACGTCGTCTCGCAGAGCGAGTGCTATCTCATGCCCATGCTAGCCACCGACGATAGAAAGACGCTGGAATACACGCTGGCCCTGCACACGCCGCGGCAACTCTCGAACCTGGCCGTTTCTCTGGGGGGCAAGCCGGGGGGAGGCATCGGCGTGTGGAACGCGCCCTACCGGAAGCAGCTTCTGGGCGAAAGCGGATTGGCGGAGGCCAAACGGACAAAGGAGAAGCTCGACCCTGCGGGTATCATGAATCCCGGCATGTGGCCGCAGCCGCCGCTGTTCTTCCGGCCGGCGGCCTACCATTTAGCGATGGGCGTGGCCCAGGCGATTGACAGCGTCCTGCCCACGCAGCCCGGGAAGGTCCTCGCCGAGGGGCTCGACAAGGAGCTCGCCGACTGCGTCCAGTGCGGCTACTGCATGAGCTCTTGCCCCACCCGGCAGACTTGGCTTTCCTCAACACCGCGGGGGAGGATCCTCATCGCCAGAGAGATGTCTCTCCGCAGCGGCAAAGGCGACCAGCAAGTGCCTGCCGAATACGGCGGCCGCATCTTCGAGTGCACGTTGTGCGGACGGTGCCGCGTTGGCTGCAGCGTTGACATAAAGTCACCCGAGATATGGTTCGAACTGAGGAGCCGGCTCGCCGCCGGCGGCCATGGCCCTGAGAGCCTCGCTGGGCTGACCAAGACCATCGAGAACACGCACAACATCGCCGCCAAGCCCAACGAGCGCCGTGGTGACTGGTTAGCCAAGCTGAAACTGACTCACGGTGTGGACACGAAGAGAAGGGCCGATGTCGTGTACTTCGTCGGTTGCCTGAGCTCGTTCTATCCCATGACGCAGCCGGTGGCCCGCGCATTTGCCCAGATACTGGACGCTGCCGGCACGGACTTCGCCATCATGGGTGGTGAGGAGTGGTGCTGCGGCTTCCCTTTGCTGGCTGCTGGTCTCCGCGACGCTGCGGCGCAGTGCATGAGGCACAACATCGATGTGGCCAGGGAGATGGGAGCGAAAAGCGTGGTGATGACGTGTCCCGGCTGCTACCGCGTGTGGCGCGACGAATACCACGATGTTATAGGTCGAAGGCATCCGTTCGACATTCTCCATTCCACTCAGCTCCTGGCCAGGCTGCTGGAACAAGGAAAGATAGACATCCAGGGGCTGGAGGCCGGCGTCACCTACCACGATCCCTGCGACCTGGGCAGGAACAGCGGCATCTTCGACGAGCCCCGCTACATTATGGGGAAGATCCCGGGGCTGGGGTTGGTGGAGCTCGAAGACAACCGGGAGTACTGCACTTGCTGCGGATCTGGAGGAGACCTCCTGGCGTCAAACGAGAAGCTTTCCCTCGAGATAGCCCGGCGCAAGGTGGAGGAGATCATGAGCACCGGAGCGAAGACGGCCATCACGGCCTGCCCGGCCTGCATCAGGGCCATGAGCATCGCCAAAACGGCCACGAAGGCCCCGGTGGAGATTATAGACATCACGCAGTTGGTTTGGAAGGCCATGGGCAAGTGATACTTCTGATGGAGGGCGCATGTATCCGACAGAGCTGAAGTATAACGGGGAGCATACCTGGTTGAAGCTTGAGGCTGGTGGCTTGGGACGAGTGGGCATCACGCAGTACGCCCAGCAGCAACTGAAGGACGTGGTCTTTGTCGGCTTGCCGGAAGTCGGAACGCCAACGTCTCACATGGAGCCCTTTGGCGTCATCGAATCGGTCAAGGCCACCAACGATCTCTACAGTCCGGCCAGCGGCGAGGTGGTTGAAGTGAACCATGCGCTTGAGAGCGAGCCAGGGTTGGTCAATCAGGATCCCTACGGCAAGGGCTGGATGATCGTGATGCGTCTGATCGATACGACCGAACTGGAGAGGCTCATGTCGGCTGCCGAGTATCAGGAGATGTTGTCCGGGAATGCGGCCAGGTGAGGCTGCGAAGCAGGGTTCAGGCAGCGACGGCGAAGAACGGAGGAAGACAGATATGGCAGTGTATATAGCGGTGCCCAAGCTGGGGATGACCATGAATGAGGCCACCATAGTCAGCTGGCTGGTCGGCGGAGGAGAATGGGCCGAAGAGCACCAGGCGCTCCTGCAGATAGAGACGGAGAAGGTCAACTACACCGTGGAGGCCCGGGCCGGGGGGTTCGTTCACATCCTGGTGGAGCAGGGCCAAAAGGTGCGCGTGGGGCGCGTGGTGGGACTGCTGGCGGAATCGAAGGAAGAACTGGAGGCCCTGCAGAGAGAACCGCCCAGGGAGATGTACGGCAGTGATGCCGAGATCCAACCGCCATGTGCCGCGGAGGCGCCTTGCCGGGCAGAGACAGCAGGCGCGGAGAGGGAGCATGTTCGTATCTCGCCGGTGGCCCGGAAGATGGCCGAAGAGCATGCCATCGATATCACCCGGGTGTCGGGCAGCGGACCAGGGGGCAGGATTGTCAGAGAGGACATCGAGAAGGCCATCGAAGCCAGGAAGCAGGGGACAGAGACCCCCCGGACGGAGGTGTATGCGGGCCACCGGGTCAAGGCCACCATCCCGCTCAAGGGCATGAGAGCGGCCATTGCAGAACATATGCACCGGAGCCTATCGGTGGCGGCCCAGCTCACCACCATGGGCGAGATAGACGCGACCGAGTTGATCAAGCTCCGGAACACCCTGCTGGAGCAAGAGAAGAGCCTCGGCACACGGATCAGCTACACGGACATCTTCGTCTTCATCGTCGCCCGGGCCCTGAAGGACAACCCTATCATAAATTCCAGCCTGATGGAGAACGAGATCAAGGTGTGGGAGGACATCAACGTGGCGGTGGCGGTGGCGCTGGAGGCAGGGCTTGAAGGCGGTCTGATCGTTCCCGTGGTGAGAAACGCCGACCGCAAGCCGTTGCCTGAGATAAGCCGCGAGGTCAAGTCGCTGGTAGACAAGGCCAGGGCGGGAAAGCTTATGCCGGATGATGTCAGCGGAGGCACCTTCACTATTACCAACCTGGGGACAGTTGGGGGAGGGTGGAGTTTCCTAACGCCCATTATCAACCAGCCGCAGTCGGCCATACTGGGCACCGGGGCCATCACCGAAAGAGCGGTGGTGAGGCGGGGGCAAGTGGTGGCGAGGCCGGTCATGACCTACAGCTTCACCTATGACCACAGGGTGATTGACGGCGCTCCGGCGGAGCGATTCATGGTTCAGGTAACGCGCCTGCTGGAGAACCCCATGCTGCTATTCGTTTGATCTGAGAGCGGACTGACCGGAAAGGCGGGAGGGTTTCATGGAACAGAGAGACCTGGTGATCATCGGCGGCGGCATCGCCGGCTACGTGGCTGCTATAAGAGCCAGGCAGCTCGGCGGCAAGGTGACTTTGGTTGAGCGGGACGCCCTGGGGGGAACGTGCCTGAACCGGGGTTGCATCCCCACCCGTGCCCTGGTCAGGGGAGTGGAGTTCCTCGAGCTGGTCAAGAAGGCTAAAGAGTATGGGGTGGGCCTGGAGGTAAGCGGCGTAGATTTCGCCAAGATGATGCAACGCAAGAATACTGTAGTGAAGACCGTCGTGGGCGGAGTGGAGCTACTGATGAGAGAGAACGGCGTCGAGGTCATTATGGGGAAAGCGAGACTGTTTTCGCCTTCGGAAGTCGACGTGCAGATGCAGGATGGCTCGGGGCAGCGTCTGACGGCGCCAAAGGTGATCATCGCGGCCGGCTCCAGTTGGAGGCTGCCTTCCGTTGCGGGGAGTGAGAAGATGATCACCACAGACGACGCTCTGGACTTCAAGGAAATCCCCCGCTCTATGATTGTCCTTGGCAGCGGCGCAATTGCCCTCGCTTACACCGGCGTATTCGCGAAGCTGGGCACGAGCGTCAGTGTTTTGGAGAGGTCGGCCCAGATACTCCCCGGGTTCGACAAAGAGGCTGCCGCCCTCCTCGAAAGGGAAATGCGCAAGGATAAGGTGAGAGTGCACACTGAGGCTGATGTGAGGGCAGTTGAAGAGGGCGATGGAGGTGAACCCAAGATCGTCCTGACCATCAAGGGCAAAGACACCACCCTTTCGGCCCAGTACGTGCTGGCGGCTGATGAACGGCAAAGCAATGTCGAGAACCTTGGATTGGACAGGGTTGGCGTCGCAGTGACCGGCGAGGCCATCGGGGTCAACAGGATGATGGAGACAAATGTCTCCGGCCTGTTCGCTGCCGGGGATGTGGTTGGGGGCCATATGCTTGCCCACGTTGCCCTGGCGGAGGGGAGAATTGCCGCCGTGAATGCCATGGGGAAGAAGTCGGAGATCGACTACACGGCGGTGCCCCGTTGCGTGCACACCACCCCGGAGGTAGCCAGCGTCGGCCTCACCGAAGATGAAGCGCTGGCCCAGGGCTACGAGGTACGAACAGGCAGGTTCCCCTTCGCCGCCAATGCCACGGCCACGATTCTTGGTGAAAGAACCGGTTTCATCAAGGTGGTCAGCGAGATGAAGTACGGTCAGATGCTGGGCGTCCACATCATCGGTCCCCACGCAGCAGACCTGATACAGGAAGCCACACTCGCCATGAGGCTCGAGGTCACTCCACAGGACGTCGCTTCAACCATCCATGCACATCCCACGCTGTCCGAGGCGATGATGGAGGCGGCGCTAGACGTCACCGGCGAGACCCTGCATTTCCTGTCGGCCAACAAATGACAGGGGGCTGAGGTTGCAGCATGTTCCGGGGGGGGCACGGATTACCACTTAGGCAGGACGGAGAAAGCGCTGGAGAAGCCGAAAGCCTCACACCAACGAATGGCATCGCTATCACAAACTGAAGGCCAGTTCGAAGGGTTTGGTTCTTGATATCGTGCACTATAGCCCACCATGTGCCTGCTTGCAGGAGTCTGCGGCGGCAAAGCAACAGTGACGCGAAAGTTCGCAGGCCATCCACAATTGCCCTTTTCCCGGTAGCCCGGCTGAGTATCTTTCTCCGACCACCTACCCTGAATACAGAAGGTGGTTGGCTCAAGTTCAATAGCGCCCACGATTTTCATGTCTACCCGCGAAAGCCCGCAAATAAGGTGCAGGTCTTCGAGGTTCTCCCTCGGACGTTCACCGCCCAGATCATAATCCGGATTTGGCCCACTCTTGTTGTTGCGTCTGGCCTCTCTAAGCAGAGCCGCAGGGCTCGCAAATAGCGCCGAAAAGTGCTAGATTGGCGACGCAAAGTGATCGAGATCGGGATCGGTAATAGAGGAAGGAGGATCAGGATGAGAATCTCTCTGGTGGGGGTCGGTCAATCGGTGCCGGGTTTCCAGGAGATCTGGTT
>JAFGCL010000143.1 GCA_016932645.1 Dehalococcoidia bacterium | reverse complement strand
GTATGACAATGGGGAGAGCAACGAAGGCCGGGCATTCGTCTACTGTGGATCTGCCTCCGGCCTGAGCACTACTCCCAACTGGACGGCAGAGAGCGACCAAGCCGATGCCTACTTCGGCTACTCGGTGGGAACGGCCGGCGACGTGGATGGTGATAGCTATGATGACGTCATCGTCGGAGCCTACACATATGACAATGGAGAGGGCAACGAAGGGCGCGCCTATCTCTTCCAGGGCTCTTCTGTTGGACTCAACGCCGCTCCAAGCTGGACGGCGGAGAGCGATCAAGTGTATGCCTATTTCGGCTACTCGGTGGGAACGGCAGGCGATGTCAATGCTGACGGATATGCTGATGTCGTCGTCGGTGCCTACCAGTACGACCACGGACAGTCAGATGAAGGCCGGGCCTATGCCTATCTAGGCTCGGGTGCTGGGTTGGATGCCATCGCCAGCTGGACGGCGGACATCGACCAGGCGTCCGCCTATTTTGGCTGTTCGCTGGCTACAGCCGGGGACGTCAACGACGACAGTTGCGCTGACATTATCGTGGGAGCCTATTCATATGACAACGGCGAGAGCAATGAGGGACGGGCCTATGCCTACCATGGTTCCGTGAGCGGACTCCCGCCGACACCACCCATCTACGTCCCCGACGACTACCCGACCATCACTGCAGCGTTGGCTGGCTCCAGCCCCGGAGACACCATCATTGTCAGGGACGGCACTTACACCGAGAGCGTGACCGTAAGCACGGACAACCTGACCATAAGGTCGGAGAATGGCCCGGAGACGACAGCAGTGCAGGCTCCGAGCATAAGCAGCGATGTGTTCACCATAAGGGCAGAAGATGTGACTATATCCGGTTTCACCGTAACGGGAGCCTCAGCCTTGGGAAGCATAGGAATAGAGATATATCCCTGGGACGCCACCAACTGTTCCATCATCGGCAACATCATACTCTCCAACTACTATGGCATTCAGGGTGCGCTAGACAGTGACTGTGCCACCATCAAAGACAACTACATATTGTCAAGTGGCTCGTATGGCATATGGTTACATGACACTGATAACAACACCATAACGGGCAACACCATGTTGTCCAATGCCCATGGCATCGACATGTGGGACTCCAGCAACAACTGGATTACCAACAACACCATTTCGGGATCTGCACAGGGCATAATGCTGAGCTTCTCGGGCAGCAGCAGTACAATCTCGAGCAACCACATATCTTCCTGCACGCAATGGGGCATAGAAGTCGGAAATGACGGAGGCAATATCATCTCCTATAACACCGTCTCGAACAGTGAGACTGGGATAAGTGTTGGCAAGCTGGCGAGCGGTGGTGGCTATAACATCGTCACCGGCAACACCCTGGTCGGAAACGATATGGCCATCTCGGTGTCTGGCGGCACAAATCAGATAACACAGAACACGATCCTAGAGAGCACCGGGCGCGGCATTCGTGTGCTTGGGAGTGCCAAGACCGACTTCGACAATATCATCGACACAACTAACACCGTGAATGGCAAGCCCGTGTACTACTACTATGATCAATCCGGTCTCGTGCTCGATGGCCTAGATGCTGGACACCTGACACTGGCCTATTGCTCGAACTCTACTGTGAGGAATTCCAGCATTAGCAATGGTGATGGCGTCTACCTGCGTTACTCG
Source organism: Dehalococcoidia bacterium (assembly GCA_016932645.1). Classification (GTDB taxonomy): domain Bacteria; phylum Chloroflexota; class Dehalococcoidia; order UBA2247; family RBG-13-53-26; genus JAFGCL01. The sequence goes on along the minus strand of JAFGCL010000143.1, from coordinate 32,153 downwards.
GATGGCAACAGCTTCAGTGGCAATGTCATATCTTCGAACAGCGAGGATGGGGTCTACTTCCTCTGGTCGCACAACAACACGATCACCAACAACACTCTGTCCTTCAACCGGAGGGATGGCATCTACCTGTCAGGGTCTGACGGGAATCAAATCATAGACAATATGGTCACTCACAACACGGACGGCATATACCTTTGGGATTACAGCGATGGGAACCTCGTGACGGGCAATACCGTGCTGTCCAGCGATGGGATCGGAGTGTACCTGCGATACTCAGACAACAATGTGATCAGCGGCAATACTGTATCTGGGAGCACCTCATGGGGGATCTATCTATTCTGGGGTTGCGACTACAACCTGATCTATCACAACAATCTCATTGACAACGTAGGTCATATAAGCCAGGCTGGGGACTACAGTCAACCCGATGGAGCCACGCCCGTGACGAATTCTTGGGACGACGGTGCTGTCGATGGGGGCAACTACTGGAGTGATCACAGCTGCACCGGCAACCCGAGCGATGGATCACAGCCATACTACATAGAGGGTTTTGCTGGTGATGCCACTGCGCTGGACCACTATCCTTTCCAGGATCCCGATGGCTGGGCACCCAGTGCCATGATCATACCTCCCACCCTGCTCTCCCCGGCCAATGGAGCTACCATCAGCTACGGCATTCCCAGGCTGGATTGGAGCGATGTCTCCGATGTCGTAGTGGCCATTCAACAGCTTCAGATCGCTCAGCAGTCAGGGCCATCAGACATCACTTACCATCTTCAGCTGGACGACAATGCCGATTTCTCATCTCCGGTCCGGGAGGAAGCAGGCCTGACCACTTCGGAATACACCGTGCCTGAAGCTCTTCTTGATGGAACCTACTATTGGAGGGTCAGGGTAGAGGATGATGCTGGTAATCAGAGGAGTGAATGGACCACTCCGTGGTCCTTCACGGTGCTGCAGAACCAGCCGGTCATCATGGGGATTTCGCCGAGTCAGGGCGCTCGCGGGCAAACCATCACCGTTGTTATCAGTGGCCTGTACCTTGGCGGAGTGACCACCGTAGACTTCGGCGAGGGGATAACGGTGAACAGCGTCAGCCTGAACGAATTGCAGTTCAATGGTCTGGACCAGATTACGGTCAGCATCACCATTGATGCTGGCGCCGAGCTGGGTCTGAGGGATGTCTCGGTGACCACCCCTGGTGGCACCGGAACAAAGACAGAAGGCTTCACCGTGTTGGAGTGAGCCGATAGACGCCTACCAAGGGGCATCAGCATCAATGTAGCCCGCTTGGCAAATCCTGGCTTGGCGACATTTGTCGGGCTCTTGCGCCAAGAGCAGGTTATGGTGACCTTGAGTATTCCTTGACAATCATCAGATGTACAAAGCGTGGGCCGGTCTTCTCGGTGATGTTGACAGCGTGAGATTGCCTGTGGTATTGTCCCATCAGTATTTCGGTCAGGCTTCCATCCAGGTCAGAACTTCCATGGAAGCCACGGGGGGGGGGCGAATATGTCTCGGCCATTGGTTCAATCTTCCAAACTGCCGCACCCAGCCATCACAAGCTGTCCCTTTCCGTCGAGTGGCAACCTGAGATTGAGCTGGCATGCGCGGCTTGTCGTTGATGCCAAAATCATGTGCTAGAGGAGGTCGCAGATGAGACGTTCAGCCTTCGTGTTGGTGCCCCTGTTCCTGTGTTTGGCATTGCTGCTCGCCGGTTTGACCATCTATCATCGGACACAGTCTACTGAAACACCCACCGCGCCGCAGCCCTCGATGGTGTCGGGGCAGGGTGACGCCGGAGAGGATGCGCAATCTGCGATTTCAACCAGCGAGCAAGACGAGGCGGCACATTTGGACGTGACTGCCACCGAGAGAGTGAACCCACCCGAAGGAGAGGGGCAGAGTTCAGACCCTGTGTCGATCAACTTTGGTGACACCATCCAGGGTGCCATAAACTCTGCCGGTGAAACCGATACCTATTTGTTCTCGGGCAGCGCGGGCGATGTCGTCCTGGTAAGGATGGCCGAACCTGCTGGCAGCCTCTACCCCGAGATCAGATTGTACGGACCGGACAGCAGTCTGCTTCAGACCGTCTACGGCAGCAGTCTAGCCGAGATCAGTCAATTGTTGCCGACAACCGGCCAGTATACTGTTGTGGCTGCCGACCACTATGGAGACCGCACCGGCAACTATGGCGTGTTTCTTCAGAGGACCAACAATCCCGGGAATACCACTCCTTTCACTCTTGGTCAGACCATTTCTGGCTCCATCACCCTGTATGCGGAGATGGACAGCTACACCTTCACGGCCAGTGCTGGTGACGCTGTCCTAGTAAGGATGGCAGACTCCACCAGCCTCTACCCCGAGATCAGACTGTACGGACCCGACGGCGCTCTGCTTCAGACCATCTACGATAGCAGCCTAACTGAGATCACTCGATCGTTGCCGACAGCCGGTCAGTACACCGTTCTGGCTGGCGAACACTACGGGTACTACACCGGCAACTATGGCCTGTTTGTCCAGAGGACCAACAATCCGGGAAATGCCACTGCCATCGGTTTTGGCCAGACCATCTCCACCTCCATCACCCTGTATGCGGAGATGGACAGCTGCACCTTCACCGCCAACGCCGGTGATGCCGTCCTGGTGAGGATTGGCGAACCTGCCGGCAGCCTCTACCCCGAGATCAGACTGTACGGGCCAGACGGCACCCTGCTTCAGAGCGTGTACGGCAGCAGTCTGGCCGAGATCAGTCAGTCGCTGCCGACAACCGGCCAGTACACCGTTTTGGCTGGCGATTACAACGGATACCACACCGGCAACTATGGCCTGTTTGTTCAGAGGACCAACAATCCGGGAAACGCCACTGCCATCGGTTTTGGCCAGATCGTCTCTACCTCCATTGCCCTGTATGCGGAGATGGACAGCTACACCTTCACGGTCAGTGCTGGTGACGCTGTCCTAGTAAGGATGGCAGACTCCACCAGCCTCTACCCCGAGATCAGACTGTATGGTCCCGACGGCACTCTCCTTCAGAACGTTTATAACAGCAGCCTGGCCGAGATCAGTCAATCGTTGGTAACAGCCGGTCAGTACACCCTTCTGGCTGGCGATGACAACGGCTACTACACCGGCAACTATGGCCTGTTTGTCCAGAGGACCAACAATCCGGGAAATGCCACTCCTTTCACTTTCGGCCAGACTGTTACCACTTCCATTGCCCTCTATGGGGAGATGGACAGCTACACCTTCACCGCCAATGCCGGCGATGACGTCCTGGTGAGGATTGGCGAACCTGCCGGCAGCATCTACCCCGAGATCAGATTGTACGGCCCTGATGGCACTCTGCTTCAGACCGTGTACAGCAGCAGCCTGGCCGAGATCAGTCAATCGTTGCCGACAACCGGCCTCTACACCGTTCTGGCTGGCGACTACAACGGATACCACACCGGCAACTATGGCCTGTTTGTCCAGAGGACCAACAATCCGGGAAATACCACTCCTTTCACTCTTGGTCAGACGATTTCGGGCTCGCTCACCCTGTATGGGGAGATGGACAGCTACACCTTCACGGCCAGTGCAGGCGATGATGTCCTGGTCAGAATAGCCGACTACACCAGCGTCTACCCCGATATCAGACTGTACGGGCCTGACGGCGCTCTGCTTCGGACTGTCTACGACAGCAGCCTGGCCGAGATCAGTGAATCGTTGCCGACAACGGGCCAGTACACCATCCTGGCTGGCGACCACAACGGGTACTACACCGGCAACTATGGATTGTTTGTCCAGAGGACCAACAATCCGGGAAATGCCACTGCCATCGGTTTTGGCCAGACCATCTCTACATCCCTCACTCTGTATGCGGAGATGGACAGCTACACCATCACCGCCAATGCCGGTGATGCCCTCCTGGTGAGGATAGCCGAACCTACCGGCAGCCTCTACCCCGAGATCAGACTGTACGGTCCCGACGGCGCTCTGCTTCAGACCGTCTACGCCGGTACTTTGGTCGAGATCAGTCAATCCTTGCCGACAACCGGCCAGTACACCATCCTGGCTGGCGATCACTACGGGTACTATAGCGGCAACTATGGCCTGTTTGTCCAGAGGACCAACGATCCGGGAAACACCGCTGCTATCGGTTTTGGCCAGACGATTGCAGCCTCCACCGCCCTGTATGCGGAGATGGACAGCTACACCTTCGCCGCCAATGCCGGCGACGCCGTTCTGGTGAGGATAGCCGACTATACCAGCGCCTCCCCCGAGATCAGACTGTACGGACCCGACGGCGCTCTGCTTCAGACCGTCTATGGCAGCAGCCTGGCCCAGATCAGTCAATCATTGCCGGCGACCGGCCAGTATACCGTTCTGGCTGGAGACCACAACGGATATTATACCGGGGACTACGGCCTGTTTGTTCAGAGGACCAACAATCCGGGGAACGCCGCTGCTGTCGGTTTTGGCCAGACCATTTCTGGCTCCATCACCCTGTATGCGGAGATGGACAGCTACACCTTCACGGCCAATGCCGGTGACGCCATCTTGGTCAGGATAGGCGAACCTGTCAGCAGCCTCTACCCTGAGATCAGACTGTACGGCCCCGACGGCACTCTGCTTCAGACGGTGTACAACAGCAGTCTAGCCGAGATCAGCCAATCGCTGCCGACAGCCGGCCAGTATACTGTTCTAGCTGGAGACCACAACGGATACTACACCGGCAACTATGGCCTGCTTGTTCAGAGGACCAACAATCCCGGAAATGCCACCGCTGTCGGTTTTGGCCAGACCATCCCCACCTCCATCACTCTGTATGGGGAGATGAACAGTTTTACCTTCACGGCCGGTGCCGGTGATGATGTCCTGGTGAGGATGGGCGAGCATGCCACCAGCCTCTACCCTGAGATCAGGCTGTACTGGCCCGACGGCACTCTGCTTCAGACCGTCTACGGCAGCCACCTGGCCGAGATCAGCCAATCGCTGCCGGCAGCCGGCCAGTACACCATTCTGGCTGGCGACCACAACGGATACTACGCCGGCGACTATGGCCTGTTTGTCCAGAGGACCAACAATCCCGGAAATGCTGCAGCTATCGGTTTTGGCCAGACCATCTCGTCCTCAATCACTCAGTACGCGGAGATGGATAGCTACACCTTCACTGGCAATGCCGGTGATGCCGTCCTGGTGAGGATGGCCGAACCTGCTTCTACTAGCTTCTACCCCGAGATCAGACTGTACAGTCCCGACGGTACTCTGCTTCAGACGGTCTACGGCAGCAGCCTGGCCGAGATCAGCCAATCGTTGCCGACAGCCGGCCAGTACACCGTTCTGGCTGGCGACCACTACGGATACTACACGGGCAGCTACAGGCTTTCGCTCAACCCCGGTACCACGCCAACGGTGGTAACCTCAGTGAGCCCCGACCACGGGGGCCAAGGAGAGATCCTCACCACCATCATTGCGGGCAACTACTTCACCGACGCCTCCAATGTGGACTTTGGACCAGGCGTCGCGGTGAACAGCTTCACAGTGGACAGCGCCACCCAGATAACGGCCCAGATCTCCATCAGCAGTCTGTCCACGCTAGGTGCCAGGAATGTCTCAGTGAGCACTCCCAATGGCACAGGCACCCTTGTGGGCGGTTTCACGGTGCTGGGGCCGAAGTCCATCATATTGCATGTCTTTCCTGACCAAGGCGCTCGCGGGCAGACCCTCACCGTTGTAGTCAGCGGCTTGTATTTTGGCGAAGTGACCGACGTAGACTTCGGCACAGGAATAACGGTGAACAGCTTCAGCTTGAACGAGCTGCATCTCAATGGTCTGGACCAGATAACTGTCAGCATCACCATTGATGCCGGCGCCGATCTGGGTCTGAGGGACGTCTCGGTGACCACCCCTAGCGGCACCGGAACGAAGACAGGGGGCTTCACCGTGGTGGAGTGAGGAAGCGCGGCGCGGGGCAACGGGCAGCAGGGAGATTCGCAGCCATTCGACAGGGTGGTCAGAGGTCTGCAGTCTCCCTGTGTCATGCGAGTTGGGATGCCACTGGGACTCCTTTGACTACCATCTGTCAAGCCGCTCTCCGACGTGTTCAGGCAGATCTTGGCCTCACCAAACACGCCGTACGACCACGCGGGACCAACGGGGCAGCGAGCACTAACGAGGCGTTGTTGAAGTGAATCCGCCCTGACAAGAGGGCACAAGCGGGGAAAGGCGCAATGGCGGCTAGAAGACTAGTGCCGCTATGGCCCAGACCAAAGGTACCACTGTAAAGGCCAGCACAGCCGTCATCAGAATGAACCAGTCGAAGTTGGATCTTGGCCAGAATGTCCTGGCAATATCTGGTTTCCGTTCCTGTACAATACGAACAACTGGCCTGGCAACCGCTGCAGGCAATGATTCCTCTGTCGAATGCCCGGGATACCAGATTCGCTGGTCGACCCCGGCGGCATGACTGAGATAATCATCCGCAGACTCTGTGAGTGTGACCTCATCAAGAGACTGCGTCTCCTCAGCAGGCTCGTCACAAAGATCTTCGAACCACCGCAGACAAGCTTGCACACGCACCATCACCATGAATCGGATGGAGGATACCATTCCCGAGATGTGTGTCGATCGGATGTTGCCGACACTTGGCTGAGAGTCTGCTGAAACAGCGGCTTCGGTCTGGCTTAGGGACTGCGGGAAGTCATAGTTGTGCGCTAGCATTTCTGATCCTCTCCTCCCTGGTCAAGCCGGCAACTGGCCTCTTGGTGACACTACTCCCGGCCGGCCACACACGTTCGAGAATCTGTCATCTGACAATTCCGCCTCAGAGCCTCGATGGGTCAAAATGCGCCCCGTCCTTTCTTGACGAACCAGAACAACGAAAAAACCGACCTTCCGAGGTCGGTTTCACTATTGACTCACCCCTGCCAAAGTGACCACATAGAGGCAGGGGTTCAACGTCTCCTGCTTGTGCGTGAGTGTCTGCTACTTAGTCTCTTCTGCGCCCCTCATAGACATTTGTCGTCACTGTGATGCCGATTCCTTCGCAGACCTTCATCGCCAAGCTGGCGACGGGTTGCGGCCAATTGCGGCCGAGGCGGGATGGAGAGGTATTGGAGGCTTTGCAGGGGACTCCAGATGCCTAGGGCTTGTCTGTCCGTCCAGTTGCCTCATCATCACGTGGTCCCAGATCGCCCCGATTCTTTCTGTGGGACATGAAGAACAGCAAGAGAAATACCACCAGGACAACCAACATCAGTTCCACAAACCATCTAACCACCCAATACCATCTGAGAGTGTCCCAGAACTCCCATTGTGGAAAGTCATACTTCTTGAATGGGTATAGCCATGGCACGATACCATTGACGTCTGACAGTAGATGTGCCATCCCTCCGATCAGAGCAAACAGACCGTATGACCTCTTGATCAGAAAGAAGACAAACGCAACAAGGAAGACGAAGAGGAGTGTATGTCCGACGAATCTGCCCATGCCTATTCCCAGCATCCAGAGTGGCTTGTCCAGTAGGTCCGGCAAGAGGAAACAGAAGATGGCCACAACCAGCTCCGGCCTGAGCACGCCGGATGATTTCAGCATTTTGTACGAACGACGCAACAACCCCATGTCACTCTCTCAGAGCAATGAAGAGCGAACTCCCGCAACCAGTCATCTTGGAGGGCACTCGTCGGATCAGATCAGAATAGTAGGGGGAGGTTGGGACTATGTCAAACGATAGTGTGCTCCGTCCCAACCGTCAGCTTGCCTGCGGAGGTGCTCCCAGAGAAGGGGGTTGCCCCTCTAGTAGCATGGTATGCCATGACTGAAGCTTCGTCCAGAAGCGATCTGACGCTCAGGTTGACAACATCCCCTCTTGTTACTATCCTACACGTAACACGGTCCTCACAAGAACCACTGGTCAGCAGCACTTATGGGGGGCAAGATGAGTGGCAGGTCCCTTTCCTGTTCTGTAGCCACTCCCATTTTCAAGACCTGTCGCCGCCTTTCGGTCCTGCGGATCCGACCGTTCACAATAGAGGAGCGTGGGTGAGCGAGAAATGGTTCCTCAAGGGTTCCGCGGCATGGTCTGGCCTTGTCCCAGAACTCCCCTCGTGTCCTGGCACATCCACTGGCAAGATGCGAATGGGTACAGCATACTGACGACATGGGGAGGTCAAGATGAGTATCAGGAGACAGTTCATTGCCACACTTGCATGCTTGATAGCAGTCCTGGCTCTGGCCACTGCGTATGAGTCTCCCCAAGACGTGCACCCACTGAATCTGGCTGCTGACGACACGACACTTCGGGCAGTGACCCTCGACCAGCCTGTGCCTGCTGGGTTGGATTGGACTCCTGCGCCCACCCAATACAACTGGACAGCGGAGAGCAACCAAGCCAGCGCCTACTTCGGCTACTCAGTAGCCAACGCCGGAGACGTCAATGGCGATGGGTACGACGACATCATCGTGGGGGCGTACTGTTATGACAATGAAGAGGCAGATGAAGGTCGAGCGTATGTCTACCATGGTTCAGCGAGTGGTCTGAGTACTGCCCCCGACTGGACAGCGGAGAGCAACCAAGCCGGCGCCTACTTCGGCTATTCGGCAGCCACCGCGGGAGACGTCAATGGTGATGGCTACGACGACATTATAGTGGGGGCCTACTGCTATGACAATGGGGAGACCGATGAAGGTCGAGCGTATGTCTACCATGGTTCAGCAAGTGGTCTGAGTACTGCCCCCAACTGGACAGCGGAGAGCAACCAAGCCGGCGCCTACTTCGGCTATTCGGCAGCCAACGCCGGAGACGTGAACGGTGATGGGTATGACGACGTCATCATTGGCGCTCCGGAAGACGATGTGGCTTACGTCTACCACGGTTCCGCCACCGGCTTGAGCACCAGCCCCAACTGGACCGCCACTGAGGGCTTCTGCGACGACTTCGGCAGTTCCGTGGGTGAAGCTGGTGATGTCAACGGTGACAGCTACGACGACGTGATCATTGGCGCTCCGGGAGGCTCTGTGGCTTATGCTTACCACGGTTCCGCCACCGGCTTGAGCACCAGCCCCAACTGGACCGCCAGCGAGGCCTTCTGGTACGAATTGGGAAGTTCCGTGGGTGGGATTGGTGATGTCAACGGTGATGGCTATGACGACGTCATCATTGGCGCTCCGGGAGAAGATCTGGCTTACGTCTACCATGGGTCTGCCGCGGGGTTGAGCGCCAGCTACGATTGGCACGCTGACAGCGAAGAGTGGTCTGCCGAGTTTGGCGGCAGTGTAGCCAGCGCCGGCGACGTCAACGGGGACGGATATGCGGATGTCATTGTCGGCGAGCAGTATTGTGACAACGGGCATGAAGAGGAGGGGCGAGCGTACGTTTTCCATGGCTCCTCCATGGGGCTCAGCGCCACTGTCGACTGGACAGCAGACAGCGACCAAGAGGGAGCCTGGTTCGGCTGTTCAGTAGCCTCGGCGGGGGATGTGAACGGTGACGGCTATGATGACACCATAGCCGGCGCCTACGGATACGACAACGAGGAGTTCGATGAGGGTCGGGCCTATGTCTATCATGGCGCTGCAATCGGCCTACCTCCGGCACCGCGAACGATCTACGTGCCTGACCAATTTCCCACCATCCAGGCCGCTGTAATCGGTGCTGGCGAGTACGATGAGGGGGATACCATTATCGTCAGGGACGGAGTCTATGCAGAATGCGTTGACATAGATTATCCTGGTCTCACCATAGTCTCAGAGCACGGTCCTGCTGTTACCAGCGTCGTAGGGTACTTTGACCTGGGTGAAGGGAATGTGACCGTCTCGGGATTCGCGGTGACTAACTCATCTGGGTGCGGAATACACATAGAGGACTGCCATTTTGCAGGAGAGTGGTATGACAACTGCACGGTAGCTGGCAACATCATACTGGGTGGTGGTCCCTCCGCTGGCATTGTGATAGATTCTCTACAAGAAGAGGATGGCAGTCACACTGTAGCTGGCAACAGCATTTCTGGCTTCGAAACCGGCATAGACATGGAGGGCAGTGGCAACGTCATTACTGGTAATACCATTGTTGACGTCTGCAGCGGAATCATCCTATATGATGGCCAGAACCAGATAACCGGCAACACCATAGTCAATAGCGGTGGCTATGGAATCCACGTGGACCCTGGGTGGAAACAGCAGGATGTCTTCAACAATGTGATTGACAGCACCAACACCGTCAACGGCAAGCCGGTGTACTACTACTACAGTCAGTCCGATCTGGTGCTAGGTGGCCTTGATACGACGCACCTGACGCTAGCATATTGCTCGAATATCACTGTGGCCAACTCCAACATAAGCAACGGTGATGGCGTCTACCTCTACGAGTCATGTGGCAATACCTTCAGCGGGAATGTCATTTGCTCCAACAACGAAGACGGAGTCTACCTGTTCTATTCGGAGAACAACAGGTTTGTGAACAACAACGTCTCGTTCAACGAAAACGATGGCTTTCTTCTCCACTGGGATGCCAACCACAATCAGATCACTGGCAACACGGTGGCCAGCAACAATGGTAATGGCATGGAAATGTGGGGGTACAACGGCGACAACTTGATCGAGGACAACAGGGTGCTTTCGAGCGGAGACGATGGCATGTGGCTCTTTTACTCATTTAGGAACATCATTAGGGGCAATAGCATCTTGGACGGCACCGACTTCGGCATCTATCTCACTGACTACTCTGGTTACAACCTGATCTACCACAACAACCTCATAGACAATGTAGGCGATTCGAGTCAGGCTGCTGACTGGAGTCCTCCCGACGGCATCACGCCCACAACCAACTGCTGGGACAACGGGTCGGTGGATGGGGGCAACTACTGGAACGATCACACCTGCACCGGCAACCCCAGTAATGGATCACAGCCGTACCACATTGAAGGTTGGGACGGGAACTACCCCGTCGCGGATCGCTATCCCTTTCAGGATCCTAGTGGCTGGGCGCCCAGTGCTAACCCATCCGTCACGACCTTGATAGCCAGTGATGTCACATCGGCCTCAGCCATCCTTGAAGGATATCTGGTGTCACTAGGTTCGGCATCATCAGTGGAGGTGTCCTTCGAGTGGGGACCTACGCCGAGCTACGGCAATGAGACAACGCCGCAGACAATGACTGACGTTGGTGCCTTCACGATTGAGCTCAGTGCCCTTTCTCCAGGTGTGACCTACCATTTTAGGGCCAAGGCAGTGGGCGACGGCACGGCCTACGGGGATGACCTGAGGTTCACCACGCCTGCCATGATCATACCTCCCGCCCTGCTGTCCCCAGCCAATGGGGCTATCCTCAACCACGGTACTCCTACGCTGGATTGGAGCGATGTCTCTGATATAGCAGTGGTCATCCAGCAACTCCAGATGGCCCAGGAGTCAACCCTCTCCGCCATGACCTACCACGTTCAGGTCGATGACAACGCTGAGTTCTCCTCTCCGGTGCGCGACGAGGCAGGATTGAGCATCTCGGAATACACTCTGACTGAGGCCTTGGCTGATGGCATCTACTACTGGAGGGTCAGAGCGGAAGATGACGCCATCGGCGAGAGCCCATGGACCAGTCCATGGTCCTTCACTTTGTCAAACGAACAGCCCGTCGTCGTGGCGCTTTCGCCGAGTCAGGGAGCCCAGGTGCAGGCCCTCACCGTTGTCATCAGCGGCCTGTACTTTGGCAGAGTGACCAGCGTTGACTTCGGCGCGGGGATAACGGTGAACAGCTTCAGCCTGAACGAGTTGCAGTTCAATGGTCTGGATCAGATAACGGTCAACATCACCATCGACAGCGATGCCACTCCTGGCGTTAGAGACGTCTTGGTCACCACTCCTGCAGGTACCGGCGTCAAGGCTCTTGGCTTCACTGTGGCAGGCTCAACGAGCGTACTCAAACCACCGGGTGACCAGACCGATCAGGGCAGCATCGGCTTTGGTGCACATGCAGATTTGGCACTGAGGAGAGCTGTGGCCGAATAGCAGAGAGTCCCACACAGAGAAGTTGGCGCACGAGCCGAGCTGCTCACCAGTTACTGCTAGCTCCACCAGTCAGCCCCAGACAGTCATTGTGCGCACCTTTCCATACCCAAAGCCGATGTTGACAGCCGAGGTTTCCTCGTGCTATTGTCCGATGTGATATCGCAGCCTGCATGCCAATCGGCAAGTCAGGCGAGGAATGCATGCGCACGCAAAGGGGGGATAATGACAGCCAGACTTGTTTCCATGCTCGTTGCCTTGGCCCTATGTCTATCGTTGGTCTACGTGCTTGTTCCGCCGTCGGCGCGCCCGGTGAGGGCAGCGACGACATGGTATGTGAATCCGGGTGAGAGTATCCAGGATGCTGTGGACTCTGCAAGCCCTGGAGACACTATTATCCTGGGGGACGGTCTGTTCACGGATAATGTGAATGTAGCCAAGGCGGTGACGATACAATCGGAGCACGGTGCTGCAGCAACAACTGTCCAAGCGGCGAATCGCGATGATGATGTCTTCTGCGTGACAGCCGACGGCGTCAACATAAGTGGACTCACGGTGAGAGACGCCACTGGATGGTTGTTCGCTGGAATCAGCCTCATGAACGTGAGCCACTGCACGATATCCGGCAACAGCCTCATCAGCAACTGCGCGGGAATTCAATTGGAGAACTCGGATTCGAACACGCTGATTGGCAACTACCTTTCCGCCAATTGGTACTATGGCATTAGAATCGCTGGCTCAGATGGCAATACAGTGTCGGGCAACACATTCTCTGACACCGGCTACTATGGTCTCGACTTGGGCTCCGAGTCTAGCGAGAACGTCATAGCCGGCAATGTCTTCACACATAGCGGTCTCTATGTCTCAGCTCGACACAATACGGTGGAGGATAACACGGTCAATGGCAAACCCCTGGTCTACCTCGAAGGTGTATCCGGCGCTACAGTCACCGGACCCGATGTGGGCCAGGTCATACTCGTAGACTGCGACCGCATCACCGTCGATGGCCTGACGCTGGACAGCACCACGGTTGGCATAGAGCTCTGGAACACGGTCAACAGTACGGTGAAGAACAACATCATCAACTGGTCTACGTATGCCATCAACCTGCATGAATCGACATGCAACCTGTTGACCAAGAACACTCTGGGTAGTTACTTTGGGATCTACCTGGCTCTTGCAGAAAGTAATGTTATAACAGAGAACGACGTCCTTGACTCTGCCTACGCCATGGAATCATGGCTCTCAGTCAACAACACAATCTACCTCAACAACTTCAGGTTCACATACGGGTGCTCCACCGAGGAAAACCTCTTGAACTTCCCTCGGCAGCTGACCTATGAATATGACGGAAGCACTCGTGTGGGCTACATGGGAAACTACTGGGGCAACTACTATGGAAACGACGTGGACGGCGACGGCATTGGCGATACCCCCTATTCCATGGGCGGCTCTCAGCAAGACAACTATCCGCTGATGCAGCCATTTGAGAACTACTCCATTAGTCCTGTCGAGCATCCCATTATCAGGAGCGTTCTACCCAGTCAAGGAGCTCAGGGGCAGACCCTCACCGTCGTCATCAGCGGGCAGTACCTTGACGGAGCGGCAAACGTAGACTTCGGACCAGGGATAACGGTGAACAGCCTCACATTCAATAGTATGCAACTCAATGGCCTGGACCAGATAACCATCAACATCACCATTGACACCAGCGCAGCTCTGGAGCTGAGGGATGTCTCGGTGACCACTCCCTATGGCACCGGTACCAAGGCAGGGGGTTTTGCGGTGGTAGAAGCAGCAAGCAAGCGCCCTTCAAGGGGCAAGCATGTTGGAAAGTTGGGGATGAGCACAGGTCACAATGCAGACCTCATCGCAATCGTAGCCACAGCAGCGTAGCAGAACGGTCAAGATAATGGGCGACCGGCCGGGGGCACTCCTGCTTGCGCTTGCGGCGTTCGCGGGATGCTAGGCACAAGGTTGCAGGCCAGCAGTGAGCAATGTCAATAGCTTCTGAAAGCGCGGCATCTCAGAGTAATAGCGTCAGCTACTGGATCTTCTCCAGCCAACTGACGTGCCAGAAGAAGAAGCAGTCTCGGTCACAGGCAGGTTTGCTGCAGTGAGCCCCTTCGAGAAGGAACAGGTTGTTGCACTTGCACATTCCGCGTCTTGTTTCATCGAAGAAATGGTCAACCTTCTTGAAGACTCTATACTCCTTCCCGCAGTGCTTGTACATTCCAGGCATGAAGAAGCATCCGCGTGTTCGCCCGGATCCGTTCAGCATCTTCCTGATCTCATCTGTTGAACGAATCCTTACCATATCACCCGGTTGGATTTGGCCATGGTCCAGTCCCAAGATCTTGCCGTCAGTCTGAGAACAACGCGGTCGCCCTATTGGGAGACGAGCCGCAATTCTCGGCCACCTCAGAAAGAGTAAGCATCTTCTTGTGAAGCGCTGCCAATTTGAGTTCAGCCAACTATTCTCTTGCTCAATCTCCTCGATGAACTCCAGTTGGCACATCTGCTACGCCTTTCGCTGACAAGTGAGATATCGGTGATGGAGGTACTCCACCGAGTCTACGGTACTTCTACACCTTGTCAAGCCAATCCTCATGCCAGAGGATGGGGCAGGCACGATCGCAAGGGAACGGAAAGTGGCTCATCTTTCCTTCACAAATCAATCCTTCCAGTATGTAGAGAGGCGACCGCGGTCGGAAGTTCTCTCTCTTGCGTTCGCTATGAAAGAAATCCACCACCTTTGACACTTTGTACGTCTTCCCACAGTAGCCCCACATTTGATCCATGAAGAGGCACCCATCCCTTTTGTTTGCTGGCTGTACTGATTCCGATATCCTCTCCCCGTCTTTGACTCGCACTGACTCACCTACGGCGAACTTGTGCACCGCACTCCGCTTGCCCAGAAAGAGAAGCGGCAAAGGCTCAAGGATCTTCCCAATGCAACTCACCATCTGCTCACGGCCTCTCCACGCCATTAGCGATGCGGTAACCACTGGTCTTGAGACCGCTCCTTCGGGACCAAGAGCGTCGCTGACAGCAGAGCGCACCACTCTCGCCAGGTGGTTAAGCACAAGCCGCATTGGATCATAGTGCCAACAAGCGGGGACTGTCAACTGGTAGATATGGCTGCTTCATGGCTACTTGGAGCCCTTGCTGCGGTGCCAACTTGCGTTGATTGCCGGCTCGAGAAAGGAATACAATCAGGTCTGGCCGAGAGCCGGCTGCGGCTGGGGCCACCAGTCGCTCACGCCAAGACATCAGCAATCTCGCACTGTCTTCGGGGCAGGAAATCCGGGCTGAAAGAAACCGTATGAGAGTACGAGAAGCTACTCCGGCTGACAAGGCGGCTTGGGACGCCTTCGTGGATAGCGAAAGCGGAGGTTTCTGTCTGTATTTCGGCTGGAAGTATGTCCACGAGGCCGCAGGAAACGAATTCATCCCGCTCTTGATCGATACTGCTTCCTCCCAGCTCGTTGGTGTGCTTTCCATAGTCAGACAGAGCGGGCTACTATACTCAACTCTCGACTCCGGCAGCGGAGGCGGAGCACAAGGCCTTCTACTAAGGAGCGATCTAACGGACAACGAAAGACATGGCGCAACCACAGCACTCTTGGAGTATGTTGATTCCCACTACTCTCGCAGGTGTTCTTCCTTCAGGCTGGCATGTGCTCCCCCGAAGGCTGGCACGCTGGCTGAAGGACCTGCTGCGGCCCTGGTCGATAGTGGATTCCACTGCAGATACGACAGCAAGACTGGACTACCCTGTGACTACGTTCTCACATTGAAACTGCCCTTCCAAGAGAACATCTGGAAAGGATGGTCAGACAACTTCAGGAGGGCCATCAAGAAAGCGGCAAAAAGCGGAGTGGTGGTTCTCTGGGATCAAGAGCTCAAGTATGCCGAGGATTTCGTAGTCATGCTATCGGAAAACGAGAAGCGGCGCGGGGCAAGACCTCCCAACAGAGATGAGATCATGGTGCGACTGGATGTATTCCGGGATCGAACGAAGCTATTCGTCGCCTTGCTTGACGACAAGCCCATCGTCACGCTGTTGTGCCACTACACTCCCACGACATGCTATCTGGCCAGAGTAGGGAGCTACGAGAAGGACACTGACAATGCCAACAAACTATGCTGGAAGACAGCAATTGAGGATGCCTGCAACACCGGCTACAGATATGCTGATCTTGGATACACAGATACAGAGAGCCTGGCATTCTTTAAGGAGAGATTCAAGGGAACCAGAGTGCCTGTGCGCATCTACGAGAAGAGATACTCACTCGCGAGGACCATTATGGAAAAGACACCTGTTCTGGTCCGTAGCGTCTGCCATGACAGGAAGTACCTTTGGAGGAACCGACGCAGAATCTGGGATAGGAGCATCCGAATATGAGCACCGCACCTGCGCGGCCGTCGCTCATCCTTGCCGATTCGTCTAATATTCGTCTCTCCCACTTCTGAATCGATACGTTACGACCCACCGCTCTTACCATGGTACTTGTCAGGGCTGTTCCAGGTGAGGTCGCCTCCATCTTCGGTACAACTCCCCATGAGTCACCTAGTATCCTTGACAAATCTGACCGAATATCGTATATATTCTTAAGTCTACTAGATCGCTCAGCAGAGACGGATGGTGCCGTGGTCGGACGGCCACCGAGATCCTAAATGCTCGGCTGCCAGTGGGTTGGTCAAAAGGTGGACAGGGAGGAGGGGCGAGCCATCGAGTACCTGATTGCGAGGGCGCTGGAACAACTCGGTGGTGTTGTGCGGCTAGCGGCATACCCCTGTCTCCCTGGTTTCGATGTGTACTGCGCCTGAAATGCTGCCGGGGGGTACAGCAGGATCGCAGAGATGCAGGAGTATTCCCCTCTTGAATATTGAAGCCAGCAGTGTGGACCCTGACACGCAGTCAGAGTCAGCTGCCGAACCCAGGGTCATGTAGAGGTCAATCGACTGCAGGGTCAGGAGGTTCTTGGAGCAATCGCAAACAGATCCACAGATGGGTCTGGCGGGGAGAGAAGCGTAGCTTGAAGGCCAACTAGCAGACACTGGGGGTGTTGAACTGCCATCTGTAAATGGTCACTTGGGTGGTAGGGAGCCAATAGTGAAACCGACCTCGAGGTCGGTTTCGTTGTTTTCTGGCTGCACACGGACTGGCACAGCTTGGCACTGACAAGAACAACGGGATCTTTGTTATGGGGTTGATGCAATACACAAGTCTGTCGACATCCCTTCGACGATGGTCAAGGGCAGACTTCTTGGTAAGGTCACACGAGAAGAGTTCATGTAGGTACGGCGCTAGTGGCAAGCTCATCAGTGCCAATGGCCAAGGCGGGATTGATAGTGTTGGCACTGAAGTGACGAGGGACTTCTGGCATCGCTGGGACGTTCATGAAGACCCGTGGGCGCGTGCTGAAACGGGAGGTACGAGGGAATGAACACACGTGCAGATGTCGATAGTCTGTCAGCTGGAGCGGCAAGCGCAACACTCAGTGAGTTGACACCCTCGGAAGTCGTGGTAAAAAGGCCTGACACAAAGTCAGGCTTCGTCGCTACCGTGGTGATTCCGGCGTACAACGAGGAGAAAGGTCTGCCCGTAGTGCTACAGCGACTCTTCGCATGTGTTGATGGCCAGTGCGAAGTACTTGTGGTGGACGATGGGTCATCTGACGCCACGCCTCAGGTCGCCAGTCGATTCCGCTGTGGAGTAGTACGCCACAGCCAGAACCGCGGCAAAGGAGAAGCGATGCTGACCGGGGCAAGACATGCGCGCGGAAAGAACGTCATCTTCATCGATGCCGACGGTACCTACCCCCCGGAAGCCATCCCTCAAATGGTCCAGATACTTGAATGTTGCGAAGCCGTATACTGCGCTCGAAGCACAGGCCGGCACAACATTCCGCTCATGAATCGGCTGGGCAATGCCGCGTTCCAGGCCATCATGAAGTATGGGTATGGTTTCCATGCCTCTGACTATTCGACAGGTCTCTATGGGATAAGGAAGCACCAACTGCAGAGGATGAATATCTGCTCCCGAGGCTTTGCCATAGAACCGGAGATTGCCATCAAGGTGAGCCGTATGAACCTTGGAGTGCGTGAAATCCCCATTCACTACGAAGAGCGGATAGGCAAGAGCAAGCTCTCTGGCCTGCAGGTAGGATGGCAGCACTTGCGAATCATGCTCAAACTCGCCACCTGGCATCCCGGACCGGCGGGGAAAATGGCACGCTGAGAAGTGCAGATATCGGACTCCTGACGATTGGCCAGTCCCCTTCCCACAGCACGCAGCAAGAACAATCATGAAATACCCCAGTGTGTCGGTCATCATTTGCGCCTACACTGAAGAGCGCCTGAAGGACATCCATGAAGCAGTGGACTCCGTCCTTGCCCAGACGCTTAAGCCACACCAACTGATACTAGCCATTGACCGCAACGAGGATCTGTTTCACAGGCTCAGGATTGAGCTCCCATCCGAGATATGCGTGGTTCTCAACACGGGCACGCCCGGACTGTCGAACACACGGAATACCGGTATCCAATCGTCAACCGGCGAAATAGTTGCCTTTCTCGATGACGACGCAGTAGCTGAGGAGAGTTGGCTGGAGAACCTCGCTCCAGCCTTCGATGATCCCAGAGTTGTAGCGGTGGGTGGTCAGGCAGTCGCCGCTTGGCCCGATGGATCTCCTCCGCTGTGGTTTCCAATGGAGTTTGACTTTGTTGTTGGCTGCACGGAGCACAAGGGTCTCATGATGCGACCTGATGGTGCCATTCGAAACGTGACCGGAAGTAACATGGCCTTTCGGCGGGAAGTCTTTGAGAAGGCGGGGCTTTGGGAAACGAGGTTGGGGCGATGCGAGCTCAAGAGAAAGAGGTTCAATCCCTCTGGGGGAGAGGAAGCGGAAATGTGCCTCCGAATCAAGAGCCGCATTCCTGAAGGCAGAATCATCTTCAGACCTGAAGCCGTCGTGCATCACAAGGTTGTACACAACAGGGCAAGACTGAGATATATGCTTGACTTCTGCCTTCGTGAAGGGCACACTAGGGCTCTGATGAAGGGAGTGGTGTCACAATACAATACCGAACCGCTTGCGGCTGAGGGTGTCTTTCTTCGCAAACTCGTCTTCGGATCGATGGTACAGAGGCTGATCTACTTCTATCGTCCGACCAGTCTGCCTCAAGCAGCAGCCATCGTCATGAACCTCTCGCTCATGGCGACAGGCTATGCCTTTGGCCGTTGGATATATGGTCAATGAGTCGTGCAACTCAGATGGAACAAAACTGGCCTGACCTCTGTACAATTGAGCATTCACTACAGAAAACGTCATGAAGAAACGCGTTGCTGTCATCGGACTGGGCAAGATGGCACTTCTTCATGCCAGCATCTTGGCTACCATGCGGAGCGTGGAGCTTGTAGCGTTCTGCGAGATAAGTTCCATGGTTCGCCGGTTCGGCAAGAGAATTATTCCGGGCATCGAGATAGTGCGTGACTTAGGAGATCTCCGCAGCTTGAGACTTGATGCAGTGTACGTGACCACGCCCGCATCATCTCACTTCCCCATAGTGAAGGCGATCTATGCCGACAGCATTGCCCAGCATTTGTTTGTTGAGAAGCCGTTGGCCTCTAGCTACTCCGAGGCACAAGAGCTGTGCAATCTGGCACAGAGCCACGGCGGCGTTAACATGGTAGGCTACAACAGGAGGTTCTCGGTTACCTTCGGGAAGGGAAGGCACATCCTGGACGAGGGTACTATTGGCACATTGACTTCCTTTGAGGGATACGCCTACTCTTCCGACTTCTTCGGAGCCAAGGCCGCGTCGACGGCCTCTTCTAGAGGAGGAGTCATCAGTGACTTGGGATGCCACGTAGTGGACCTCGCGCTCTGGTTCTTTGGAGGGCTGGAGGTTCAGAGCACCAAACTGGAGTCACTTCTTGGGGGCAACTCCGAAGATGCCGCCTCCTTCCGTCTGAAGTCCAACGAAGGGGTAAACGGGGTTGTGGAGATCTCCTGGTGCAAGGGAGACTACCGGATGCCTGAGATCGGACTGAAAGTGACTGGATCCAAGGGCAACATGAAGGTGGATGAGGACAAAGTCCAGTTGAATCTTGATAATGGCAACTCGTATCTATGGCACAAGCATGATCTTGGCGATGATGTCCCCTTCTTCATCGGGGGAACGGACTATGTACGCGAGGATGAGCTATTCCTTCGTTCTGTATCGGCTGGCACCTGCGCTGAGCCGAGCTTTCAGACGGCCTCCGAAGTCGAACGGGTTATCGCTCATGTGAAGAAGGCGAGCAATGAGCAAGAGTGAGGCAACAAATAAGAGGCTGCTGGTCGGGGACAATCCCTTTCATGGCATAAGCCACCTCTCACAGGCGAGGGCAGCATCGAGAGGGAATGAACTGAACAATCCCAGATACGCGGCCCATCTTGTTGGCCTCTCCCTCGACAATGGCGCCGACGGCTTCATGTTTACCGTCAGCGAAACCACCCTCTCCATTCTTAGGATACTGAGAGAAGAGCGACAGCGCCAACCGCGCCTCTACGCTATAGTGCCATACGCCTACGAATTCGTTCGCATGGCGGTCCTTGCTGGAGGAGTCCCTGGTCTAGCCAGAAGACTGGGGAAGCAGGTTCTTTTATCCGGCAATTTGAGAGCAGTGGCCAACGGAGTGAAAGGGGTGGTAGGCAATGATCCAGTCAGCCTCTTGAGGAGTTATTTATGGTATGAGACGTACCGGTTGAAGTCTGCCGGTGGCAAGAGATCTGAGTTGGGCTCGATAATGCTGCATGAAGTTGTGACGGACATGGCTCTGGCCCTCAACATGCGATGGCTCATTGATGCACATCTGCAGTTTATGTCAGAACGCCGTATCACGCCGGGATTCGAGACTCGCAACTTCCCCTATCTAGTGGATAAGTTTCAACACTGGGGGATTGACTTCGGTCAAGTAGCAATCGCCGCCCCGTTCAACCCGGCAGGCTTCCAGATGTGCCCTTCAAGAGAGACCTGCGAAGAGGCCCTGCGGGCAATCCCACAGACGGAAGTAATCGCTTTCAGCGTACTGGCAGCCGGATATGTCAAGCCTGTCGAAGCCTCGGCATATCTGGCACAGCTGCCGTCGCTGACAGGCGTGGCAGTAGGAGTGTCAAAAGAGAGACATGCCATCGAAACCTTCGCAATATTTCATGAAGGACTGCAGACATGATGGCGACATCAGGTGAAGCGCAAGCTGTGAACTCGGCTTGGGTCTGTCTGGAGTCCGTTGCTCAACTAGACAGTCAGGGACGCACAATAGGAGGCTCAAGGGTCGTCGTAGCCTCCCCGAGTAGTCCAGGCGTGCCCTAGCTTATGCAAGCAGCAAGAACCATGAGTCGAGGATCAGGTGGCCAGATGGCATCGGAGTGGCTAGCGAAGCGCATATCCGTATTGCTGACTGTCCTTGCACTGGTGCTATGGTCCTACAGCATTGTTCAGGCCCAATTCAAGGTCGGTTTCTTTGGGCTCGTCAGTAGCTTCCCCGCATGTTTCTTCATTGCCGTGGGCGTTCTCACGTTGGCCTCAGCCGTACTGTGGACTTCCAGGGAGAACCACTGGAAGTTGCTCCTTCTCCAGCTGTGCTTTCTAATCGTGGCCATTTGGCTGGCACCCGTAGTCGTGAGAGGAGCGCAGCCATTCTCTTATGATGCCTACGGTGACATGGGATTCGTCGAGTACATCACCCGTGAAGGACATCTCAATCCCAATGACTTGTGGCAACACAACTGGCCCATAGCCTGGATCTTCTGGGCCTCAGGAATTGAGGCATCTGGCACTACCGTGGAGGGTCTGACTGCTTTGATACCGTGGATCCCGTTCCTCTGGCAATCCGTGATGATCCTGCCACTATTCCTCCTCTTCCGCAACACTGTTGGCAGAGTGAACCCCAACTACTCCTGGGCAGCAATGTGGGTCTTCTATCTGGCGAATTGGTTCGAGACTCAGAACACCGGAGCTCAAGCCTTTGGGTTCTTCTTTGTCATCGGTGCGCTATCTATCCTTACACTCATAGCCACGCGGAACAACAAGGTCAAGTCCTTCGGGCACAAGACCTTCGCAGTCGTGCTGCTTGCGGTCTCCGCACCAGCACATCTCCTCGGCTCGCTTATTGCTGCTGCCGTGGTTGCGGGCATGACCGTCACAAGAAGGCTGAGGTCACCGAACCTGGCCATCTTGGCCGCCGTCTTCATAGTCGCATGGTCGCTATTTGGGGCAGCTGCCTACTTCGAATGGCGGCTGCCCACCTTGGTGGAGCAGGGGTTCAGGCTGGATGTGGCGACCGAAAGCGGCATACTCAGCCCTCTGTCCGGGAATGCATCCCATGCGGCTGTCGCGGTGGTGCGTCTCGCGTTCTCGGCGATGTTCCTAGCACTCGCTGCCTTGGGCGCTTTCTTGGGTTGGCGACTGAGAGACAACCGCTATGCAGACGTCACGGTGCTTTCAATCGTTTTCGCTTGTTTGGCCGTAGCCATCCTTGTCGGGGCAGGATATCGACACGAGCTATATCAGCGAGTCTTCACCTTCTTATTGCCCGCGATTGCCTACTTCACAGTGAAGTTGCTGCACTATACCCCCACCAGGGCGATCATGGTGATCGCCCTGGTGGCCGCTGTGCCGCTGGTTTTCATATGTAGGTACGGTAATCAGGAGATCGATCGTCTGTCTACAGATTACCTCTCTTCCGCAACCTTCTTTCATGAGGAGACGACAGCTGGGTGGGTGGTTGCGGACCTGCCAATAGGCCGGATGAAGAACTTCGAGCAATACCGCTATTCTGTCCAACTGGATGACTTGGGGTTTGAAGATAATACACTGATCCGCACTGAAGAGATGGGGCATGATCCAGTCTACGTCTGCCTGACCGCGCACGATCGCGCTATGTACGAATTCATGTTGGACAATCCAACGCTGGTTGACACTGTACAGACATCACTGGATTCTGCAACGAACTGTGACCTGATATACGCCAGCCCCGATGCGTCAATCTACGTCAGCGAAGAGAGGGACTAGAGGAGGGAAGCGGGCGAATCCGAGATGGCCGGTTCAGGCCCTCCAAGGTGCATGCCTATTCATTCCCAGGTGGCCAGTTCTCCTGCGCAGAAGACGTGCTCTCGTGGATTGGCCTGAGTAGCAGAGCGATGGACTAGGTTCGAAATCATGGCAGCAATCTTCATCACCAACTGCCAGCTGGCTCACAACATGAGTTGCGTGTACAACAAGGGTAGTTCTGCCCACGTATTGTCTACTATCATGATGCTCCGCGAGCACATCCCTGACGCTGTGTTCTCAACAAACATCCAGATGACTGAATCCTTTGCTGATGACTGCGGCGTGAGGGTAGTGAGAAACAAGACATTCTCTTCAAAGTCTTTTTCCATTCTCACCATGGTCAAATCATCCTCCAATGTCATGCGGTCTATGTTCTGGGCCTTGCTGCACAAGCGAATCCCCTTGCTCGCCAAAGTCATAATTGGCGATAGGGAGTTGAGGGAGTACGCCAGTGCAGATGTCATAGTGGATGTCAGCATGGACACTTTCAGCGATGATTTCGGAATGATCACGGTCGTCGAACACTCCAAAGACATCCTGATCGGCGCTTTCCTCTCAAGACCAGTGGTGATGTGGGCGCAGTCGCCGGGTCCATTCAGATCGAGGTCAACGAGATGGCTAGTACGGCAGGCTCTTCGCAGGCTGGCCTTGGCCAACGTCAGAGAAGAGATCTCAGTGAAGCACCTGACTACACTTGGCGTTGACTCGGCTCGGATACACGTCACTGCTGATCCGGCTTTTGCTCTCGATCCTGCTCCAGAAATAAGGGCCAGAGAAATTCTGCGCGCGCATGGGGTTAGTGCGGGCCATCACCCACTCGTCGGTATGACAGTCAGTTGGACGATTCTGATGACCGAGGCCAAGAGATCGGCGTATCTGAGATGCCTCCAATCAGTCTTCCGCACCACTAGGTTGTTGATGCCAGAGACTTGGTCCGACTATCTACGGAAACGGGCGGGTCGTTTCAGAGGGCTCGATATGCTGAGTTTCGTCGGGGTTGAAGGGATATCCCAAGTGGTGGACCACCTCGTGGAGAGCATTGGCGCCATGGTAGTGCTGGTGCCACATGACCTCGATCCGGTACTTGACGATAGGATGATCTGTTCTCAAGTTCTTCAGAGCACAAGACACCCGGAGAGTGTAATCATGTTGGATGGCGACTACTCGGCTGCTGAATTGAAGGCCGTCATCGGGCAATGCGACTTGTTTGTCGGAGCCAAGATGCATGCCAACATTGCTGCGCTTTCGATGGGGGTTCCTACGTTGGGGATACAGTATCATCACAAGTTTCATGGCATTATGCAGCTTCTGGGCCAAGAAGACTACGTCTGCAGCAAGTTCGCGGTTGAAGAAGTCATGGCTAAGTTCGACATTTTGTGGCGCAACAAGGAGACCGCCAAAACAGAATTGGCGGAGAGAAAGAATGCCATCAAGCAGCGTGCCCTTGAGAATGCCAGGTTGGTTGCAGCCTTGATCGAACGAGAGGCAACAGTCGCAACCCAATGATGAGTGTATTGATGGACGAGCCAGGTGGGACTCCCGGTCGACTGCCTGCCGTGCTTGACCGGGTTGCAGACAACCCCTGCCGTCAAGTCCTGTCGACCCACCGACCGATGGATCGCATTGAGGGTGTCCGGCCGGCTTGCTTTGAGCAGGCTCCTCCTTCGATTGCAGGGAGGATTCCGATGTCCAAACTAGGCAGAGTGATCACAATCCTCCTCTTCCTTATTGTCTCTGCTGGTGCGGTTCTGACACGGGTGCCGGGATTGCAGCCAGCGCAGGGTGCCTCGACTCCGATCACGTTCCCTGATCCTGGACTTGAGGCGGCAATAAGAGAAGCGATCCAGAAACCGACAGGCCAATTGTACGATTCAGATGTGCAGGCACTCAGTTGGCTGGACGCTCGGGCACGAGGCGTGACGGACCTCAGCGGTCTGGAGTACTGCTCCGGCTTGACGGGATTGGAGCTCCGTGACAATGACATCGTTGATATCTCCCCGATCGCAGGACTAATCGGGCTGCAGAGGTTGTATCTCTTTGGATGCCAAATGACCGACCTAGCCCCACTTGCCGGGCTTTCGAATCTGACAAGACTCGGTCTCGATCAGAACTATGCCATCAACGATGTTTCGCCGCTTGCGGGTCTCACGAAGCTCGAGTACCTGGGGCTGGGAGACAATCTGATCAGCGACGTCTCGCCGCTTGCAGGTCTCACCAACCTCGACACCCTGTACCTTTACAGGAACCAAATCAGCGACATCTCACCCATTTCCAGCCTTGCTGGACTTGCCACGCTCGGCATCGGCGGTAATCATGAGATCAGTGACATCTCCACCTTGGCCGCTCTCACCAGCTTGGAGTGGCTGGGCCTCGACTACAACAAGATCAGCGATCTCTCGCCTCTGGTGGGTATGGACAGACTGGCATGGCTTGCGGCAGACCACAATCGAATCGAAGATATCTCAGATCTCTCCGGTCTCACCAGCCTGAAGTACCTGCGCCTGGGCTACAACGAGATAAGCGACATCCGACCCCTTGCCGGTCTAACCGCCTTGACCGAACTGAGCATTACCGCCAATCAGATCTGCGACGTGGAGCCACTTGCAGATAACCCAGGGTTGGGAGCAGGAAGCCTGGTGGACCTGAGTTCGAATCCTTTAAACAGCGCCTCGGTGAATACGTGGATACCGCTGCTTCTGGACCGGGGCGCGACAGTGGCCTGGGATACCATCAACACTGTCCCATCACAGCCGAACAACGTCCTTCCATCCGATAATGAGAAGGACCAATCGCTAAACCCATCCCTCCGATCCTCCCTTTTCTCCGATCCTGACGACGGTGACGTTCATACTGCCTCTCAGTGGCAAATCACCACAGTGACAGGTGACTACTCCAGCCCGATCTTTGACAGCGGCGTTGATACCATGAACCTGACGTCCGTGCATATCCCGGCGGGTGTTCTGAAGGCAAGAGTTGAATACTACTGGCGTGTCAGATACCGCGATGGTCGGGGAGACTGGTCGATGTGGTCCAACGAGACAAGATTCGGCACGACGTCCACGTCTTTTCGCTGGTTATGGGTCGTCGTGGGAGTCGCCGGCGTAGTCTCGGTCTTGGTTGCCGTCGCAACTTGGGTTGTGTCCAGGAAACGCCGAGTCCATTCGGGCAATTGAGGACACTAGAGAACTGTCAAGAGCTGACTGCCCCGGATATGTGCCCATCCCAGCCATGGAACCTCTGCTGCAACACAGCCACTTGCCACGCAAATAGCGCAGAACGACGAAGGAACATGTCGGGGTTGGTTCCCGTGAGAAGGCCCCGGTGCCCGCAGGCTCCTGCGGACCGTGATGGCGACCCGGGAAGCTATTGCAGGGCGAAGTAGCGCGGATCGCCTGCAGCCGGGTTCCACCGCAGGAACAGCTGCGAAGAGTCCTCGCCTCGAATGTCAAAAAGGAACTCCTCCACCGAGATAGCGCCTGCTGCCATCTCCCTATGCCAGTACGGCATCTCGTACTGCGGGGTGTCTTCCGCCCCAACTACCTTGAATTGGTACGCGGAGTATTCCGTAGCCTGTATGGCTCGAATGCGCACTTTCACACGTAGCATCTGCCCATTGTCGGTGCTCCCCTGATAGACTCCGGCCTCCAGGACAGTCAGCTCTTGTGCTCCGGGGTAGGCATACATTTCCAGCGCTGTTCCGATTGGCACGGCTTTCTGACGGCTTTCTCCAAGGTTGCTTGGTGTGGGTGTAGCGGACGGCTTTCGTGCGCAGGAGATGGCCAACACAGCAATCAGGGATAGGCAGACCAGGGTCAACTTCAAAGAGACTTGTCTGTTCATCCGTATCCGCCCCTTCGAGCTCGCATGCTGACCACTGCCGGTTTCCTCGTGGGCTCTTGCTGGAAACACCTACACGGGAGTTGGGTCGAGACGCCAACGGACTCCCGGGTCGTTGTCTGGCTGCACAGCTCACCCAGAAGGAAGCGCGGAGGTACATCTCCTCCGCGCTTCACCTTTCTGCCGGACTCTCCGAGAGTTCGTCCTATCCTAGTGCCAAGTCAGTACTGAGACCTGCCACTGAGCACATCAAACGTAGGGCACAATCGGTAAGATGAGTATCCCCTTGGCCCCTGTGCTGGTAGTGACAATGATCCTGACTTGCCCATAGGTAGTGACGCTGCCCCAGTCTGTGATGGCAATAGGCAAGGCAGTGCTGCCAGGATATCCAGCCGGTATGGAAAACGTATTGTAGACCTGCTTCTGGGGAAGCTGGCTTGCCTCTGTCTGCACCTTCACGACGGCTGACGTCCATGTACCGCCGCCGGAGAAGTGTACCCAGCGCCCCACGGTATCATAGCCCCAAGGATCTGATACCATGATGTCGGATGCCGTAGCTCCACCATCCTCCTTGACCGTGACAGTTACTCCCCCAAGGAGCCTAAGAGTTGATTTGTCGGCTGCTATCGCAATACTACCTAGCCCGCTACCCACGGTGTTCGTCTCTATGATCGCAAATGTGTACGTTGGACCGTAGACGTTGGAGAACGTGGTGAATGTCTTGCTGACCGATGTCTGTCCTGGATAAACGTCCCAGGAACCTATCCACTGGCCATTAATGGTGAGGTACTGATGCACATAGCCATTACCATTCAGAGAGTTGTACGAAAGCCTCATATACAGGCCAACCTCGCACACGCTGGGCAGCGATAGTGTTCTGGTGCCGGTGACTGAGTCGCCCGCATGCCACCAATACGGGTTGCTGGCGACCGACCAAGTGTCAAATGACCCCGGGTATGCTATGGTCTCTGTCACAAGGAGAGGGGTGAGTCTCATAACACTGACCCCCTTGTGTTGCAGGCCAGAATAGGTGCTGCCCCAAGTCATGGTGTGGCTCGAGTAGTCCCAGGTATCCTTAAGGTAGACCACGTTACCCGTGGTGTTGTAGCCATATCCCAGCATGGTATGGCCCGTGACGTGGATGAGCACCGGTCGGCCAGCATCTATCTCAGCGCAGTACTGGGCAAAGGTGAAACCCTTGGCAGGGTCACTGCCTTGGCCTAGTATGTACTGGTTGAAATTCGTGACCACAGTGTAGCCTCGGGACTCAGCGAAGAGATTCATCCCATGGCAGCCATCCCTGCTTCCTGGTTCGGCTCCAGTGTAGTCGTAGAGAGGATCCCCGTTGGTGTAATACCAGAAAGTAGTCGAGCCGTCAGAATTGCCCACATCCGACTGGTTAGTGCCCATGTAATCGCCGGTGCAAGCCCCCTGTGTGTGTTCTGTCCAGTTGCCAATGTAAGGGTCCGGTCCTGGATCGCCGTAGTCGACCCAATAATCATCCACATGGCCCTTGATGGCTCTCCCGTCCACGCCCTGGTGCGTGGCACTGAGAGGGCACTCGCCACACGTCACACTGGGGTACGTTGTGTGACCCCATACAGCGTTGGTCAGAGGCGCGATGCCATAGTTGGTGCCGCCAGTATACATGTTGGTGTAGCCATTCCTGTCGTAGAAACCAAACATCATGGCAGCCGATGTAGCCGAGCATCCATAGCTCCAATCATACGCAGGCACATCGCCTATGACATTGATGCCGGCCTCGATGTCGGGCACCGGGTCCTCTACCGCCTCTGCTAAGACATCCGGTGGTTTGCCGTCAATTATGACCTTTTCGACCTCCCCACTGCCAGTGTCGACGACGACCGAGGTATCGAGAGGAGCATCATCGGTCCCATTGGTGGCCAACGCTGTGCCGCTGAAGCCGGTAAGCACTAGAATGAGGACAGCCGTCAGCGACGCCAATAGTGTTAGTGCTTTGCGCTTTCTCATTTTTGCTTCTCCCCCTGTAAGAATCTAGGACTGTTAGCAGCATATCGAAGGATCTGAGCGAAGGACTAATCACAAATGCAACAGACGGGCAAAACTCCATTACTACAACTGGCAGGTCACCCCCCTTCCCAGCCATGCGGCTGCGGTGTCATCTAGCTGTGTGTCCCAAGCCACGATACAATGGCAAACCAAATGGTCGACCACAGAGATCTGGCCTGTAGGCTTGGAGTGATACCGACCCCCCTGTCGTTCTCCGACGGGACTATCACCCTGTACCGCAAACGTCCAGTCTGGAGCTTCACTCCTGCTAGAGAGCATCATTATGCTGCTAAGACCGACAAATGTCAATACCGTGGCCGAGATGTTATCATTGTGTTATGTCATAGAGTGGCCCTGATAGTCATCGCACCTCCCACTTTGCCGTTCGGCAGGGTTGTACGGTTCTTCCGAACTAGACGTAGTCGTGCCGGTGGCCCGGCACTGAAGTGAGACTGCTCAAATCTCACGTGCGCGTTGCAGTCATGGTCTCTTCCAAAGGTGGTACTTCGCCCCGACCTAGGCAATGAGCATATTGCGGCAGTGGAACCTTTGTGGTGCAGTTCTCGTCATAGATAACGTATAATTGGACAGTGCATCGTAGAACAGCGAAAATCAGCTGAGGAGGCATGCCATGCTCAGGCTTCTAAGACTCTTCGTCTTGGCTTCAACCTGCGTCGGCTTTGCAATCTGCCTAGCAATTCCAGTTTCGCCTCAGCCAGCTACTTCTCACCAGAGTATCGAGGCCTCCGAACGTTCACCTGGGTCAATACTCTCGAACCAAGTGACGGCAGCGGGCCAGTGCGGCAACCTGCCCACGTGCGTGCCATCTACTGGAACCACCGATGCAGGTGAACAAGTGGCGTCAGACGTCAACTCTGGTCAGCCTGAGGCTGATTTCGCTGCTGTTTTCACCACCATCTCTGTAGGACAGCCAGTGGTGTTCACCGACAGCTCCGTAGGCGACATTACTTCCTGGCAATGGGACTTCGGCGATGCTACTGATGCCATAGCCTGGAACGACAGTACCAAGCCCGGAGATGGGAGTATCACGCACATCTATGCGTCTGTAGGGACCTATACGGTCTCCCTGACCGTATCTGGCCAAGCCGGGAGCGACACTGCGACCAAGACGGTATATGTTACGGACTCGCCTATCCAACGAGCGCAGCAAGGCATGACTGCCGAGGGAGGCACAGTAGAAACCCCCGATACCCAGATTGTCGCCGAGTTCCCAGCTGGCGCTCTAACAGCCGATGCCACGGTGTATGTCACTGAACTGCCAGTTGAGGCCATTCCGGCGGCACCTGATGGATTCAAGATAGGAAGCAAATGCATCGAGCTAAGGGCCGTGGATGTCAGTGGTCAGGCCATCTCCGTCCTGTTGCAACCCGTGACGTTGACTATCAGGTACAGTGACGAAGACGTGGCCATTGCCGGAGGAGACCCAAATGACCTGCTGCTGGCCTATATTGACAGAAACACAAACCAATGGACGCATGTCGATCCCTCTGTCAATGCAGACGACCAGACTCTGAGCGCCACAGCGTCCCAGCTTGGCATTTGGGCCATCTTGTCGGAGAATCCAGCCGCCGGTACGGCCAAGTGGGTCTGGGTTGTCGTCGGCATTGCGGCAGGTTTGGCTGCGATTGTCTTGGCTGTTCTCTTTGGGAGAAGACTAGCTAGGAAACAGCATCGGGCTCAGTCGTGAGGCACAGAATCTAGGATGATACTAGGTAGAGACATCTGCCTTCCTAGCCGTGCCCTTCTTAGTGTTAACGATGCGCTCGCGACCACGGGCACACCAATCGTTTTCGGAGTTCAAGGCCAACTGCAGAACCTCCCTGGACGCCAGCGACAACTGGCCGCATGGGCTCAGGGGGCCTCGGTCACCAGTCCGTCCTCCTCGGTATTCCAGCGGATTTGGAATGGTATAATGTCACGGCTGCTAGCAGCTCTTGGGCAAGCAGCAGACAAAGAACGGCTAGTGCTGCGGCGTTCTGGTGGATGCCCCTCATGGCCGACTTGAGGTTGAGCTTTCTGGCAGATACATGATTGCGGTCTCGTGCGGTCTCGTTTGGCGGAGTTTGAGTCACTCAAGTGGTTCATTGTTCAAGTCGGCATGGTGTTTTGATCGTTCTCTGGAACTCCATCTGTGATCGACGTGCGGTCAGATCGTTTTGGCAGAGCACCTGCCCTAGCGACTCAAGAACTGGTCTCTGACTCTCGACACAGCTGGGCACGGCGACCGTCTGGAGAAATGCTGTCGTAGTGCAGCTCAAGACAGTGTGCCGCGGGGCAAATTTCTCAAACTCGCCAAGCGCAGGGCCGGACACCCCTTGCCGCGAATTAAAGAGGGAAGGAAGCCTTCGGAGCCCATTTAACCGAGCTCCCGAGGAACACCAAGGCTGATGGGAACTGACACCGGTGACCCGCTTCTCATGCAGAAGGGCCGCAGGCGATTGATGGCTCTTGCGGCATCTTTGCTCTTGGCTTTGGTGGCAGGTCTTACAGCAATCCTCGCCTATACTGGTGACACCATATACACCATCACCGCCAGCGCTGACCCCAACGGCCTGATATCGCCCTCCGGCGCGGTAATAGTCGGCCACGGTGTCAGCCAGGACTTTGCCATCACGCCGGCTGCCGGCTACCACGTAGCCGATGTTCTGGTAGATGGCTCCTCGGTGGGAGCAGTCACCACCTACACCTTTGACAACGTCGCTGCCAACCACACCATTTCTGCCAGCTTCGCCCTCGGTGCGTCTGCCACGCATACCATCGCTGCCAGCGCTCACGTCAACGGCATGATATCTCCCTGCGGAGCGGCAAAGGTCAGCCACGGCGCCAGCCAGGACTTTGCCATCACGCCGGATCCCGGCTACCGTGTCGCCGATGTTCTGGTGGATGGCTCCTCGGTGGGGGCAGTCACCACCTACACCTTCAACAACGTTGTGGCTGACCACACCATTTCTGCCAGCTTCGCCTATACCACCTACACCATCACCGCCAGCGCAGGTGACGGTGGCCTGATATCGCCCTCCGGCACAGTGACCTTGAGCCAAGGCACTACCCAGGACTTCGCCATCACGCCAGCTGCCGGCTACTGTGTCGCCGATGTCCTGGTAGATGGCTCCTCGGTGGGAGCAGTCACCACCTACACCTTTGACAACGTCGCTGCCAACCACACCATCTC
>JAFGCL010000142.1 GCA_016932645.1 Dehalococcoidia bacterium | reverse complement strand
GCGCTGGTATCTTCCTCTGCCTGGTGAAGTTCACCAAGCCTGTGCGCCACGTGCGTGAGAGAAAGAACTCATGATTGAACATCAGGCACCTCCTTTCAGCCCCCCCGGAAAGGTCATCACGGCCATGACACCCAATGTGCCCACGGTACAGCAGCCACTGTTAACACGGCCCTCACTCCCGTGACAGGACGAATGCGGGATCATGTGATGTACAGCCCCTGATCGGTGTCTCTGGCCCTGAGTATCTTCAGGGCACGTTTGGCTTCCTTCCGAACGTCTTCGTCTCTGTCCTTGGTTGCCTCAACAAGGAGCTCCACCGCCCTCTCGCCGTCCACCCTCGCCAGAGCCCTTGCTGCTTCATGTCTAACGCCGGGGCTGGTATCGTTGGCCAAGGCTTTACCAAGAGGTTCCACTGCCCTGTCATCGCCAATCGTTCCCAGGGTCCAGGCGGCAATCTGTCGCGCGATTTCATGTATCTTCTTCTTGTCGATAGTCAAGACA
Source organism: Dehalococcoidia bacterium (assembly GCA_016932645.1). Taxonomy (GTDB): domain Bacteria; phylum Chloroflexota; class Dehalococcoidia; order UBA2247; family RBG-13-53-26; genus JAFGCL01. Next base: position 4,710 of record JAFGCL010000142.1, on the reverse strand, counting down.
TGGCAGAGGGCATCTACCGCAGGTGAGCCCACAATGACCAGAGCATCTGCGGCCTCCCGCTTCACATTCTCATCTCTCCGGTGTATCAGTGCATGAATCAGCGGCGGCACCGCCTCCTCTCCCCTCTCCTGTAGGGTAGCCACCGCTTCGTTCCTGACAAAGGGATCCTCGTGCTTCAGCGAGGCCAGAATGGCGTCCGACACTGCTCCTGGATCTCCGATTCTGCCCAAAGCTGCCGCCGCTTCTTGTTGAACAACGGGATCTTCATCTCTGAGGGTCCTGGCCAGTGGCTTGGCTGCCCTGGCATCTCCTATTGTCCCCAGGATTCTGGCAGCCTGCTTTCGAACATACCAGTCTTCGTCACTCAGTGCACTGACAAGGAGCGCCACCGATTCCTGTTTCTTCAGATTGCAGAGCGAGGTGGCAGCCTGCTTTCGAACATACCAGTCTTCGTCCCTCAGCGCTTCGACGAGCGGCTCAACTGCTCTTTCGTCCCCAATCTCCCCAAGAGCCCAAACCGCTTCCAGCCTCACATCGGCATCATCATAATCTATGGATTCGAGGAGAGGGTCCATCGCCGGGGAGCCAATCTTGGACAAGGCCAGTGCCGCGTTGAATTTTATCAAGCCATCCTTTTCGTGCTTGAGTGCTTGAACGAGGGGTGCCACAGCCAGTATCCCCAACTCCACGAGTGAATCGGTAACGTCCTCGCGCCCCAGTGACGAAATCAACTCCTGGACGCGGTTCTCCTGACGCGTTTTCTGTCCAACTGACCCAGGACGCGTTGACTGGGAATCACTTGTGAACATGATCACACCTCCAATCGCGGAGAAGTGCCCGGACAACACGGCCGAAAATGCCCCCCCCTTGTCTCACTCGGTCACCCCCACCTGCCTGAGAAAGCACCGTGGCCACATTATAGCACAGCAAGTAAAGCGGCAACCTGCCATGGACAGAAAAAGTGATTTGAATGCGACGGCAGAAGTACTCGAGAACCCGGGATGCTACAATGTCAATGGGGATTCCCACTTTGTGAACAGCGTGAGGCGCGCGCCGGGAGGAGGAGTCAAATGCCAAAGGCAGGACAGAAAGCAAAGGCAGCATGGGTGGAGTTCAAGGAATCCTGGAAGATGATCCTGGACATCGAGAGGGAGGGAATCAAGCTGACCGAAGTTGAAGCCGACAAGAACTACGAGTTAATAAAGGAGAAGATGGGCCAGATCGAAGGACTGGTTAAGAAGAGAAACGCCGCCTTGAGACGCTACCTCCGCTATGTTAAAAGAGGGGAATAGGGGGTCCCTATTGGCTATCCACCGGGCGACAGTGCCGGCATCTCCGACAGGATGGTTAGAACATAGCGACTGCTATCCACCTCTGGGTTTTTCTGGCTCTGACGCCACCTGCTAATTGTTGCCATTTGCCATTTCATCTCTCCCAAACTCACTCTGCCGCATGATTCCAGTCCTAGTGCGCTGGTGCTAGCGAGTCCCTCCAGTTCGATGCCACACTCCCATGTCTATCCGCTCTGGGGGCAGGTGGTCCGGTTGTTCTCCTCGCATGTAGAGAGGAGTTTGTGAGAATATTCGGGGTTGCTGTGACACCCGTGTGACGTGGTTCGGTTATCATAGCGACGTTTCTGTGACGCTTCTCGATCACACCAACACAGATGCTCTTCGAGTCAACTGCAACTTGACCGCGCCTTGAGAGACCACAGAGGGGGCTTGCATCATAAAAAGCGATTCTTCCGAGCGGACTAACGCCAACTGGGCCAGTGACCCCAGGCTGAAGCAAACGAATGTGGCGGTCTGCACTGCCAGTTGCACCCTTATCGGAACCGCGCATCTAGTGGCACAGCATCGCCTCTTAGATGAACTGAACACGGGTTTTGTGGCCAACCTCCACCGCCTGGGACAAGAGTTCATGCCACTGACGGAAGTGAGAATACTCTACACCAGCGGGACGAAGGACGTTGCCCTGACCAGCCACGTGCGGAAGTCAAGCATACTCTTTGTTGCCGAGAGAAGTGCCAGCCCGCTGGATAGAAACAGCGCCAAGGAGGCGAAAGGACACCTCTTGCGAGTCAAGAAGCCACTTAGCGCGAGAGTGTACTTGCCACCATACACAATCGAGGGGAAAATGCATGTCGGCTTATGGCAGGAACTGGCACAGGCGCTTGACGGCGACAACAAGTTCTTGCCAATGACGGACGTGATGATCTCGCCCGGTATACTCAGCGGCGAATCGGCATTCCCTTTTGTCGCCATAAACAAAGACCAGATACTCCATGTTGGTGAGTTGTCAGAAGCCCTCCAGAGGCTTCGCCAGGGTGTGCAGAGGGCGCTCGATGCAGAGCAACTAGAAGTCCCAGCCCTAGCAACGTCCCAGCACCTGTAGTCGAATAGACCCTCGGCAACCTGCCGCTTCACATCGCCCGGCAACGATCCTATGTTCCTTCCGATCTTGATCTGCGTGCGCTCCATGTACGCCACCCGGCAGAGCCACCAGCACGTCCACGTTGCTTGAGGAGCAGGAACATGCCTCCGGGATCTCTGGCCCCGGAGTGCTGACGCGTGGCAACCGACCCGCGGTAGTCCGCGGCGTCAGAAAGACCGCACCGTGCGGGGTGTTGTCTGCCGAGGGCGGGGGTCGAACCCGCACAGACCGCGAGGTCTAACGGATTTTAAGTCCGTTGCGTCTGCCAATTCCGCCACCTCGGCGCTACTGCATTGAGAGTTCCCAGCCACGACTTTCCCAGTGCCGAGTGAACACACCAGATGCGCCAGTGCGCCATTATACTATGCCGCATCTCATCAGTGAAGTCCGACGGGGCGCAACCCTAAACCATACCCAATCCCCACCCACACCACCCGATCCGGAGTCGGTTGACACGTCGTCGGGTATCACGGGTATTGCTTTGACCACTACAAAGGCTTAGACTTGGCACGGTCGTTGGGAATGCGCGGATGTGTCAGAACACCAGCGGGAGGGTGAAGTTCATGCTCATAAGGGTAGCGCCACTCTTGGCAATCCTTGGCGTCCTGGTTGTCCCCCTGTGCTTCGGATGCGGCACACTGGGACTGGAGGAGACCGATCTCCCTCACACCGAGAACTACAGTCTCTCCCAAGACACCGTGGTCACTTTGCTCAACGGCGACATCAATGGAGCTATAAAGGTGGAGGCTTGGGGTAAGGACTACGTCGAATTGACCTGGACCAGGAGGACTACCTGGAGCAAGTCCGAGTTCGACAAAGCTGACGTCAAGGTGACGCAGGCCCCGGGCAGGCTGGACATCGAGGGGAAGCTCCTCACCAAAGACGCCAAGGTTTCCGTGGACTACGAGGTCAAGCTACCCAGCAACGCCCTACTGACCAAAGTGACCTCCGGTGACGGTAACATCAGGATTACAGGGATAAGCGGAGACACCGTTATCACCGCCGGCTTGGGGAACATATCTGTACAGAACACGGCCGGCTACCTGGATATCACCGCAGAGAAAGGCAAGATTCGTCTCGAAGGGACAACGGGCGGAGCCAAATTGACCACCGCAGACGATGTCATAGAAGTCGTCAGTGCGGACGGAGATATCAACGCCACCAATTCCAACGGCGGGATAACAATCAACGACTGCAAAGGCAACATGACCCTGGAGACGTCACACGGCAGTATCCACGTGGATAATCTCCAGGGAAGCGTCTTGGTGGCGAGGACCGAGAATGCCCCCATCACCATCAAGCGAGCCACCGCAGTGGAGGTGGCAGAGACATCTGATGATGACATCAAGGCGGAGATCAGCAGCGTCGGGGTCAACGGCACTTCAATCAGAGTCACCAAAGGCTCCATAAGCCTGTACCTGTCGAGTGACATCAATGCCGACATCGAACTAAGTACATTGTCCGGCGACATAGCCACCCACTCCTTCTGGGGTATGACAACCAGTGATGACACCACAGAGGGTCATCTCAAGGGGACCATAGGAGCTGGGGGCAACAAGATATACGTCGAGACATCCAAGGGCAACATCGATTTGTTCAGGTCCGAAGACTCTCCGTAGGAGCGCGCCAGCCGTGTCTGGACCGAATGAGATAGGATCACCTAGACTGATGTACTACTTCGCTTATGCTTCCAACCTCAGCCGCAAACAGATGGCGGAGCATTGTCCCGCAGCCAAGCCCAGGTTGATCGCGAAGTTGCCCCACTATAAGCTCGTTTTCTCCGGTTGGTCCAGGAAATGGCGCGGCGGCTATGCCACGATCAGGCAGTCAACGGGCAACGTGGTTGTTGGGGCTCTGTATGAGATATCAGAACACGACCTGAGGCTTCTCGATAAACACGAAGACTACCCCATGACATATGACCATCTGAATGTGAAGGTGGTGACTGAGGACGGCGATTTTGTGGAGGCAGTCACCTACATCAGAACCGACCAGTCCGAGGAAACGAACCCGTCACCGGAGTACCTGGCCATCATAAGGCAAGGCTACCGCGATTGGAACATCGCCTCCAGCACGGGGAAATCCTCCATATTCTGAAGCAGCTTGGCTTCAGGATGCGCCGCTGCGAACGGTTGGTTCCTGCCTTTGGATGACAGGCGGCTGTGGTTGCCCAAGCAGCATCATAGCGTTGAATGGAGGCGGCGAGCGGATTCGAACCGCTGTATAAGGGTTTTGCAGACCCTCGCCTTAACCACTTGGCAACGCCGCCCCTTGGTG
>JAFGCL010000141.1 GCA_016932645.1 Dehalococcoidia bacterium | reverse complement strand
GCGGATGGCAGCGTGCTCATACCGGAGGCCCTTCTGCCCTTCACGGACGGGCTGCGGCGCATAGAGAAGCCAGCTTAGCCTGGCGGCTGCTGCCCCGATGTCTGCTGCGCGTCCCGGCCTGCCTTCATGATCCGGGCCAGTTCCACGGTTCTCTTGGCCAGCGCCCGTGCTGAAGCCATGCCCACCTGGTCCTTTAGCACGCCCAGCTTATCTTCACGAACGAACCGGCCGCTTCCGCCATCACTGGAGACGCCAACAGCGCCGAATTGGCAGCCCCCTTCTCCCGGAGTCGCCACGACCATACCCCACATCAGATAGGTAGAGACTATGCTGAGCAAGGCAGTCTCGGGACCAGCATTCCGAAACCAGGCCACGGTCATGGCCCCACCTACCTTGTTCCTGAGTACTCCCCGATAGCGCTTGCCCAGAACCAGCGCCCGCCACCTGTCAATGAAGACAGCTGAGTAGCCAGACAGACGGCCGCCGTACGTAGGGGTAGCGAGCAGAATGGCATCAGCGTTGATGATCTTTGGGTATACATCCAACATGTCATCCTTGAGACCGCAGAAGAAGCCTTCAGCCTGCTTGGAAAGGCACCAGTTGCAGTGCCGGCAGTCGCCGATTCGCTTCTCAATTAAACGGATCAGCTCGGTGCTGACATCACCCAGTCCTTCAGCCGCCTTCAGGGCCTCCGAAAGATAGGCCTCGGTGTTGCCGTCCTTCACCGGGCTGCCGCTGATGCCAAGAATACTGACAGGCATTGTTCCTCCTTGAGGCAGAAGTATCAGAGATCGACTCCCGGTCTTCCTTCAAACCAATGGCGGGCTATTCACCCCACCTCACCTGAGCTGGGCCCTGCAAACCGGCCCCAGGCTGCATTCGATGTACTCTTTCATCATTCGGCGGGTGCTGAACCGAGGTGACAGGGTCCTGATGGACTCCTTGACCATACGCACCCAGCCATGAGGGATGCCCTGCCGGTCCCGCGTGTAGAACAGAGGAACGATATCCCTCTCCAGGATACGATAGATCGATTCCGCATCTGCCCGGTCCTCTTCTTCGCTCGTCGCGGGTTTCACCACGTCCCCAATCGCCCACCCGTTGGCCCCATCATAGCCTTCTTCCCACCAGCCATCCGGCACACTCATGTGCAGCACTCCGTTCAGGACAGCCTTCATCCCACTCGTCCCGCAGGCTTCATGCAGCCTTCGCGGCGTGTTTAACCAGACATCGACCCCGTGAACAAGGTACCGTGCCATGTGCATGTCGTAGTCTTCCAGAAAGGCTATCCGCCCCATGAAATCGCGATCCATGCCCAGACTGAACACCCTTTTGACTAGTTCTTTGGAGGCATGGTCCGCCGGATGCGATTTCCCAGCAAACACAATCTGAACGGGCCGGAAGGGATCCCTCACGATCTGCTTCAAGCGTTGAATGTCCCGGAACAACAGCGTGGGACGCTTGTACTCTGCGAACCGCCGCACGAACCCGACCGTCAGCACCTCCGGATGCAGCAGGGCGCCGATCCCCACCAACTGGTGTGGTTCAACATCGTTGTTGGCCCAAGCCTTCTGCGCCAACTCGTCCACCCCGTCGATGAGCTTGTGTCGAAGAATGCGTCGCGCATCCCACAACTCGCCGTCAGGAATGTCCAGCACCTTCTTCCATGTGGAGGGATCATCATGCCGTTCCAGCCAGTCCACTCCCAGGTACTTATCGTACAGTTCCCGCATCTCCGAAGCGATCCAACTAGGTATATGGATCCCGTTGGTGATGTAGTTTATGGGAACAGCGTCATTCTCCCGGATATCCGGCCAAAGCACGTGCCACATTCTCCGAGCCACGGCGCCATGCACCCGACTGACTCCATAGCGCTGTTCCGACATCCGAAGCGCCAGCGCCGCCATGTTGAACCAGCGTCCCTCCGACTCCGGCACTTCGCCCAGCCTCAGGCACTCCCTACGATCGATGCCCAGCGAACTGAAGCAGTCCGAGAGGTATTCTGCAACCAAACCAGCTTCAAAGACATCCTGTCCTGCCGGTACCGGCGTGTGTGTTGTGAATATGGTGCTTAATCTCACCTTCTGCGCTGCTTCTTCAAATGGCATGCCCTTCTCCACATATTCCCTCACCCGCTCCAGCGTCATGAAAGCAGTATGCCCCTCGTTCGCATGCCAAACCGCGGGGTGGATCCCCAGCGCCCGCAGCACACGGACACCGCCCATGCCCAGGACCAACTCCTGCTGCAGGCGCATTTCCGGATCCGCAACATACAGGCGGGCAGACAACTGTTGCTGCTGCGGCGCGTTGTCTGGGACATCGGTGTCCAAGAGATAGAGGTCTACCCGGCCAACCTTCACCAGCCAGGCGGCCAGAGAGACCGTCTTCTCCCCAAGCGGGACCTTCGCCAAGACCCTACTCCCGTCGCTTCCCAACACGCGTCTGATGGGGGCCTCGTCGAAATCCAATTGCCGATAGACCTCCTCCTGTTCGCCGGCGGGCGATATGTGCTGGCGGAAGTAGCCCTGCGGATACATAAATCCCACCGCCACAAACGGCATGCCAATATCGCCCGCTTCCTTGCAGGTATCGCCGGCAAGTATCCCGAGGCCACCAGCATAGATGGGCAGAGAATTATGAATAGCAAACTCCATCGAGAAGTAGGCCACCGGCCCCTTCAGCATGCCCGGGTACTGCGTCTCGAACCACGTTTTCTCGGCCAATACCTCCACGTCGAATCTGGCCATCACGGCGTCGTAGAGAGCCAAGAACTGCGAATCCGCGGCAAGTTGCTGCAGCCGTTCAGGGCTGGTCTCTCGTAGCTGCTTGACCGGGTTGTGACCGGCGATGCGCCAGAGGACGTAGTTGAGATTGCGGAAGAGCTCGCGAGCCTCGGTATGCCAACTCCACCAGAGGTTGTAGGCCAGTTCCTCGACCCTGCCTATCCTTTCCGGTATCTTCCAGCCCAGGCTCTGGTCACCCATTTGCGCCCCCTTCGGATACCAGCTACGGGCCTTCCGCCTGCAACCTCGGGAGCCTGGTCAGAGCAGAACTGATCTGCTCCGCAGGAGACCCGATCGCTTCCAGTTTGCCGGCCATATGGGACTCGTAGGCACTGAGGTCGAAGTATCCATGTGCATGCAAGGCGAAAAGGATGGTCTTCTTCTCTTTCTTGTCTTTGCAGGCCAGCGCCTGTTCAGCGACAGCCTTCAGGGCATAGGCCGACTCGGGCGCCGGAACGATGCCTTCGCAGTGGGCGAACTGAATGGCAGCTTCAAGCACGGCATCCTGTGGATAGGCAACAGCCTCTATCACCTTGTTGTCATACAGCGCGCTGACGAGAGGCGACATACCGTGATAACGCATAGCGCCAGCCCTGATGTGAGCGGGAACGAAGTCATGGCCCAGTGTGTGCATCTTCAGCAATGGCAGCAATCCATCAGCATCCGGATAGTCATAAGCATACGTGCCAGCCGTGAGACTGGGGACGGCCTCCGGTTCCGCAGCGATGAAGCGAGTCTTTGTCTTCTTCAGTTGATCCTGCATGAAAGGGAAGGAGAGCCCGGCGAAGTTGCTGCCTCCGCCGACACAGCCTACCACCATGTCAGGTTGAGCCTCGGCACGCGCCATTTGCTTCCTGGCCTCCAGCCCGATCACGGTCTGATGAAGGAGCACATGATTCATTACCGTGCCCAAAGAGTACTTGGTGTCGGCATCCCCTGCAGCCTCCGCCACCGCTTCACTGATAGCCAACCCAAGGCTCCCAGGGCTTCCGGGGTTCTCAGAGAGCGCCTTCTGTCCCGGTTTGGTCTGGGCGCTTGGACTCGGAACCACTTCAGATCCCCACAGGTCCATCATGATGCGGCCATATGGATTCTGATCGTATCCCGCCTTGGCCATGTAGATCTTGCACTTGATGCCGAAGAACTTGCAGGCCATGGCCAGAGCGATTCCCCACTCACCGGCAGCCGTGCCGCTGACTATGCGCTTCACCTTCGCTTCCTTGCAATAGTATGTTTGCACCACGGCAGTGTTAAGCTCATGACTGCCGGATGGGCTGACGCCTTCGTACTTGAAGTATATGTGTGCCGGTGTGTCCAGCGCCTTCTCGAACCGGACAGCCCTGCAAAGCGGTGTGGGACGCCAGAGCAGGTAAATATCTCTCACGGCATCCGGTATCTTCGCCGATCGGCGCTTCGTGTCCAACTCCTGCTCTATCAGCGCCGTTGGGAACAGATCCTCCAGCTCGTGCGGCCCTATGGGGTAGCCCGTGCGCGGGCTGGTGGCAGGGGGCAGATCGAACGGCAGGTCCGGAATGATGTTGTACCACTCACCCGGCATGGATTTCTCATCAAGAGTAATCTTGACGTCCATATCACCTCCTGTAGTCTCTCCGGTTCCGGAGTTCCACTCTGTATGACTGGTTGGGCTGCTTGACCGCGTCAACCCTGAATGGAGCCACCCACCTAGAGATAGTGGTCTAGGGCGCGGATGAAGTTCTTGTATACCTGCTGAATCTCCCAGATGATGCCCGAAGGTCCCAGATTCCACCACTCTTTGGGGGTGAAGTAGGCGGAGACCTCGGCCTCCGACCCCGAACGTCCGAACCATTGGATAAGGTGCAGGTTGTCCGATTGCAGCAACCACAGAGCCAAGTCTTTGATCTTCTTGTCCTTCGTAAGTTGAGCTTTGTTATACGCTTCCAGCATCAACTGGAACACCGCCTGCTGGGCGGGATTCCCCAGGAAGAACTCGACTCCACCCTCACCGGCCCACGTGCTAGGGAAGGCCGGCAGCGGGAGTTCATGGCTTGCCTCACTGTACTTGGCAATCGCGTCGCTGGGCGTCAGGGTGGTCACTCCCCGCTTGGCGAACTCATCCGGAAGCCTCTTCATAAAGTCGAAAATCCCGGTGTCCTTCGAGTGGTGTTCGCCAAAAGTCTCGTAGTCCCAGGCCAGCAGCACGAAGTCGCCCCAAGCCTGTCTTACCCAGTGCGAATAGGCATCGGCCATTAGCGGGTAGCCCCACCATCCTTTGTTCGAGAAACGGTAACCCACGTCATCACTCAGCTGGTAGTGGCGTGGCAGCAACATCAGGTTCCTGCCTTGATGATACAGATGCGTCGGCTCACGCCATTCCATGACCCAGGGACGACCGTCCATGAGGGCACCCCTGTAACCCACGCTGTTCAGGGCGTGGTAGATGGGATCTGACATCAACATCTCAGTGGTGTCCGTCACTTCGGGCCTCTTGCCCATCAGTCTTTCCAGATTGCCGCGAGACCAGGCCATGCGCTTGGCGAAAGCGGGCAGATCAACGAGCGGCAGGAAGCTGTGATAGGGTTCCACATTGACCAGTTCCACATTGGGATGGGCCGCCAGCTTCCTTAGGAGGGAGAACAGCTTGGCGTCCCACATCTCCGCTTGGCGCAACGCTGACAGAGAGAAACCTATGGAGAACTTCAGCCCGTGGTTGGCAAACTCCAGAAACATCTCGGTCGCCGGGTAGTAGCACCAAGTGGCCACCTTGTGGAAGTAGTGCTCATTCATAGCCTCGTCGAAGAGGTGTTGCTCTATCTCTTCCGGTTTGGCACCGTTGCGGATGGGTTCCGCCGGGAGTCTCAGTCGCCGTGGTTGGTGCAGTACAGCATAGATGACCAAGTCCTCGGCCATCTAGCTGCCCCCCTGACAGCCCTTGGCGGCCTTCGGTGCGGTTGGTAGGAGTTCCGGAGGCAACTTGGACGGGTGGAATTGCTCTTCCGTCGGCTCTGGTTCTCCACGCAGCGTGCCTTGAATCCTGGCTTGGTTCTCCACCTTGGCGATTAGATTCTGCACTGCGGTCTCCCAGGTATAGTAGCGCGCCGTGGCTCTGGCGGCGCGGCGCATGCGGCCACCCTCCTCAGGGTAGTCCTGGATGTACATCATGTGCCCTACTATCTCCATAGGATCGGCAGTCTCCAGAACAAAGGCATTGACGAATGGGATAGCATAGTCCTCCCCGGTAGAGCCGGTGAAGACGATCCCACCCGCCGCCATGGCCTCCAGGCCGACCAGTCCAAACGGCTCGCGACCGCTGTTGGCCAGTACGCCGTCCACCGCGTTGTAGACCGCCTGTAGAAAGGGCGTGGGTAACTGGAATCTGACCTCGATGATGTCGGCAGGAGCAGCACTACGAATAGCAGCCAAGTAGGACTCAACAGAGTTGTCCTTGGCCCAGGCTTCTCTGATGGTGAGGCCCATTTGGCGTGCGGCATTCATAACCTCGCCGCGGTGCGGCTCCATGCCACCGCGGGCCAGGAGCGTCGTGGTGCATCCCCTCTCCTTCAGTTTCGCCGTCGCCTGCACCGCCTGGTGCCATCGCTTGTCCGGATCCCAACGAGCCACTTTACACAGAATGATCTCCGATCCGACCGCTTTCCTGACCTCTTGCGCCGTCGCGCTGTCTGTGTCTCCCAGCAGGCTTCTGGGAATCCCATTGGGAATGACCAGGGGATTGACTCCATACTCCCACATTATGTGTTTCATATAACGGCTGACGGTGGTAATCGTGGTGGTGTAACTCAACCTCCCCCAGTTGATGCGGTGAAATGAGAAAGTGTTGTTCGCATTCCAGAACAGCACCGCGTTGTCCCTCAGACCGTGCCGGTAGAGAACATCGCTAATCTGACACATCACCTCCGCGGTATGCCACTCCTCCCCCAGAATAACCACCAGCTTATCCTCCGAGACAGCCAGCTTCACGATATAGTCTCTCAGGTAGAGCGGGATAGACTCGTTGTAGTCGCGAAGCTTGTGCTCTTCACCATCATAAACGCCATTGGGATGGTACTTGCTGATCCACTGGCACCAACGGTGCAGGATCAGTTTGCCACGCTCTCTCTCCTCGTCGCCGGGGCGATCTGGATCACCAATGAAGAACATATGAGTAGTGAAGCCTTTGCGTGCCAGCGTCGCGGCGAGATTGTCTACGCGTACACCCAGGCCCCCAGCCGTGGAATAGCCATCAGGGCCCTCAAAGCAGAGGACGACGAAGACCGTATTCTTGGGCGTGATGCTCTTCTGTTTCATGGTGTATCTCAACTCTCTTTCGCTAGATGCATTCTAGCATGCGACACATCGGTACACAATAGATCGATCGACCCTCTCGGTGGTGATGGACGCAGTTGACCATCAGGTGGCTGACCCGTCCAGGCTTGGGGCAATCGGTGATTAGTGTAGGAGGGTGGTCAGACGATTCTGTTTCGGCTACACTTACTGTCAGTCCGATTCCTTGGTAGACTTTGACTTGGCGCTGAAGGAGTAGAGCCCCAGCGTCTCGCAACATGTTATAACCGATGGGTCTTGTCGAAGAGAGGTCATTCACGCCTCCGATGTGCAGTCAGACATCGAGTGCCACCGCCGGGAGATGAGATAGAAGATGTTTCGTCGCAGCCGGCGCCCTCGCAATCGCAGAGAGCGAGTCGAGTCGATACTCCGCTTCAGAAGGGCTACTCTCAGTTTTGTGGCCATCGGGTGTGGGGCGTCCATCCTGGGGATGATGGGAAGCGGGGCCGGAGCCATGTGGAGCCTGGCGCTGGAACTGGGTCCAGGAGTCGGAGCGCTATATGGGGGACTCGCGGCTTTTGGCCTCGGCATGATCATGATCCCTTTGAACAACCGGATCGGCACAACGCTCCCTCTGGGCTGCATCTCCGTCGGGCTTATGCTCTTCTTGGCGTTGCTCGGAACCATGTTTTGGATAGTGGGAGTGGCGGTCCGCTAGCACGGCACAAGGAGGCCGATCATGGACTATGTTCAGACATTGAAAGACCTCATATCGATAGATACGTCCATCTCGCCTGAGTTGGACCCCAGCGCCAACTACCAGAAGACCATCGACTACCTCGAACCAATGTTCAGGGAACTGGGATTCCAGACGCAGAGGATCCTGATACCACCGGAGTGTGCAGATGGAAAGGGCGGCAGATTGAACCTGCTGGCGCATCGCAGAAACCAGGGCCAGCCGCGCCTGCTGCTCTACACTCACATCGACGTCGTTCCGGCTCATGGATGGAACGCTTTCACCCCAAGAGTGGAAGACGGGAAGATCTACGGCCGTGGCGCGGCCGACATGAAGGGAGGGATCGCGGCGCTGCTCTTGGGACTGGAAATGGCCAAGGAGAAACCGTTGAGATTCGACACTTCTGTCATGGTCACCACCGATGAAGAAATCGCGCAGGCCAGCCAGATTCGCTACCTGCGCCAGTTCCTGGAGCCGACCAAAGGAGCGTATTTCTTCAGCCTCGACACCAGCTTTGGCTATGTGCAAATAGCCGCCCTGGGCTGCATCCACATGGACATAAAGGTGAATGGCAGGTCGGTGCATTCCGGCATGTCGCACTTGGGAGAGAACGCCGTGGAAAGCGCAGGGCCGGTACTCAATGCCCTGCTGGAATTGAAGAAGAAGGTCATACGGAGAAGATCGAGAATTCCAGTTCATCCAGAGACCGGCCTGAAGGTGATGGAACCACGCCTCAACATCAACATGATCCACGGCGGCCTTAAGGCCAACATCGTGCCGGATGAGTGCGTGATCACCATCGACAGAAGGCTCATCCCGGAGGAGGCCGTTGCGGACGCCGAGCGGGAGTTGATGGATACGCTGTCTTCGGTCAAGGGGGTGCAGTGGGAAGTCTCCAGCATCACCAGGAACGCCACCGTGCCGCCCTTGCATGACCCGGTCACCACAGAACTGGCCGACATCCTCGAAGAGGTGACCGGCCACACGGGACAGTATGGAGAGATGGGATCCGGCGACTTTGGTCCCATCGTTGCCCTTGAGTGGGGGGCCAAGCTCTTCGGCCTGGGGACCATTCGCGCCGATTGCCGCATCCACGGCAAGGACGAGTTCGTCTACCAGAGGGACATCGAGGACCTGGCGCTGGTCATCTCGCGGTTCGTGACCTCGTGAAGGGCGGCTCCTGGATTCCCGCCTGCGCGAGAATGACACATCAGGGGCTGCTCAGCCCCTGGGCAGGTCCAGGCCCCTGGTGGCGATGATGTTTCTCATCACCTCTGAGGTGCCACCGGCAATGGTATTGAGAAGCGTCTCCCGGCTGAGATGCTCAACAATCCCGTCCATCGGCGCACCCTTGCTGCCATGCTGAAGCTGCCCCGAGAGCCCCAGTATCTCCATCCCCGAGCCAGCCATGCGCTGCGACAGTTCGCTGGTAAACAACTTGGAGGCTGCGGCCTCGTAATTGGCCACGATCCTCTTGGTCTGCATCGAGGCCAAGCGATAGCTGTGCAACCTGGCTATTTCGATCTCAGTGGCGATCTGCCCGATCTTCTGGCGCACCAGGCTGTCGTTGCACAGAGACGGCTGTGACTTGACATAATTCACCAAGTGTTGGAAATTTCTGGTGAGGGTTCCGACGGTCAGAACACGCTCGAATTCCAGGGCGCTGACGGTGTAGATGAAGCCCCTGTTCTTCTCGCCCACCAGGCATTCTTTGGGAACCACCACGTTGTCGTAGAAGACCTCATTCGTCCGTATGCCATCCAAACCGTAGAGCGGGCGGAGAGTGATTCCGGGGGTCTTCATGTCGACGATAAAGAGCGAGATGCCCCTGTGCTTTGGCGCACTAGGGTCGGTTCTGGCGACGATCCAGTGATACTGGGCGAAGTGGCACCGGGTGTTGAAGACCTTCTGCCCGTTGAATAGGTAATGGTCCCCTTTGTCCTCTGCCCGCATCTGCAGGCTGGCCAGGTCAGATCCGGCCTGCGGCTCGCTGTATCCAATGGCGAATTCGATCTCGCCCCTGGCGATCCGTGGAAGGTATTCCTCCTTTTGCTTGTCTGATCCATACGCGATAATTGTCGGGCCGGCGATATTGGCTCCCACCATCAACGCTTCCGGTTTCAACGCGCCGGTGTAGTCGATCTCCTCATGAATTATGAAACGATAGACCGGCGGTAACGCGAGTCCGCCGTACTCCTTCGGCCAGGTAGGTGTCAACAGTCTGCGGCTTCCCAGCGCCTGGACGAATCTCCAGGTGTGCGGACCCCAGCCCTGGCCGGAATCCGCCTCCGCGATCACTTCAGGAGTAGCCACTTCCTTCAGGAAGGCCCTCACTTCCTGGCGGAAAGCTTCTTCTTCTCGGGAAAAGCCAAACTCCATGCTATCACCTCGCAGAAACGTGCAAGCCCGGTTATCGATTCTAACGAATTTCCCGAACGGGCGCAAACTCGGGTGGCCAATACTCGGCCAGCGATATCCCAAACGATTTCCGAGCGTTGACAAGCCGTGCTGCCATCCCTAGAATCGGTTCAAATCACCAACTGAGATTGAATGAATGGAAATCCACCTCAAGGACCTGAAGACCACCATCGTCGGCCGCAGCATTCTGTACTATCCCGCCTTGCCGTCCACCATGGACGAAGCCAGAGGACTGGCCGGCCAGGGAGCAGCCGAAGGCACGCTCATACTCTGCGATGAACAGACTGAGGGCAGAGGTCGACAGGGACGAAGGTGGTTCGCCTCTCCTTCCAGCAGCATCCTGATGTCGGTCGTCTTCCGGCCGACCCTCGGCCAACTGCCTCAGATCAATATGCTGGGCTCGCTCTCTATCGTGCAAACGATTGAGAAAGTAGCCAACATCAAGTCGAGGGTCAGGTGGCCTAATGACGTTCTTATCGATGGCAAAAAGGTCGCCGGTATCCTGATGGAGAATATCTTTCAGGGCCATCAATTAGAGGCCGCCATCCTCGGTGTGGGGATCAATATCAGCCTGGACGTCTCCGCATACCCGGAGATTGCGCCGATCGCCACCAGCCTGTCGGGTGAAGCGAGAAGAGATTTCAATCGAGACGATATCCTGCATATACTGCTGGAGGAGATGGACATGCTCTATCAGGCGGTCAAGCGAAACGAGGACGTGTACCACCGCTGGCTGCCTCACGTGGAGACACTGGGGAAGACGGTGCGCATCAAGTCGGGCCAGTCTGAGGAAGAGGGACTGGCTCAGTCTGTTAACCCCGACGGCAGCATCACTTTGCGCCGTGCCGACGGCAGCCTAGTCACCATAGCCACAGGAGAGTAGGAGAGGAGAATCAACATGGATGTCATGCAAGCCATCAAGCAGAGAAGAAGTGTCCGGCGCTACAAGCCCGATCCGGTCAAACCCGAGGAATTGCAGGCTGTGCTGGAAGCCGCCCGCATGGCTCCGTCGTGGGCCAATACACAGTGTTGGAAGTTCATTGTGGTGCGAGACAGTGGAACGAAGGCCAAGCTCGCTGCCACGCTCAGCCGCAACAATCCGTCTACGGCTGCGATCACCGAAGCACCCGTAGTGATCGCGGCGTGCGCCGAGACCGGCAAGGCGGGCTTCAAGCGAGGAGAGGTCTGCACCGACAAGGGCGATTGGTTCATGTTCGATGTCGGCATCGCCATGCAGAACCTGGTGCTGGCAGCACATTCCCTGGGGCTGGGCACCGTCCACGTAGGCCTTGTTGACGCCAAGAAGGCCGCCGAGGTATTGGAGTTGCCGCCCGGGGTCGTGTTCGTCGAAATGACCCCCCTAGGCTATCCGAAAGAAGAACCGGAGGTAATCCCACGGAAGGAGCTGTCCGAGATCGTTTTCTACGAGAAGTATGGCCAGAAGTAGTGGATTGAGGGCTATGACCTCCCGTTCAACCCACTAGCCCCCGCTCCTCCTGAGGCGGATTGGGGGAAGAAGTTGGAGGACGCAGAGGGGGTTTCGCCCCTTTGCCCCCCTCGCCTCAACCCTCGGATGCTTCTTGCCCGACCACGTCCGACGCTGCGGGAGCCGGGCGAAGCAAGAATGCCACCACAGCGCCCAGAAGCGCCACGCCTGACGCCAGCAGCAGGGCCGAGAAGAATGAGCCACTGGCATCCGCCATCGCTCCGGCAATGCTGGGGGCCACGGCCTGCCCGATGCCGAAGAGAAGCGTGATCAGCCCCAGCGCCGCCGGGGCCAGTCTCGGCCCCAGCACATCCCCACAGGCGGCCGCCATGATCGCCGGGATGCTCCAAGCCGAAAGGCCAAACAGAACCGCCGACAGTGTGAAGCCAGCAGGCGTAGTCCAAAGTGCGAACAAGCTGAAGGCCGCAGCATGAATCAGAAACACGATGACCAGCGCCCGCCGCCGGCCGATCACGTCCGAGACCGTACCCCAGAGCAGCCCGCAGGCAAGGCTGACCCAACCCATGGTCATGAAGAGATCGCCGGCGGCTGCCTTGGTGTAGCCCCCCTCATCGATTAGGTGTTTGGTGAAGAAGGTCATGTAGATGATATAGGAGAATCCGAAGGCAACGTACACCAGGCCCAGGTGCCACACGGTGCGCGAGCGGTAGACACGACCCCACTGTAACCCCTCCGTCTTCCGGTCGGGACCTGCATCCTCGCCGCCAGCGCCAACTGGTTTTAATCCCACTTCGGCAGGCCGGTTGCGCAGGAAGACGAGGCTGCTCACCGCCAGTAGTAAAGTTATGCCCCCGAAGATGAACCAGCAGGTGCGCCATCCGTCGTCACCATAGGCAGACAGAACGCGGGGAACCACTGCCCCCGCAAAGATGAGTCCCAATGCCGAACCAGCCACGGCGATCCCCGAGGCCAGCCCACGGCGTCTCATGGCAAACCAGGATGCCAGCAGCGCCATCGCCGGCACATTGCTCGCCCCACTTCCAATACCAGTCAGTACCCGCCAAGCCGCCGCATCCGCAAACCCCCTTGACAGACCAGTGAGCAGCATGCCCGCGCCTGCCACGGCCAGACCCGCTGCTATCACCACCCGCGGTCCGTAGCGCGATGCCAGCACCCCACCGACCAAGGCCAGCGTCAGGTAGCCGATGAGGTTCGCCGTGGCCAGCGCACCGGTCTGTGTATTGTCGATCCCCAAGCCATCCTGCATATCAGGCAGAACCATGCTGTAGCCGAAGCGGGCTAGTCCCAGCGATCCAAAGACAACGAGTGTCCCCATGACGAGGACTATCCATCCATAGTGAGGTCGAGAAGATTTCATCGTTCCGATTCGCAATCTCTAGATCGAGCGAAGCAACAGCATCATCAAGCACACCTCCTCAGGGTGTGCTGAGGGGCAAGATTCCGAGGTCCAGATTGTGAATGATGGACTATGAAAGAGGTGCAGGAGAAGCTCCTGCCGGGGGAACTGGGGGTGTCCCCCAGACTCCTCTTTCATACCCCCAAGAATGGGGGC
>JAFGCL010000140.1 GCA_016932645.1 Dehalococcoidia bacterium | reverse complement strand
TCATCTATGCATCAGGACAAGCCAAGATATTCCCCTTCATTCTGGGCATAGTGCTTCTGGTGAATGCAGTGTACATGGGCATGGTGAAAGGCGAAGCCGGAGCGCGTCGCGGTGCATGACATTCGGCCTGATGCCAGCAGACATGATGAACGCCACATGGGCTGCAAAGGCATCGGGTACTCTACATGAAGGAGGCCTTCGTATGGCACGTTTGTTGAGTATGGCCAATCTAACCGTCGGGGCACTGCTCATGTTCGCCCTGTCGGACATAGCCGGTTGGACTTGGTTTGAAAACACTGCATCCAAGACCATAGTATTCATCCTCTCCATGCTGCTGGTGGGGAACGGGATCATCCTTGCCTTCAGAGAGGAAGAGACAGGAGTGCGCCGAGGTCGGGCAACCTAGGCTCTGCTTGTCCCCAGCAGCGCATTGGTCAGGATTGAGACAAGTGGTGGCTCTTCGGGGGAGGGGTATTCTCCTCCCCCACCAAAAGACGAATCGAGACATAGAAAGGTAAATGAAAGGAGGGTGGGTGAATGATTGAACCCATGCGGGACGGATACTTCAGGTCCTCAGATAGAGGCAAGGCTCCCGCCATGATCAAGGTGATCGGTGTGGGTGGTGGCGGATGCAACACCGTTCGACGCATGATGCGAGCCCGGCAGATTCCGGGCGTGGAATACGTAGCCGCCAATACTGATGTCAAGTCGCTGGATCTCATTCAAGGTGCGTTGTCCGTGCAGATCGGTGAGCACATGACCCACGGTTTCGGAGCCGGCGGGGATCCCAGAGTCGGTTCGAAGGCTGCTCAGGAAGGCGAGTTCCTCCTCAAGAGAGCAGTCAAAGATGCAGAGATGGTATTCATCGCTGTGGGCATGGGCGGAGGCACGGGCACCGGCGCTGCTCCAGTAGTGGCCAGAATCGCCAAGGATTCCGGAGCCATGGTGATCGCAGTGGTGACAACTCCCTTTTCCTTCGAAGGCAAGAAGCGGACGGAGGTGGCATACGGCGGCCTTCAGGATCTCAGGACCGTTGTCGACAATATGATCATCATCCACAACGACAAGCTGCTGCAGTATGCCGAGCACAACACGAACATATCCGAGGCCTTCAAGATGGCTGACGACGTGGTATGCGAAGGCATTGTCAGCGTCTCCCAACTGGTCAATGTCCCGGGAGAGATTAACGTGGATATGGCCGACGTGAAGAGAGTGATGGGCATTCCGGGCGTCACCATCATGGCCATCGGCCAAGGCCAGGGTTCGCACCCCGCCATGGATGCCACTGAACAGGCCATGACCAATCCTCTGGTTGATGTGAAAATGACCGGCGCCAAGGGGCTTCTGGTCAGCTTCTCCGGCGGGCCTGACCTGACCCTCACCGAGATAACTGAGGCTGGCACTATGGTCAGCCGCGAGTGTGACCCCAGTTGCCACTTCAAGTTCGGTCTGGCCACCCTGAGCGAGGAACTCAGAGGGAAGGCCAAGGTCACGCTCATCGCCACTGGCATAAGGGCTGTCAACCCGGCCTACGCAACCACTGGCGTGGCTTCGTCGTCCAGCCACCCAGTGTCACCGCAGCCATCGCCAGCACAGTCAGCCGCCACACAGGCGAAGGGATGGCTTTCGAGGATCGGGAAAAGCCTGAACGACGCCAGCAGCAGCAATCGCAGGTACTAGAGCAGTCTCGCGCCAACTGAATAGGCTGAAAAGGAGGTAGTCGTAAATGACACGTGTTATAGGTTGGCTCAATGTCCTGGCAGGCTTCTGTCTCTTGTCGCTGATACTGTCGGGCGTGTTCAGTCGGCTGTTGACGAGCATCGCCGATTGGAATCAATTCGACACTATTGCCGCAAAGGTAGTGGTCTGCATTGCCGGCATACTGGCGATTGCCAGCTCAGTTTACCTGGTCATCGGCAATTCGCGAGAGCGCGATAGCAGAAGCTGATATCCATTTCTGGCATGACATTGGCGCAGGAGTTGGCAGGAGAACGGGCTGTATCATCCGGTCGCGCCAAACTCAAGCCAACTCCTGAAAAGGGTCTGGAGACGGAATTTCGAAAGAGGAGAGATCGAGAATGTTAGAGGGGACATTCAGACCAAGGGGAGGGGACGGCTCCGATAACAGGATAATCGCCCACATCAAGGTCATCGGGGTGGGTGGGGGCGGCTGCAACACTGTTAGACGCATGATGCAGTTCTGCAGAATCGGAGGATTGGACTACATCGTAATCAACACCGATGTCAAATCTCTGGAACTGATGTCCCAAAGCCATGCCGGCCATACTATCCAGATCGGCTCGCATCTGACGCAGGGATTCGGCGCCGGAGGCGACGCCAGAGTCGGCGAGGCCGCCGCCAGAGAGAACAAGATGGCACTGCAGAAGGCATGCAGGGGCGCTGATCTCATATTCATTACTGCCGGCATGGGCGGGGGCACCGGCACAGGTTCCGCTCCCGTGGTAGCCGATATCGCCAAGGAGAGCGGCGCACTGGTGATCGCCGTGGTCACCACGCCCTTCACGTTTGAAGGCTACAGAAGATCCGAAGTGGCCTTCACCGGCCTGAAGACTCTTATGGAGAGAGTCAACTCTACTATCATCGTTCCCAATGACCACCTGCTGCGCCTGGGCGACCACGACGTGCCGATCTCGAAGGCGTTTGCCGCCGCTGATGCCGTGGTCTCCGAAGGGATTATGGCCTTATCGGAATTGATAAACGTCCCCGGCGAGATAAACGTGGACATGGCTGACGTCAAGAGAGTGATGAGCATACCGGGGATATCCCTCATGGCCACCGGACGCGGGGAAGGACCCAACGGGGCCGAGCATGCCGCTCAGGAAGTCATCTTTGAGCCTCTGCTGGAGACCAATGTCACAGGCGCCAAGGGAGTCCTATTCTGCTTCAGTGGCGGCCCCGACCTGACACTAGGGTCAGTGGAGAAGGCTGCCAGTCTGATCTCGAAGAATGTTGATCCCCACGCCATGATATTCTTCGGCATGAGTCTACCCAAGCCGGAAATGATCGGAAAGGTCAAGATCAACCTGGTGGCCACCGGCATAGACCCATCGGCGGGCAGCACATGGTTTGCCCAGTTGAAGCAGAATACCAAGGCTTCTCCGGCCCAGCCACCCCAGCAGCAGGGCCAAGCACAACCCGGCAAACTCACCAGGCTGAGTATGGCCTATGCCACCAAGCTCTTTCAATAACGTTGCGGGGACATGATCGGTACTGGTGTCCGCAGGCTGGATCAAGAAAAGGCAACCGAGAGTAGCAAGTGAAGGAGGCTGGAAGATGTCACAGTTACTATCATGGATGAACATGATGGCGGGTTTGATACTCTTCTTCTCTATGTCCGGTATCAGCGAGTGGGTCATGTTCGCCACGCCGCAGGCCAAGATATTCCCCTTCCTGTTGGGCGTTTTGCTCCTGGGCAACGCGGTCTATCTAGCGCTGGCCAGAGGGGAATTCTGGGCTCGGCGCACCTAAACGAGAGATGATATCTGGGGTGGCCGCGGGGTTGGGCCCAGAGATCGAGCCTACATATGTCAACGGGCAACTGCGACCCGCGCTGCCAAGAAGGGGTGGCTGTTTTTCTCGGCGGCAGTAGTTGGGTTGCCGCAGAGAGCGAGAAGGGAGGAGCTATGCCAAGCAGGACCGACGTGATGGTATGGGGAATGGTAGTGGTGCTGATGTGCATGATAGCCATTGATATTGTGAGGACTCAAGTCTAGTTCGTCAGGCTAGAAGGTAGCGTCTGCCGAATCGAGGGACCTGGAGGCAGAGAGCCGCGTGTCAAGCGGCATGACGAACAGACCTGATCAGATACAGAGGGATTGAAGGAACCATGACTACAGAGACCACAGAGATAGAGACCTGCCGCACATCGACGGAAACCGATCTTGACGGACCGGCCGTCAACTGGGCTCGAAGAACCATAAGGACAAACAGATCACCGATGAACCCAACGATAGTGCAGGGCAACCGTTATGTGGCGATCAGACGGAAATGGGCCGACAGCCGCAGCTCAGGTCCAGCCCGGCAGGGTCAGTAGTTGGATCATGGTATGTGCGCGGAGATGGGGATGAGACATGAAACAGAGGAATGGGAGAAGGGGACTACTTAGAAGAGTCAGAAGCCCAATCAGAAGAGGGATTGTGGCTGCCGGCGTTGCCATGGTATTGATTCCGGAACCAGTAACTACAGCAATTGGGGCAGCCGTACTTGGCGCTTGCCTAACCGTACCGGAACGCCAGAGTGCCTTGAGGCTGACCCACAGCGGTGCCAGCATCCGGAGAGGCCATCTCGACGGCTACGGGCGTAGCTATGCGTGAGCCCCGTTGCCTTCACGAGGCATACAGATAGACTAGAGGCTGGTTAAAAGTGAAAGAGAGTGCATCAGCAAGCAGGCTAGGAGCAAGGTTGCCCCCCCACCCTTGCTTGGCAGGCCCCCCTCACATGGCCGTCCAAATGCCAAATTCCACGGCGTCTTCAGGCCAAGAACAGCTAGATCTGCACTAGCCTGCTTGCTGGTCACATAAAGAAGGGACTGACACTTGGTCAGGGCAAGCCTCTTCCGACATCAAGAACCGGAACCGAACAGCTTTCTCTCCACCTCTTTGAGCCGCTCCACACCCTTTATCTCGTAGGGGAATAGGGGCACCCTAGTGGAGCCGGTCCCGTAGCCGCCTTCCACTTCAGCAAGGTACTTCTGCTGCAGCTGCGCCTTTCGACGCAGAAACGGGGAGTCAGTGTCTTCAACCACTTGGTTGATGACTATGTGGTTGATTCCCAGTCCATAGTCTTTGAACTCCTCGAAGATGTCGTGGAGTTGGCGTACTGCGAGAGCCTCCGCTATGGTCACCAAATTGAACTGCACTTCCTCTTTAAGGAAAGCCATGTCCTTATCGGAAAGCTGCTGCCAATCCTTGATCACTCCCAGAACGGAGCGCTTCAGGTTGTGAGTCGACTTCAGAGAAGAGTAGATCCTGAAAGCCGGCTTGAGGTGGTTGTTCATCAGGGATGGCATGCGCAGCAAGCCAAGAGTCTGTCCGGCAGGAGCAGTATCCCACACCACCCTCTGGTACTCCCCGGATTCGCTCAGTTCCCGGATGTAGTCCACCATGAACTCATCCCTAATCCCAGGAAGCATGGTGGCCACATAGCCAACAAAGTCCTGATAGTCGATATCAACAAAAGTGGAGAACAGATCATACACCTGCGGACCGAACTTCTTGTCCCAGAGCACCTTGACGTTGTCATAGCTGATCTCGTCCAGATAGAGGTTATCAGTGACTCTGGCCGGTTTGGCCGGGGAATCAACCTCGAATATGTCACGCAGGGAAGGTGTGAAGTCGGTCGATATGATGAGGGTCTTCCGGCCATTCATGGCATGATGGAGCGCAGTGGCCGCAGCGGATGTGGTCTTGCCGACCCCACCCTTGCCACAGAACATGGTGACTCTCTTGGAGCCAAGGTAGTTGATGCCCATTGCCACGCACAACGTCAGCTTTCATGTTAGCACATGGGGGAACGTAAGCGCTATTTAGAATCATGGTTTCGACGAGTCCCAAATACACTGTTCCAGGAGTCGACTTCACCGCGGAGAGATGCTAAGATTGCAGGGGCAGAGGAACTACTCGATCAGGAACCCAGTAGCGTTGCCGGCAAGAAAGGAGACGCGTAAACCAGAAAGACCAGAGTGACAATGAGCGCATCAAGGCATTCCAGGACAGCATGCAGCCCGGAGCCGGCGCCGGCCAGGGGGATGAAGATGAAGGCTCCATCACGTCTGGTTCTCCCAGAAACCTTGTCATTGTGGCAGCCGTCGTCGGCCTTCTCATTTTTGCCAGTCTCGTGTTCTTTATCGCGGCAGTCTTAGGTGGCTCAGATGGCACCTCGGATAACTGGTGGGTGGCTGAAACGATCCTTCTATTTGTCAGCACCGGGGTCTTCTATGCGGGCCTTCTGGTCGGGTTGGGAACTGTGGCAACAGCGGGATCAAGGGGCGCTTCCGCGCGTGCTGTTGCGGTCGCAAGTCTTCTCTCTAAGGCAGGCGCTGTCATCATCATTCTGGGCGTTGCCCAGGCGGTCAGCATAGTTGGCGCTAGTCGGTACGGGGACAGGGCTGGCAACACGAGGCCTACCAGGTCCGCCTTCAGAATGACAGGCAGCGTCTTCGAAGCGGGCGTACTGGTCGGTTTGGCGCTCCTCTGCCTGCACCAGTCGAAACCAGGGAACTGTGGGGGGAACCAGGGAAACCTGACCTAAGAGCCCTGTGTCTTGTCCTAGAGTCTCCCCACCTGCAATGAAAGTGCGGGCCTGGTAGGGCAGAAGGTGGACACTTCGTTTCATGGTGGCAGAGGGATGCCTCTGACTGCCGGTCAAACAAAAGTGTAAAACCGCACGGATTGCTATTGACAGCCGCTTTGGGGGCCTTTATAATTAGAAGTTGCGCATAAATGCGAAATCCTCATCGCGTGTTCCCATTATTGGCTAAGTGATCCCCTTCTTTTTCACTTTTGGCGCATCGTGCCCAGCAAAGGAGTGTGTGCGAGTTGACTTCCGTTGTGTCCCCATCTGATTCAAAAGACATCGCCAGGAGATCGTTTGCCAGCACATCGCCAGTACTCGATCTGCCCAACCTGATCCAAGTCCAGTTTGACTCCTTCCGTCGGTTCCTAGAGCAAGGCCTACGAGAGCTCTTCGAGGGCCTCGCTATCCAGGATCTGGCCGGCACCCGGCTGGAGTTGCGCTTTGTCAACTGCGAGTTGGGTCCTCCCAAGAACTCCATACCGGCCTGCCGCGAGCGCGACCTGACCTACTCAACGCCGCTCTACGCCAAGGTCCAGTTGGTGGTCAAAGAGACGGGGGAAATTAAGGAACAGAACATCTTCATTGCTGACATCCCCTTGATGACCCCCACTGGCACGTTTATCATCAATGGCGCGGAGCGAGTGGTGGTCAGTCAGTTGATCCGCTCACCCGGCCTCTACCTGACCATCGAAACGGACATGGCCACTGGCCGTGAACTCTGCTATGGCAAGCTCATACCCGAGCACGGGTCCTGGCTCGATTTTGAGACCAGCAGCAAGGACATAATATGGGTGAAGGTTAATGGAAAGAGACGCTTCCCGGTCACTACCCTGCTTAGAGCCATCGGATTCCCGTCAACCGAGGAGTTGATTGCTCTCTTCCAGGAAGTGGACGACTCGCCGGATCATGCCTTCATAGCCGCGAGTGCCAAGCAGGACTCGTTCATCAAGAGCGAGAATGATGCCATCCTGGAGATATACAAGCGTTTGAGGCCCGGCGACCTGCCCAATATCGACAACGCCAAGAACCTGTTGAACAACCTGTTCTTCCACCCCCGTCACTACAATCTCGGCAAGGTGGGACGCTACAAGTTGAACAAGCGACTGGGAGAGTCGCCGGACACCTCGAACATGCTGGCGTTGAGCCGCGAAGACCTGGTGAACATCGTCCGACATATCATCATGGTCAACAATGGACAGGAAGCGCCTGACGACATTGACCATTTGAGCAATCGGAGGCTTCGCACGGTCGGTGAGCTGATACAGAACCAGCTTCGTGTGGCGCTACTGAACCTGGAGCGAATGGTGAGAGAGCGCATGAGCATTGTGGACACGGCCACCGTCACCCCCAATGCTCTGATAAACACCAGACCCATCACGACTGCCATCCGCGATTTCTTCAGTGGTTCCCAGCTCTGTCAGTTCATGGACCAGACCAATCCGCTGGCTGAGTTGACCCACAAGCGGCGCCTGTCAACCCTTGGCCCCGGAGGTCTCTCCAGAGAGCGCGCCGGGTTTGAGGTGCGCGACATACATCATTCGCACTACGGCCGGATCTGCCCCATCGAGACTCCGGAAGGCCCGAACATTGGCTTAATCGCATCCTTGGCCACCTACGGAGCCATTGACGAATACGGCTTCATTGTGACGCCGTATCGAAAGGTCATCCGGGAAGTAAAGAACTCGTACGAAAGACTACTCAACCGGACCTTGGGAGAGACCGTGGTTGACAAGGACGGCAAGCGCATCGCCAAGGAGGGGGCCCGCATTACTCCCAGCCTGGCCAAGGAACTCTCCACATTGCCGGCTCGGAAGATCAAGGTGGTGCCTTTCGTTTCACACGAGATCGTGAACCTGTCGGCCGACCAGGAGGAGGAGTACGTCGTCGCCCAGGCCAGCGCTCCTCTGAATGCCAATGACGAGTTCAGGGAGAGCAAGATAGAAGCCAGAAAGGGAGACGGGTTCCCCCGGGTATCGCCGGAGAATGTCGACCTCATGGACGTCTCACCAAAGCAGATTGTGGGCATCTCGGCCTCTCTGATTCCATTCCTGGAGCATGATGACGCCAACCGCGCGCTGATGGGGTCGAACATGGAGCGCCAGGCAGTGCCTCTCCTTTGTTCCGAGTCCCCCGTGGTCGGGACGGGAATGGAGCAGCAGGTCGCTAGAGACAGCGGGCAATTGGTCATCTCTGGAAGCGACGGCGAAGTAGTCTCAGTCACCAGCAGGGAGATCATCATCAGGAGTGACGACGGAGAGGAACATAGCTATCCTCTGATGAAGTTCATGCGGACGAACCAGGGAACCTGCATCAACCAGCGTCCAATTGTGAACAAGGGTGACCGAGTGAAGACCGGGCAGGTTCTGGCTGACAGCTCGGCTACCGATCACGGCATATTGTCTCTGGGACAGAACGTTCTCTGCGCCTTTATGAGCTGGGAGGGCTACAACTTCGAAGATGCCATCGTGGTGTCAGAGAAGCTCGTCAAGGATGACAAGTTCACCTCAATACACATCGAGCGGTACGAAGTTGAGGCCAGAGAAACCAAGCTGGGCGCCGAGGAAATCACCAGAGACATTCCTAACGTGGGTGAAGAAAGCCTGCGCAAGCTGGACGACGAGGGTATTGTGCAGGTCGGCGCTGATGTTGAATCGGGAGACATACTGGTAGGCAAGATCACCCCGAAGGGAGAGACTGAGCTCAGTGCGGAAGAGAAACTGCTTCGGGTGATTTTCGGTGAGAAGGCCCGCGAGGTGAAGGACACCTCCCTGAGAGTCCCTCACGGCGAGAGGGGACTGGTGATCGCGGTGCGAATCTTCACTAACCGTGATGAACTGCCTGAGGGTGTCAGCAAGCTGGTACGCGTGTGGGTAGCACAGAAGCGCAAGGCATCTGAGGGAGACAAACTGGCCGGGCGGCATGGCAACAAAGGCGTCATCTCCCGCATTCTGCCAGTGGAAGACATGCCTTTCCTGCCCGACGGCACGCCCATAGACATCGTTTTGAACCCAATTGGCGTGCCTTCTCGTATGAACCTGGGGCAGATATTCGAGACGCATCTCGGCTGGGCCGCCCAAGAACTGGGATTCAAGGCGGACTGCCCAGTGTTTGAGAGCGCCAATACCAGCGTAGTTGAGGACGCGCTGGCCAGGGCCTGGATAGTCAGGCAAGCCAACGCTGCCACCAGCAACGTGACCGCCGAAAGCAGGTTGGAGGGGGCCAGAGAATGGCTCCAGGAGCGGGGATTCAACCCGGAGGTGGTTCTCAGTGAAGAGTACAACAGCGAGTCTAAACGGGCATGTCTGCAACTGTGGCTCCAGGATTTCGGCGTCAACACAGAGGGGCTCACTGAAGAGGAGCTCCAGAAGCAGGTAGAGAGGATAAGCAGAGAGGCATCCGTCTCTCCGCCGATCCATGGGAAGACCATGCTGTACGATGGCCGCACCGGTCAGCCATTCGATCAGCCAGTGACGGTAGGTTATGTCTATATGATGAAGTTGATCCACCTTGTGGAGGACAAGGTCCACGCGCGCTCCACAGGGCCATACACTCTGATCACGCAGCACCCCTTGGGTGGAAAGGCTCAGTTCGGCGGGCAGCGGTTCGGAGAGATGGAGGTCTGGGCGCTGGAAGCCTACGGAGGTGCCCACACGCTTCAGGAGCTCCTCACCATCAAGTCCGATGACATTGCCGGTCGTGCCAAGGCCTACGAAGCCATCACCAAGGGGGAAGACGTGCATCCTCCTGGTCTGCCGGAATCGTTCAACGTTCTCGTCCGCGAACTGCAGAGCCTGGGCCTTTCCATAGAGTTGTTCGTGAGCGAGGGTGGCAGCCCCAGCCCAAAGAGTGAATAGAAGCCAATCTCCAAGGAGGAACACCTGTGCTTAGTGCTGACAGCCTTAGCGGAATACGGATTTCACTGGCCTCTCCAGAGCAGATCAAGAGTTGGTCATGGGGTGAGGTAACCAAACCGGAGACTATCAACTACCGCAGTCTGAAACCGGAGAGGGACGGGCTTTTCTGCGAGAGGATCTTTGGTCCCACCAAGGATTTTGAATGCTACTGCGGTAAGTACAAGAAGATACGCTACAAGGGCATACGCTGCGACAGATGCGGTGTTGAGGTGACGCTGTCGAAGGTTCGCCGTGAGCGCATGGGCCACATTGATCTGGCGGCACCGGTAGCCCACAGTTGGTTTGTGAAGGGAATCCCGAGCCGCATCGGCTTGCTGCTTGACCTGTCGCCTCGCAGTCTGGAACGCGTTATCTACTTCGCGCAGTACATGATTATCAAGGTCGATGAGGCCGCCAGGGATCGAACGCTCGCCGAACTCAAACAAGAGCGTGATGAACTGGCCGAGAGGGACGACCTCAGTGTGGAAGACCGCATGACAGCGGAGAAAGAGATCGAAGACAAGATCACGGACGTAGAGGACCTGTATCCGCTCAAGCTCCTCACCGACAGCCGGTACCGGGAGATGCGCAACAAGTACGGGCACATGTTTGAGGCCGACACCGGAGCTCAGGCGATCCTGACGATACTGCAAAAGCAGAACCTGGATGAACTGCACGCCAAGCTTCACGAGGAGATCAACTCGGCTTCTGGACAGCGGCGCAAGAAGGCCATCAAGAGGCTGCAGGTAGTAGAGGCCTTCCGGCGCAGCGGCAACAAACCGGAGTGGATGATAATCACAGTGCTTCCTGTCCTGCCACCGGACCTCAGGCCAATCGTGCAGTTGGATGGCAGGCGGTTTGCCACAAGCGACCTCAACGACCTGTACCGGCGGGTGATCAACCGCAACAACCGCCTCAGAAGGCTGCTTGATGTGGGCGCCCCTGAGATCATTATTCACAACGAGAAGAGGATGCTGCAAGAAGCAGTGGACTCTCTCATCGACAACGGCCGACAGAGGAGGGCCATAACCGGCGTCGGCAACCGGCCCTTGCAGTCACGATCAGACGTCCTCCGCGGCAAGCAGGGACGATTCCGGCAGAACCTTCTGGGCAAGCGGGTCGACTACAGCGGGCGCTCCGTCATCGTGGTGGGACCGGATTTGGAGCTGCACCAGTGCGGACTGCCCAAGCGCATGGCGCTGGAGCTGTTCAAGCCATTCTTGATGTACCGTCTGGTCCAACAAGGCATCGCCACCAATATCAAGAGCGCCAAGAGGATGGTGGAGAGAGCCAGGCCGGAGATATGGGGCATACTCGAGGAAGTGGTGAAGGAACGGCCGGTGCTGCTCAACCGGGCACCAACGCTGCACCGCATGAGCATCCAGGCCTTCGAGCCGGTGCTTATTGAAGGAAGCGCTATCCAACTTCACCCACTGGTGTGCACGGCCTTCAACGCCGACTTCGATGGTGACCAGATGGCCGTCCACGTTCCGCTTTCCAAGGCCGCAGTCATGGAGGCCAGAAAGGCCATGCTCAGCACGCGCAACATGGTATTGCCGAGCAACGGCGAGCCGGTCGTAGCTCCCACGCTGGACATGGTTCTGGGCTGCTACTACTTGACATCGCTGAAGAGCGGGGCCAAGGGCGAGGGTCATGTGTTTGGCTCGTTCGAGGAGGCGGAGTTGGCATATAACCTGGGCACGATAGCCCTGGGCGCCGATATTGAGGTCAGACACCCAGAGAGCAGCGAGCGGCTGAAGACCACAGTGGGCCGCATCATATTCAACTCCGTCTTGCCAAGGGAGATGGGATTCGTCAATGAGACCGTCGACAAGGCCATGCTGAAGAAGCTCATCGCACGCTGCCTGAAGCTCGGTGGGAGCGAAGCCGCTGCCCAGATGGTCGACAAGACAAAGCACCTGGGGTTCATCTATGCCACTAGATCCGGTACCACCATCAGCGTCAGTGATGTGAAGGTGCCAGAAGAGAAGAACCAGGTCCTGAAGGAGGCTGAGAAGATCGTGGCGCGGATCGAGGATCAGCACTACCGCGGTCTGATCACCGATGACGAGCGCTACACCGGTATAGTGGATGTCTGGACAGATACCACAGAAAGAGTGACCGACCTGGTGTCCCAGTCCATGGACCGTTTCGGGAGCGTCTACATGATGGCCACGTCTGGCGCCAAAGGCAACATCTCCCAGATCAGGCAGATGGCTGGCATGCGTGGGTTGATGACCGACCCGTCAGGAAAGATCATCGACTTCCCCATCCGGTCGAGCTTCAACGAAGGCCTCTCGGTGCTGGAGTACTTCATCTCCACGCACGGAGCCCGCAAAGGTCTGGCGGATACCGCCTTGAGAACATCCGACGCCGGTTACCTCACCAGAAGACTGGTTGACATCGTTCAGGACATGATAGTCCTGGAAGAGGACTGCGGCACAACAGCGGGAATATGGTGCACTGAGACCAAGGACAGCTTCCTGCCATCCCTTGCCGAACGCATCATGTGGCGCCTGGCGGCAGCCAAGATTACCCACCCCAAGACCCGCAAGACTATCATCGACCAGAACGAGCCAATAGACGAGGAGAAGGCAAGACAAATCGTTGACGCAGGCATAAAACAGGTCTATGTGAGATCACCACTGACATGCCAATCGAGGCAGGGCGTGTGCCAGGCCTGCTACGGCCTGGATCTATCCAAAGGTCGCTTGGTTGATCTTTCCACCACGGTCGGTATAATCGCCGCCCAGAGCATCGGGGAACCCGGCACGCAGCTGACCCTGCGAACGTTCCACACGGGTGGCGTCATGGGTCTCGACATCACTACCGGCTTGCCTCGTGTGGAGGAACTGTTCGAAGCCAGGATACCCAAAGGACAAGCCGTCCTTTCCGAAATAGACGGCACCGCTGAGATCATATCAGCAGACGAGGGCTACCGGATCAGGATTACCAACTCTGAGTCCTATCGCAACGAGTATCCCCTACCACCAAAGGCAGAAGTGCTGGTGAACGACGGAGACAGGGTAGAGGTGGGTGCGGTTTTGGCCACCAAAGCCGGAGCGGAAACGGCTAAGGCAAAGGGCAAGGGCAAAGACAAGGATTCCACAGCCCCGACACCTGTTCTGTTGGCACCGGTCACCGGCACGGTGAGCATTGAAGGAAAGAACATCGTCATCAGCTATGAGGAGAGAGAGGAAGAGGAATACGTTGTGCCCTTCACGGCGAACATCCGCATTGAGAAGGGCGCACATGTGAAGGCCGGTGACCAACTTACCGAGGGCCATGTCAACCCTCAAGATATCTTGCGGATCAAGGGACGTGAAGCGGCCCAGCGCTACCTGGTGGACGAAATACAGAAGGTATACCGCTCTCAGGGTGTGAACATCAACGACAAGCACATTGAGGTCATAGCGCGCCGCATGCTCCAGAAGGTCAGAGTGGACACCCCCGGGGACACTGAGTTGCTTCCCGGAGACCTGGTGGACCGCTTCACCTTTGAGGAGACCAACGCCAGGGTGGTAGCAGAGGGGGGCGAGGCCGCTACAGCTCAGACGGCACTGCTGGGCATAACCAAGGCCGCGTTGAATGCTGAAAGCTGGTTAGCGGCAGCCTCGTTCCAGGAGACCACCAGGGTGCTCACAGAAGCAGCCATCAACGGCAAGACAGACAGGCTCGTGGGGCTGAAAGAGAACGTGATCATCGGGAGACTGATTCCGGCGCAATGCCTCAGTCCGGAGGAACTGGAGTTGACAAAGCCACCCCAGAAGGACCTGATCACTCAGATAGTAGATGCCGGGTTGGCTTTGGACAGCAGAACCGAAGAGCCGGTAGCCCAGACAGAGCCCGACGCCGAGATCGTAGCCGAGTTGGAGCATGCGAGCGAGGGTGAGACGGGATCTGAGGACGAAGGGGAGGCTGAAGCCGAGGAGGAGCCCGAAACCGAAGCTGACTCTGATTCGGAATAGGTTCACGCTGTTTCTCATTGCAGGGCAATCGCCAGCCGAGCACTCGGCTGGCGATTCTCATTTCGACGACCGGCTGCCAATAGAGTGACGGACGCTGAGACAGCGCTGGAAGGAAGTTGGGGGTATTCCCGAAATCCACCTGTCAGGAGCGCTCACCTCGCCCTGCTATCCAGGAGGATGGTCACCGGGCCATCGTTGTGGATTTCCACCAGCATGTGTTGCTGGAACCGGCCGGTTTCTACCTTGAGACCCGATGCCCGCGCCAAGTCCACGAATCGGTTGAACAGGGCTTCGGCTTCTGCGGGCCCGGCGGCTTCGATGAAGCTGGGGCGGCGCCCTTTACGCGTGTCCGAGATGAGCGTGAACTGGCTCACCAGCAGCAACCCCCCACCCACATCCACCAGGGAACGGTTGAACTTGCCCGCCTCGTCCGGGAAGACGCGCAGGTTGACTGTCTTCTCGACCAAGTAACGCGCGTCTTCCTCGGCATCACCCTGCGCCACCCCCACCAGCCCCACCAACCCCAGGCCGATCCGCCCCACCACTTCTCCACCCACGGCTACAGAAGCCTGACTGACGCGCTGCACCAGCACCTTCATCGGCTACTTCTTGGCAAAGGTCAGGCCTTCAGTGTTGGCATCGACCAGAATGGTGTCCGCCTCCACATACGCCCCGTCCAGAATGCCCTTCGAGATGGGGTTCTCTACATACCGCTGTATGGCCCGTCGCAAAGGCCTCGCGCCGTAGGAGGGATCATAGCCCTCTTTTAGCAGCCAAGCCCTGGCAGCATCGGTCAGTTCCACAGCGATCTTGTGCTCCGCGAGCCGCTTCTGCAACTCACCGGTCAGCAGGTCGACTACCTGCCGCAGTTGCTGCTGGTTCAATGAGTCAAAGATTATGATCTCGTCGATCCGGTTGATCAGCTCCGGCCGGAAGGCCTGCTTCAGAGCGTTCTTGATGGTCTGCCGCAGCTTCTCCTGGTCGAGTTCTTTTTCCTGGCGGAAGCCGATGCTCTGCTTCTGTACTTCCTGCGTGCCCAGATTGCTCGTCATTATGACAACTACGTTCTTGAAGTCCACGATTCGGCCATGCCCGTCGGTCAACCGGCCGTCCTCGAGGATCTGCAGCAGGATGTTGAACACTTCTGGATGCGCCTTCTCGATCTCGTCGAAGAGAATCACCCGGAAGGGCCGGCGACGCACCATCTCTGTGAGCTGGCCGCCCTCGTCATAGCCCACGTACCCCGGCGGAGCACCTATGAGCCGGGAGACCGTGTGCTTCTCCATGTATTCGGACATGTCCACGCGCACCAGGGCATTCTCATCATCGAACAGGAACGCCGCCAGCGCCCGGGCCAGTTCCGTCTTGCCCACCCCAGTGGGGCCCAGGAACATGAAGCTGCCGATGGGCCGCTTGGGATCCTTCAATCCCGCTCTGGCCCGCCGGATAGCCTCGGAGACAGCCACTACCGCCTTCTCCTGGTTGACTATCCTCTTGTGGAGTTCCTCCTCCATGTTGACCAGCCTCTTGGACTCACTCTCGAGCATCCGGGTGACCGGTATGCCAGTCCACTTGGAGATCAGCTCGGCGATATCGCTCTCATCCACGACGCGGTCGATCTTCTTCTCGCTCAGCCAGGCATCCTTGGCCGCTTTGTACTCCTCGTCTCTGCGCAGCATCTCCGCCTTCAGCTCGGCGGCGCGCTGATACTCGCCGCGTTGCGAGGCTGATTCCTCCTCGTTGGCCAGACGTCTTACTTCGCGCTCCAGCTCTTTCACAGCCGGAGGCGCGCTCTCCAGGTCGATGCGCAGCTTGCTAGCCGCCTCGTCGATCAGATCGATGGCCTTGTCCGGCAGGAACCGATCAGCAATGTATCTATTTGAGAGCTTGGCTGCCGCCTCCAGCGCCGAATCGGTAATTTCGATCTTGTGGTGCGCCTCATACCGCGGCTTCAGCCCCTTGAGCATCTGCACCGTGGACTCTACGCTAGGCTGGTCGACGAACACCGGCTGGAGCCGGCGCTCCAGGGCTTTGTCCTTCTCAATGTGCTTTCGGTACTCGTCAAGAGTGGTGGCCCCGATGCACTGCATTTCCCCACGCGCCAGCGCCGGCTTGAGGATGTTACTGGCATCGATAGCGCCCTCAGCCGCTCCCGCGCCGGCCACGGTGTGGAACTCGTCGATGAACATGATGATCTCGCCCTGCGACTGGCGAACCTCATCGATGACCGCCTTGAGCCTGTCCTCGAACTCTCCCCGGAACTTGCTCCCGGCGACAAGCGAAGTCATGTTCAGCGCGATCATCCTCTTGTTCTTCAGGGAGTCGGGAACATCATCAGCCACGATCTTCTGCGCGAGGCCTTCGGCGATCGCCGTCTTCCCTACTCCAGCCTCGCCAATGATGATGGGGTTGTTCTTGGTGCGACGGGACAGTATCTGCATCACCCGCCGGATCTCATCGTCACGTCCAATCACCGGATCCAGCTTGCCGGCCTTGGCCGCCGCGGTGAGGTCGATGCCGTATTTCTCCAGGCTCCGGTACTTGCTCTCAGCTTGCCTGTCCATAACCCTGTGGCCTCCTCGGATCTTCTGCAGAGCTCGATAGATGTTCTCTTGGTCCACGCCGTTGGCGCGAAGGATGCGGGCAGCATCTCCCTGCTGCTCATCGGCAATAGCGATCAGGATGTGCTCCACGCCGACGAACTCGTCCTTCAGCCTGTCCGCCTCGGCCGCCGCGGAGCTCATGATCGTGGGTATGCGCGGCGTAGCGAATATCTGTGCTCCCTGCTGAGTCAGCTTTGGCACCTTCTCCAGGACCAGCTCCACCTGCTGCCTCACCAACTCACCACTGACGCCGAGACCCTTCAGTATCTCGCCAGCCAGGCTGTCTTTCTGCTCCAGCAGCGCCAGCAGGATGTGCTCCACGTCCCATTGGCTGTGACGATATCTCATGACCAGCTGCTGAGAAGCAGCCATCGCCTCTTGTGCTTGTTCAGTTAGCCTTTCCGGCCCCATGGACACCATACTTCACACTCCAGAGAACATCATAGCTGGGGAAGGGCAAGCGTTCCCAGCGCCCGGTTCAATCGCGGGGAAGCCCACCACAGGACACAGGTCTCCTTCGGAGTAACACCGACGACGCCCTATTCTCCACCATCGCACCCAAGCTCCACGAACGCTCAAATAGATTGTATCACAGGCCCCGCAGCGCTCAAATGTGATGCCGGTCACACGGAGGAATCGGTGCCGGGAACTTTTTTGATGGGCCGGCGCAGGACGTAGCGGCTGCGCACCAGCTCCCACTTCGACCCGGTCATCATGAAGTACCTCTTCAGGTCCTTCTGCCCCGGGTGCACTGAGAAAGCGTACAGGAGGTTGGGGTTCCAGTTGTCCACGCCGAAGACCCCGATCCGGTTGATGGTCAGCCGCTCCTGATGGCGGAGTATCCACCGCTCCTGGGCCAGCAACGGCACCCCGAGGGTCTCCTGGAAAGCCGGGATCACCAGTCCGTAGTCGTGGTCCACGCCGTGCTTCTCGCGCAGCGCTATCAGCTTCTCCGCCTTGGCCAGGGCGTGATCATCGCAGCGCACAGCCAGTTCCACGAAGAACCGCCGTCCTTCCTTTTCGAAGCACAGATCGACGTCGTGTGACTCAACCGGGCTGTACCCTTTGTCCTTCACCACATGGGTTACTGCCTCAGTCAGATAGGCTCTAGCAGCATCGTCGTCATCAAATCCTTCCTGGGAGCGCAAGGGCAGGTGCACATCGAGCGGTAGCTGCTCGATGTCCTTCTCGGACAACCGCCTCTTCTTCTCCTCGGACTCGACCGCACCTTCGCAGTGAAAGAGGTCTGAGACTTCTTCACCTTTGTCGTTGATGAACCTGATGCTCAGCAGCAGGGCCACGCCGCCCGGTATCTTCTTGCGTTCCAGTATCTGGAGGCTGCGAACCAGATAGTCGGCGGGCAGGGGCAACTGGACCTGCACGCCCTTCTCGGCAAAGGTGCTGTTGATCTCGCCCACGGTCAGCATCTTGTCAGGAGGCTCGGCCATATGGTGATTATAGCAGAGGGGCCGTGCTCGCAGCCAAAGAGGAGGTCCAGTGAGAGTCTGGTCTCCGACCTGACCTGCTTGTGGGGCGGACAGCCGCGTGTTGGGCTGGATTCGCCAGGATGATTCACAGGTCTCGTCCAATAGCCGCACCTTCGT
Organism: Dehalococcoidia bacterium; assembly: GCA_016932645.1. Taxonomy (GTDB): domain Bacteria; phylum Chloroflexota; class Dehalococcoidia; order UBA2247; family RBG-13-53-26; genus JAFGCL01. Next base: position 8,347 of record JAFGCL010000140.1, on the reverse strand, counting down.
GAATAGCCTCTCTAATTCCTCGAGGCTCAACGGCATCACCGGCAACATATGTCACGACTTCACTGGCAAGAGCACGGTAGAGCTCAGAACTTGACTTGGCCCCAGCTGCCAGCACCACCGAGTCCGCCAAGATGGTTTCGTTCCTGCCATCCGGGAGCCTAACCTCTATTCCGTTGTCCGTGATTCTCCTGTAGGTCACCCCGGACAACAGTCTGACACCTTTGTACGTCAGCCTCTCGATCATACCCCACCTCCGGGAGCTCTCCATCCTGGCAGCCATCTCTGGGCCTCTCCTCATGACAGTCACCGATTTGCCCTGCTGCACCAGGAACTCGGCCACTTCGCAGCCCACAAGCTCGCCACCTATGACGGCTACCCTGCTTCCCACATCCACCTCTCCACCTAGCACTTGAAGGGCGCTGAACACCTTGCCGCTGGCTATTCCGGGGATGTCCGGGGCTATCGGTATGGCCCCAGTGGCCACGACGACCGCCTCCGGCCTCATCTGCCGGACGGATTCCAGGGTGGCTTCCCTGCCCAACTCCACCTTCGTGCCGGTGGCGTACACCTGCCTCACCAGATAGTCGAGGAGCGGCTTCAGAGTCTGCTTGTAGGGAGGAATCGCCGCATAGAAGAGTTGGCCGCCGAGCCGCTGGCCCTTCTCCCACAACGTCACCTCGTGGCCCCGCAGGCCGGCCAGCATGGCAGCCTCCAGACCGGCAGGCCCTCCGCCGATGACCAGAACGCGTCTGGGCTTCACTGCCGGCACAATGGCGAACTCCCGCTCTCTCAGAACAGCAGGGTTAATGGTGCATTCCAGAGCCCGCCCACCGGGCTGGCCGGGCTTCAGGACATCGGTGCAGTGATTGCACACGATGCAGGGGACAACATCGCCGTCCCGCCCTTCGCGCACCTTGTTAGGCAGCTCCGGGTCCGCAATGAGGGCGCGTCCGATGGCTATGAGATCCGCCTTGCCTTCCCGCAGGACTGACTCTCCCAGTTCAGCATCAATCATGGTGGAGGCAATAACCGGTACTTTCACCGCTTTCTTGATAGGCTCGATCAGGGGCAGCAGCGCTCCCCGGGGCGTGGCTGAAGGCGGACGGCGCTGCCTTCGCTCTGCAAAAGAGGCCACGTGAATGGCATAAGCCCCGGCCTTCTCGGCTATTACGGACAGCGCGATCGCATCCTCAGGAGTGTAGCCGGGATCATCATCGGCGACCATGCAGTTCAAGCGCGGCCAGAAGGGGAAATCCGGCCCCACGGCCTCCCGGACAGCCTGCATGGCTTCCATCAGGAAACGGGCGCGCTTCTCCAGGCTGCCACCGTAGTCATCATGGCGCTTGTTCCACTTGGCAGAGAGGAATTGGTAGAGCAGGTAATTTGAGGCTGAATGCAGCTCAACGGCGTCGAAGCCGCTTTCCTTTGCCCGGAGGGCACACTTCGCGAATCGCGTCACAAGATCACATATCTCAGCCAGCGTCAGTTCTCTCGCCGCAGAACCATCGACTGTCGGGAGAGCCGATGGCCCCACCGGCTGGTTCCCAATCACCCCCCGGCTGGTGGCCCGCCCCGCATGATGAAGCTGTATGGCTGCCCTTGCCCCTCCCTCGTGGATGACATCGGCCAGTCTCCTCAGCCCCGGAATAAATCTATCATCATCTATGCCGAGCGGGTGTTGGACGGCCTTACCATGGGCTTGATCAATGCAGACGCCTTCGACGACAATCAGTCCAACGCCCCCACGCGCCCTCTGTTCATAGTAGCCCAGCACCTGAGGAGTCACGTAGCCTTCCTCATCAGCCGCGTTGGTCCCCATCGGCGGTAGGACTAGCCTATTCTGCAGAGTCATCGGGCCCAGTTGAAACGGTTGGAAGAGGATGTAACTAACTCGGGCTTCAGTCATGATTGATCATCCTTTCTTGCTGGAACTGGTTCAAGGCGCAGACAGGCACCTGGACCTCCCTAGCCCCGTAGATCGAACTCCGGACATGACACTAACCTGTCCAATCCAGAATATCCTAACATCGAATCCAAGAACCTTTGTTGTTACTACTCTCATCTTATACAATGATAGCAGTCATCTTGTCTGGGTTTCGCCTTGAAGATCGATCTGCACGTTCACACCAATCCGCTGTCACCCGATAGCTTCATGACCGCTGACCAGGCCATTGAGACAGCTAGAGAGATTGGATTAGATGGTATTTGCTTTACTGAGCATGATCGCGCATGGCAATTGTCTGAGATTCACTTCCTGCGAGAGAAGCACAACTTCCCCGTTTTCAGGGGTGTCGAGGTCATGCTGCGGGGCGGAATCGAAATGCTTGTTTTTGGCTTAAATATCGACTTCACCACCCTGCTTCAACTCAGCGATCTGAGAAAGATGGTAACCGCGGCGAAGGGATACATGGTTTACGCACACCCGTGTCGCGGGCTGGCGGAACCGACCGTGGGTGATACGGATGCTGCACTGGAGATCATACTGGGCAAGGTAGACATTACCAGTGTCGATGCCGTTGAAGGTCACAATGGGCGCAATAGAGACATCTACAACCAGCCAGCCCTGGAAATGGCTGCGAGGTACAACCTGAGAACCACAGGTGGAAGCGATGCCCACAGAACAGGTGAAGTCGGCACATGCGTGACAGTCTTTAAAAGCAGCATCAGTACGGATGAAGAGCTATTGAACGAGTTGATGGCCGGCAGATTCACCAGCGCACCTTTCAGGATCAGGGAGAGATGGACGTGGCAGGGCGCACAGGAAGGATAGGCGCTGGGGTTCTGATTTTGACAACCTGCATCGCAATGGCATAGCATTTACTCTGAGCCTTGTTCATGAAATGGGACACCGCAGTTTCTCGGACAAGAAGGCAACCCCATCCAGCTTTGCCGTCGACAGCGCGGTGCCCTGCCCTAGTCCCTCAGCCTGAAGCATTCCGGATGTCCTACTGAAAAAAGAAAATAGGAGGTATGGAGCAGAAATGGCAAAAAGACTCGAAGGCAAGGTAGCGATAGTCACCGGTGCCGGCCGCGGAATCGGTGCCGCGCATGCCATGGCGCTGGCCATGCACGGAGCCAAGGTGGTCGTGAATGATCCCGGCGTCAATCGCGACGGAACCGGTTCCTCCAACGTGGCTGACGATACCGTGGCCGCCATCAAGAAGGCCGGCGGCGTGGCGGTGGCCAACTATGACAGCGTGGCCACTACTGAAGGCGGCGAGGCCATCATCAAGTGCGCGGTCGAGAAGCTGGGCGGAATCCACATACTGGTGAACAACGCCGGCTTCCTGCGGGACAAGACATGCTGGACCATGACTCCGGAAGAGTTTGACCTAGTGGTCAAAGTGCATCTGTACGGCCACTTCAACACGATCAGGGCGGCGGCGCCGATCATGAGGCAGCAGAGGTGGGGAAGGATAATCAACACCTCCTCTGAGGCAGGCGCTATCGGCAATTTCGGACAGATAAACTACTCGGCAGCCAAGGAGGGCATCGTTGGCTTGACCAGGGTAGTCGGCAGAGAGTTGGGCAAGTACGGCGTGACCTGCAATGCGATCCGGCCGCAGGCGGCCACCCGCATGACCATGACCGAAGACGTGCTGTCCAACATCGCCAACATGATGGGGCTCAAGGACGCGAAAGAGGCCGAGAAGGCATTCATCGCCATGTCGGCACCTGAGCACATCTCTCCTATACTGATATTCCTTTGCTCCGAAGAAGCGGCCAACGTCAATGCCCGCGTATTCAATGTTGGCGGGGGCAAGTTCGGCCTCTACAACGAGCCGGAGGTGATTGCCTCCGTCGAGAAGGCCGGCCAGGTATGGGATGCCGAAGAGCTGATCAAGGAAATGGTGGCCAAGGTGACCGGCAATCTGAAGAACGTCTCCCCGGTGCAGCCGCCGAAATAGGGCGAAGTAGCACTTGGCCAAGACAGAGCCGCTGCAGGTCTCTTGTACCTGCAGCGGCTTTCGTTGTTCTGGACTGATGGCGCCGCGCTTCGCGGCTGCCCCCTCTTTCTTGAAAGAGGGGGCCCAGGGGGGAGTTCCCGTAGCCCCGATTCCACTTGGTGCCTCGTGGCCATCTTTCTTGGTGAGCTTCAGGTCAGCGACCCAACATGACTTCAAAGTCACCGACCGCTGGCGCTTAGACGCCGAGTTGACATCATCAGTCACTGCACCATAAGATTCATGCGAATGATGCAGCAGGATTATGAATAGTGACGAGATCATAAAACAGATTGAAGACTACCTCGTGCCCCGCTTCAAGCTCGATTTAGGGGAAGCACGTTTGTACTACCACCTGTTTCGCCATTCACGACTTGTTGGGAAACATGATGTCTTGGTCTCGATAACGCAGCTTTCGGAAGTACTAAACTGCTCAAAGAACGCCATCAAACCTCGTCTCCGCTCACTTCAGGAGAAGCACGTCATAGCAGTCACGAATACAGGCTGGGCAGGCACGAGAATCAAGGTCCTCTTACCAGCCGAAGTCCCCGGTGCACTCCCGGAGAAAACAGCTGTCGAGTCCAGAGACATCGAAACAGTCGACTTCTACAAAGACCCACGATATCGTCCCGCCATCATTGAGCGTGAGCAGGGTCGCTGTTTCTACTGCCGCAGGACTCTCACTAATGAGGACTCTGGACTAGATCATGCGGACCCACAGAAGGTCCATGGAACAAACAGCTATCGGAACATAGTCGCCGCCTGTCACTCCTGCAACTCCTCAAAAGGCGACGACAAGGCAGAGGAGTTCTTACCTAAGCTCTACCGACGCGGATTGATCAGTTCCACGGAACTCGAAAAACGACTGGCGGATGTTGACAGGCTCAAGCAGGGTTTGCTCCGTCCGATTATTTGAGGAGATCGAAAACGATTGCGTCTAACCATCGGTTGCAGCGGATCGCGAACAAAGCTGGCTCTTACTGAGCCGTCTGTTGGCCGAAAGACATAGAGTGGGTGGAACGAACCGACACCCACCGACACCATCTCAACAATCGTTCTCAACCCCTTGACCCCCCAATTCATGCAACCTGTCATTGCCAACGGTGCTGGGCACCCCTCGAGCCTTCGCGGGTTCGCATCACCCTTCCCGATTGGCCCAAGCCGCGCTCGCATTGTATACTCTAGCCTAGGAGGCTTACATGATCGAAGGACTGCGGGAGACCATCCTCAAATCCGCCACCGAAGGCCAGGACATGCTCTCGGTCATCGTGGGGCAGGAGGATGCCAAGAAGAAGATACTGGCCTCGCTGCTGGCCGGCCACCACGTGCTCATCGAAGGCCCGCCCGGCGTGGGCAAGACCACCCTGGCCAAACACCTGGCGGCAGCCCTGCCGGCCATCTCCGCTGTGAAGGACTGCCCCTATCACTGCAATCCGGAGGCGCCTGTGTGTCCCCAATGCAAAGCGAAAAAGGCCGCCGGCACCAAGCTGGAAGGCATCACCATCCGCGGCGAGCAGCGTTTCGTCAGGTTGCAGGGCTCACCTGACCTTACCGCCGAGGACCTTCTGGGGGACATCGATCCCACTCAGGCCTTCAAGTTCGGCCCGCAGGACTACCGGGCCTTCATACCGGGGAAGCTGCTGAAGGGTAATCGCGGCGTCGTCTTCTTCGACGAGCTGAACCGCGTGACCGAGAAGCTGCAGAACGCCCTGCTGCAGGTGCTGGAAGAGGGCTTGGCTACCATCGGGCCCTACGATGTTGACTACCCCGCGGATTTCGTCATGATCGCTACCATGAACCCCAGGGAGCGCGCCGGCGTGGAGGAGCTGTCCGACGTCCTCCTGGACAGATTCGATGTGGTGAAGATGTCTTATCCCGAAACCGCGGAGCGCGAGAAGGAGATCCTGCTCAAGCACGGCCTGAAGATGGACAATGTCAATGTCCCCGACAACGTGACCGACAGCATCGTCTCGCTGGTGCGGGCCACCCGCGAGGAGCCCTGGATCAAAGAGATGGACCAGTCCGCCAGCGTGCGCGCCACCCTCTCACTCTACGAGAAGGTCCAGGCGGTGGCCCTCCTGGAGAAACGCGCCGAGGCCACCGTCGATGACATCAGGAAGATGGCCGCCTCTTCGCTGGGCAGCAGGCTCAAACCGTCTCCCGAGTCCAAGTACTATGACTCGCAACTGAACCTGATCGAGGATCTGCTGGAGAGCGTTCTGGAGGGGAAGCGTAGGTGAGCGCTAAGGGACTGACCATCGCGCTGTCGGGAAAGGGTGGAGTGGGCAAGACCTTCATCGCCAGCATGCTGGTGAAGCGTCTCTCCGAGCACGGCAGCGTCCTGGCCATCGATGCCGATCCGGACTCAAACCTCCCTCAGGCGCTGGGCGTGACAGTGAAGAGGAGCGTGGGTCAGTCCCGTGAGGACATCATCAACGCCCCCATGCGGAGCCCGGTGACCAATGCCAAGCAGGAGTACCTGGAGCAGGCCATCCACGAGTCGATAGAGGAGTTCCCCCTGTTCAGCATCATAGTGATGGGCCGCTCCGAAGGGGAGGGCTGTTACTGCGCTGTCAACCACGTGATCCGGGGCGTGATCGACACCAGGGCCAGAGGCTACGATTTCACTATCATCGACTGCCATGCTGGGCTGGAGCACCTGAGCCGCCGCACCACGCGGGACGTGGACATCATGCTGGTGGTGGTCGAACCTACCAAAAACTCGATCCAGACAGCCACGAGGGTGACTGAAATCGCCAAGGAACTGCACATCCAGTTCGGCGCCGTACTGGTGGTGGCCAACCGCGTCACAGCGGAGAACAAGCCACGCCTGGATGAGCTGGCCAGGGATAACGGGCTGGAGATCACGGCATATGTTCCCTTCGAGCCCCTGGTGAGCCAGTACGACGGGATGGGCAAGCCTGTGAGCGATCTGCCCGAGGATTCTCCAGCTTCCAAAGTCATCGATGAGATCTGCCGGAAGATCCTCAGCTACGCTTGATTTGGACACGCCATGTTGCTCAGGCAAGAGATCATCAGAACCCTCTACCGGCTGGGTCCGGAACGGCTGGGCCAGGCTGTATTCCGCGACCTCGAGCTGGAAGACAGCGAGAAGCGGGAATTGCTGAGCAGCATCTGCAGCGGCCATCACCTGTTCATCCTCGGCCCGCCGGGAAGCGGCAAGACCAGCGTGGCCGGCAACCTCTGGGCAGTCCTGGGCGACATCGAGGTCGTCGAAGGCTGCCCAATGAACTGCGCGCCCGATGATGCCTCATGCCCTTGGTGCATTGAAAGAAAGGCGCGCGGCGAGACCCTGCGCAGCACCACCATTCAAGCAGATCAGAGAATGGTGAAGGTGCAGGGCAGCGGCGGACTGATGGTCGAAGACCTGATCGGCGATCTCGACCCGGAAGCCGCACTGCGCAAGGGCATCTACTCCACTGAGGCCTTCCTGCCGGGCAAGCTGCTGAAGGCGAATCGGGGCATATTGCTGATCGATTTCGTGGACCGGGTTCCGGAGCGGGTCTTAAATGTCATCATGTACGCGGTGCAGGGCGGGTCGATCACCATCGGCGCGCTGGAGCAGAACATAGACCTGGACACGCTCGTAGTGGCCACGGGCGGAGAAGATACGCTGCGCGGGCTGCCTCTGGACTTCATCGACAACTTCGACGTGGTCCGCCTGGGCTACGTGGAGGACGAAGCGAAGCAGGCCCATATCGTGCGCAGCCGCTTGGGCACCCGGTCTGCGAATGTAGGTGAGAAAGCCCTGGACAAGGCCATCACGATTGTGAATGAGACCAGGCACCACGCTGAGGTCACCAGGGGTGTGGGCACCCGGGGCATGATCCGGAACGCCGAGTACCTGGCTCACCTGCCGGATCTCAAGCCCGATGAGGAAGACAGCCTGCTGGCAGAGGCGGCCAGCGTCTCGTTGCCGCACCGCCTGAAGCTGGCGGCGGAGGTCGACTTGCCCGGCAAGAGAGAGCAGATCATCGAAGAGATCGTGGAAAAGGTCACCGGCGCAGTGAGGGTCAGCGAAGAACTGGCCACGCTCACTAAAGATGATGTGCTGGCGCTGGTGGAGGAGATCGCCCGCGAAGACAAACTGCGGAAACCGCTCAAGTACGGCGCCTTCGACCTGCTGCTTAAGAGAATCAAGCGGTTCCCGGACACCCGGCTGGCCCAGCTCTACCGCGACATAGCCGCGCGCCTGCCGGAGCTCTATCCGGAGAGGTACAGCACGGACAACCTGGACGACGCGCTCCTGCTGGAGGTGGAGGAACTCCGGAAAGAGAAGGAGAGGATTCACGAGATGCTGGAGCGGAAGGCCCTGGCTAAGATGCTGGAGTTCCTGGAGAAGGAAGACATCCTGGAGCGCACCAGCACCGGCTGGATGCTGA
>JAFGCL010000139.1 GCA_016932645.1 Dehalococcoidia bacterium | reverse complement strand
TTGTTTCCGTCGTGGGTAGGTCCAATTCCGGCAAGACCACCCTACTCGAAAAACTGATTGTTGAGCTCAAGAAACGGGGCTATACCGTAGCTGCAGTCAAGCACTCCAGAGGCGGTTTTCAGCTCGATTATCCCGGCAAGGACAGTTGGCGCCTGACCGAGGCCGGGAGTGATGCGGTGCTGATGCTTTCACCACACAAGTTGGCTTACATGCAGAAGGCCACCCACCCCCCCACTTTTGAAGACGTGCTTGATTTCCTTGGTGACAAGTACGACTTTGTTCTCATCGAAGGCTTCAAGGAGGGGGATACCATGAAGATCGAAGTACACCGAAGGGAGTTGGGTGGTCTGGTCTCCCCGCCAGAGAATTTGTTCGCAGTGGTCACTGACGAGCGGTTGGATGTACCAGTGCCACAGTTCTCCAGCCTTGATGGTGTGGCACTGGTTGACTTGCTGGAGAAGACCCTGATTACTGCCCGCTCCGCGGTTGGAGCCAAAGCGTCTGATGGGTGATAGGCTTGAGCATCTCGGGTATAGCCCTGCCGGGAAGCTGAACAGTATACGTTGATGGCATCGTTGGTCTGGAAATGGGTAGGAGGTCAGGCGGTCAAGTGGTTGTGGGGGGCAGAGACTTGATTCTCGACTCCCGGGATTTTGTGTTTGAGTTGCCGCCCCGTGTGAGATGGGCCCGGCGAATCCTCATAAAGCCGTGCGCGGGCTACGCGGTGCCGTACCCGGCCACGACCAGCAAGGAGATACTGGAGAAGGTCATCACCTCAATCAGGGCGGTCAGTGAGGCGGACATCATTCTGCTCGAAGGCAGCCCCTGTGAGGAAGAGATGAAGCCCATATATAAGACACTGGGATATGAGTTTCCCAGAGTCATAGCGCTTGATGTGAGGGACTCCGTTCTGGTTGAAGTGGAGAATCCGCTGGTGCGCCCGTTTGCCCTTCCCACGTTCTGGGTTCCCAACGTAATCCTGTACTGTGACTATCTGATCAGCATAACCCCTTTCAAAGTTGTGGGTAGACAGGGCGACTTCACGATCAAGAACCTCCTTGGCCTGCTGCCGGTGAGCAAGTACCAGGGCAGCAACGGCTCTGCTTGGGGTGCCCTGCACGATCTAGGGATGGACAAGGTCCTGGCTGATCTGTATTTCACGTTGCCTTTCGACCTGGGGGTCATCGACGGACGTAAGAAGTTCATTGGCAGGGACGAGCCCTCTGTGGGCAGGATCAAGCCTTGTGGCAAGGTCTTCGTTGGAGAACCGTATGAGGTCGACCTAGAGGCTTCTCAGTCGATGGGCGTTTCTGCAGAATACCTGCAGTGGATTGAGATAGCCAAGACCCAGGTGGGCAGCGAAGAAGACGACAGCTAGCGAGTTGTCCTACTCCGTTCAATCTTGTTTCAAGCCGCACTCCGTGCATCTGACCCGGCATATACCCTCCCACCTCTCAAGACCGCACGCGCTGCACTTGATTCTGCAGTCGGGGGTCTCCGTGCCCTCTAAGGTGCGTTCGTATTCCTGTTTGAGAAAGGCGGGACTTACACCAACGTCTATGTGAGACCACGGCAGGATCTCGTCAATCGGACGCCGGCGGCAGGCGTAGGAGGCAGGATCGATCCCAGCCTTTTCGAAGGCTTTGAGCCAGTGGCTGTATCTAAAGCGCTCGCTCCAGGCATCGAAGGTAGCTCCTGCTTTCAAGGCATGGTATATGACCTTCCCCAATCGGCGGTCCCCTCTGGCCAGGATCGTTTCCAGAAGGCTGGTTTCCGGATCCTCCCAGGAGAGATGCGCTTTGGCCCGCCGGAGGCCGTTTCTCAGGGTCTCTTGTTTCGCCTTCAGTTCTCCCGGGCTGTCCTGGGCTGCCCATTGAAACGGTGTGTGGGCCTTGGGAACGAATGTGGACACGCTGATTCTGATTCTGGGTGACGATTTTCTCGTTTCGCGTCTCACCCTTTCCACGATGTGGACGATGCCCTCTACATCGTCCATGGTCTCGGTCGGCAGGCCGATCATGAAGTAGAGTTTGATATTGGTCCACCCCTTGGCCAGCGCGGCAGCGATGGTATCCACGATCTTGTCATCCGGGATGGACTTGTTGATGACCTGTCTTAGCCGCTCTGTACCAGCCTCTGGAGCGAAGGTCAGCCCCGGCTTCTTGTTGAAACGAAGAGACTCCATGAGTTTGATCGAGAAGCCGTCGATGCGCAGGCTGGGAAGGGACAGCGTCAGCCTACAATCACTGTGTTCTTCGACCAGACTGTTCACCAGTGAGTCGATGCCGGGATAGTCGGTAGTGGTCAGCGAGACAAGAGAGATCTCATTGTATCCGCAGTTGCTGATGAGCTGTCTGGCAGCCTCGAGGACTTCCTCATGGCTACGGTGTCGCTGCGGGCGGTAGACGACACCGGCCTGGCAGAAACGGCAGCCACGTGTGCAGCCGCGCTGCACTTCCACCGACCCGCGATCGTGGATCACTGAAATGTAGGGGACAACCGGTCTGGTGACCGCCGGTGGCAACTCCGCCACTATCCGCCGCTGGATGTTTGGTCTGACCTGGGCCTTCGCCGGCCGAAGTCCGACGAAGTTGCCTTGCGGGTCGTAGCGTGCCTCGTAGAGGCTCGGGACGTAGACCCCAGGGATGTCCGCCAGCCGGGACAATACCTCTTCTCTTCTGGCGCCATCGCGCCTGCATCTGCGCAGACTCTCGACCATCTCAACTGCCACCTCTTCCCCGTCCCCGATCGCGAAGGCATCGATGAAATCGGCCATTGGCTCGGGGTTGAGAGCGCAACTGCCTCCGGCGATTATGAGTGGATGAGCGTCCGATCTGTCGCTGGCAAGCACAGGGATGCCGGCCAGGTCGAGCATGTTCAAGACGTTGGTGTAGGTCAGCTCGTAGCCCAGGGAGAAGCCGATCATGTCGAACTCAACCAGCGGTCGTTTGGACTCCAGGCTGAGGAGCGGAACGCCGGCCTGGCGCATGGCAGCCTCCATGTCCACCCAAGGGGCGAAGGCTCTCTCGGCCAGGACCCGAGGCTGGCTGTTGAGTGCCTCATAGAGGATGGGCAATGCCAAGTTGGACATGCCGATCTCGTAGACATCTGGATAAACCAAGGCGACCCTGACCTCTGCGGCTGACCAATCTCCCGCGGCGCTGTTCCATTCGCCGCCCGTGTAGCGACCTGGCTTGGTCACTTGACTCAGCATGCTGTGCGAATAGGACACATCCACCTCAGTTCTGTGCTGGGATGCATTGACTGTCAGTCGGCTGCAGTGTGCCCCGGAAGTTGCCAGAGTAGGGGATGCAGATCTGGCCCCAACCCATCGTCACGCCGAGGGCGGAGAAACGCACGCGTCGCAGGATGTCCTGCGACGCGCAACAGACAACCAACTCTCCCTTCAACCAGATTATAGTCCGACGCACGCGTCCAACTCAACCGGCACGGTGGAGGGGGCATTTTCTGACGGCGCTGTCGTCCTGACTCGCCGCTGTCACGCCTTGGAGCGTTATCAATTTTGTCACAAAAACGCGCTTCAGCTTTGGATGAGGGGATTTTGTTATTGACAGGCAGCATCACGGGACTTAGGATAGCATCGGGGTAGCACGCTCACTAGCTGCTAGGAGTGGTGGATTAGTTGGCCCAGAAACAGTCGGATCAGATAGTTGCAAAACTAGTTGAGCGCTTGAGGTTGCAGGGGTATGAGGTTCGGCCCAATGCCGCCCTTCGTGGCAAGTCCATTGCCGACCATACCTTTGACTACCTGGTGCTACGCCGGGACGGCTTTATGAATCTGCTGGCTGCTGTTGAGGTTATCAACGATGCGGAGGATCCGGAGACGAGCCTCCACAAGCTCTTTGCCTTTCAGGACAAATGCTCTGAGTGTGATATTGATCGTTCTGTGGTGATTGCCATTCCCCGTCTGAGTTTCGTGGCCAGTCAGTTTGCACAGAAGGACGGAGTTGATGTTTTTGACGAGCAAGCTGTGCAGATGTTCCTGAATCGCGCTCCGGCCCCCCGTCCTTCGGCGAAGGAAATGTCCCTGGCTTTCCTGCAGAAGGCCGAGGTACACCAAGCGTTGAAGACGCTTGGCTATCGAGTCGACGAGTCGGTCAAAGTAGCCGGCGATTCCGGCACGGAGCACGTGTTCGGGGCAATGGCGCTATGGGACGATGGCTTCATACTCTCCAGGCTGGGTATAGACTACCTGTCGGGCGACAGTGTCGACAAGACGCAACTCAGTGCCTTCTCCGACAAGTGCCGGGATGCTGGCATTACTGAGAGGATGCTGCTCATTCCAAAGGAGCTGACAGATGAAGCCAGGAGATTCGCAGAGCAGAATAGGATTGAAGTAGTCAGCCTCGATGGGCGGCGCAAGGAGTTAGCGCCTGATGCTGCCGCTTCATCACCAACTGCTTTTGCGAAACAGGGCACGGTCCCGAGTGAGCCTGGGTCTGTGGATGCGGATAAGCCGTCTAAGGAGTCAGTCCCCACGGCGGATAAGGCCGGGGAGAAGAAGCGGGTGATAGTCGTCTCTGAAGTGAAATCGTCCAGGCAGGAGGCGCCTGGACAGGAGGCGATCCCGGCTCCGGGCAAGGCGGCAACGCCTGCTGGCACTGAATCAGGATCCGGTTCGGCGATTGCTCCCGTGGAGTCTCCTTATCCCGCCAGGGCATTCTCGATGCGCAGCGTTATTGATCAGTTCCTCGGTCCGCAGGTGAAGCCGAAGCCGGTGCAGAAGGACACGACGCAGGTGGGTTCCGAAGCGGTTGAACCCGCGGCAGGTGCAGTCGCTCAGGTCAAAGGGGTTGAGGTGAAGACGGCTGAGGCGAAGTCCATTGAGGCTAAGACTGCGCCAGTGGCCGAGAAGCCGGCGGATGGAAAAGCTCCGCAGGTGGAGGTTGGAGTGGCCGCTCCGGCGCCGTCAGCAGACAAAATCGGAGGTGTCAGGACTCCTGACGTGAAGGCCGCCGACCCCAAGGCAACCGAGATCAAGACCCCTGATATCAAGCCAGAGCCGTCTGTGGTCAGGGCAGCAGTCGTGCCGCAGGTCAAACCAGCAGAAGCCAAGGCTGTGCTGGTGGCCGAGAGGTCAAACGGTGCGCAGGCGAAGCCCGTTGAAGCGAAAGCTCCGGGACATGCATCTGACAAGAGCGGTCAGGCCAAGGTGGTGGTGCCTGTGGCAAAAGGGGAGGTTTCTCCTAGGAAGCCGGGCGAAGAGAGGGCTGACAAACAGGGCATGATCGGCCAAGCCCAGGATGGAGCCGCGGCGGGAGTCCAACCCCAGAAATCGGCTGGTGACAAGGGTGCTCAGGCCAGAGTGGTGATCCCCGTGACGAAGGGGCAGGTTTCTCCCAGGAAGCTAGGCGAGGAGCGGACTGACAGACAGGGTGTGGTTGGTAAACCTCAGAGCGGATCTGCCATGCGAGGTCAGCCTCTGAAGCCGGGTGGAGACAAGCCAGGCATCGACAAGAGCGCAGTCCAGGGAGGGCAGGCAAAGATTCCGGCGAAACCGCATGAACCGCCGAAGCCCATGGTTGAGGAGGAGGCGCCGAAGCCGAAAGTGAAGCTGCGAAAAGCTACCCGTCCAGAGGCGCTGCAATTGGTTCCGGAAGCTACTGCCAGGAGATTCACTGTCCTGCCTATCGGTGTGACCGACAATGTGCTGGAAGTGGCCATGGTCAATCCCAGCGACCTGGCGACCATCCAGGTTCTGGAAATGCAGAGCAAGATGAGAATAAGAGCTTTTGCCGCCGAGCAGAAGGAGATCCTGGACGCCATTGACTTCAACTACAAGGGTTTTGGCCAGATCGCCGAGCAGATCTCCCATATTGAGACCGGTGCCGACGCGGCGTCCGGCGTGGATCTGGTGGCGGCGACTGCCAACGCCCCTGTGGCGGCAGCTTTGAACCTCATCGTTGAGGAAGCCGTGAAGGCCAGAGCCTCAGATATTCACATTGAGCCGGAAGAGAAGAGGCTACGCATCCGCTACAGGATCGATGGAGTCCTGCATGAAGTCATGTCGCTGCCCATAAAGATACATCCGCCCCTGACTTCACGCGTAAAGGTCATGTCAGACCTCAATATCGCTGACCACCTTCGGCCGCAGGACGGACAGTTTTCACTGGAAGTCAAGGGGAAATCGATTGACGTTCGTGTGGCAACCAGCCCCACCGTTCATGGAGAGACGGTAGTAATGCGACTTCTGGACAAATCATTGGCCATAATGGAGCTGCCAGAGCTCGGATTCACCCCGGATTGCCTGGAGAAGTACATGAAGATGCTCGCAGTCCCCTTTGGCATGATATGCGTCAGCGGACCGACCGGAGCCGGTAAGACCACCACACTCTATGCTTCACTGAACACCATGGACAAAGTGACGCGCAACATCATCACGGTCGAAGACCCGGTGGAATACCGCTTTGAAGGAATCAAGCAGATTCAGGTGAATGCGAAGGCGGGACTGACCTTCGCCAGCGTGTTGCGCTCCATGATGCGGCTTGACCCCGATGTCATACTTGTGGGCGAAATCCGTGATGCTGAGACGGCTGGTATCGCAGTCAAGTCCGCCCTCACCGGGCATACCGTCCTGTGTTCTATCCACGCCAACGATGCCGTGAGCGTTGTGTACCGTCTGTTGGATCTGGGCGTGGAATCGTTCATGGTGGCTTCAGTCATCACTGGCACCATTGCCCAGAGAATGGCACGGCGGGTGTGCGCCAACTGCGCTCAGGAAACGAAACCGACTGAGGTGGAGGCAGCGGCTTATGAGAGCGTCATGGGTGAGAAGCTGCAGAGCTACCTGTCCGGCTCCGGCTGCGACCTCTGTTCTTTCTCGGGATACAAAGGAAGGCTGGGTCTGTATGAAGTACTGGCAATGACTGATTCGGCGAGGGCTTTGATACTGAAAGGAGCAACTACGGCTGAGTTGAGGGATCAGGCCGTCAAAGATGGTATGGTCACCCTCTTCAAAGACGGCATGCAGAAGGTAAAGGCGGGTCAAACAACAGTGTCTGAGGTGTTGCGAAATGCGTACTCAATCGACTAGGGGACTGATGGCTCGGGCGTCTATTGATTCCGGTCTAGGCGAGATCTCCCTGGGGGTGAATCAAGAGGCGGTTCAGTATTCTGAACCGCGGATATGGAGGGAGAGATGCAATACAAGTATGTAGCGTACAACGAGCAGAAGCAACTGGTAAACGGCAAGGTTGATGCGCCGAATGAAACGGTGGCACAGGACATGCTGACCCTCACTGGTCTCAAGACGGTGAGCCTGAAAGTAGCCAAGCCTCTTCTGGATATGGAGAAGGTCAGGGGGGCCACCTACAAGATCAACAACAAGGAGATAATCATGTTCTCCAAGCAGTTGGCCTTGATGATCGAGTCGGGATTCGACATTGCCGCTTCCCTGGACTTGCTGGAGAGCCAGATCACCAACCGCGGTCTGAAGAGGATTGTGGGAGAGATCACCTCGGA
>JAFGCL010000138.1 GCA_016932645.1 Dehalococcoidia bacterium | reverse complement strand
TGGTGCCGAGGGTGGGAGTTGAACCCACATGTCCTTTCGAACACTACGCCCTGAACGTAGCGCGTCTGCCATTCCGCCACCTCGGCCTGCTCTGTCAACCAAGACCTGCCCCTGGCTGGCACACCCTCAGGGCAGCCTCTATTCTATCAATTATGCACGACGTTGCCAATCGACTCGATGCTGATCACGCTCCACAGGCATGAAGGCAAGGGCTGTTCGGAGAAGCCGCCATGCCATCCAATAGGTTAGGAGCATGCCTTGCCAGAATAGGAGGCAGGCTAAACCAGTCGCCGGGCTGGCCTTGGACCGTTTGCCGAGTTGCTGTTGTTGGCTGAAAGCTCGGATCATGCAGCCCGTTGCCTGTGGGTTGTCCTCACGCTGGATTCGTGTGCCCCAACCACCCGATCAAGCATCGTCCGGGTTGGTTGACTGGGATGTCCTACTGCATGAATGAGTGCTATCCGCGATTTGCCGAGTCCATGAAGAGATCCCTCATGGATTCTGCGGTACCATAGATCAAGAGTCTATCTCCGATTTCGATCTTCTCGTCGCCGCCCGGCCTGGAAACGAATCCGCTGACCTTGTCTATTCCAAGCACCTCTATGTCCGTAGCCGCAGAGACTTCCGCCAACGACCGGCCAACATGTTTCGAATCCGCCCTGATCATGGCAAGATTCACGCTCCACCTTCCCCCGATGTGTAGTATCTCTTCGAATGGTGGGGCCTCGACCATGATGCGTTTCATCAGAGGGCGGCGGAGCCTCTCAAGAAGTGAACCGGCAAGCGTGCTTCTGATGATCACTTGATACAACAAGAATATGCCGACGACAATCATCGCCAGACGGATAAAGAACCAGCTGTAGCCACTCACCTGTGTGAAGGATGCCACCAAGGTGGCGACGATGGTGACTAGGCCGGCATTCCCCAGAATGATCAGGATGCTTATGATCCGCCGGCGTGACCTGTGCGCGACCACTCTTTCCGATTCTCTGGTCGTGAAGCCTGTTCCAGAAAAGGCGGACAATGCCTGGAAGGTGGCCACGCCCGGTTCCATTCCAGTTAGATGCAGGGCAAATGCTCCTATACGTACGATGACGAACGAAACCAGAATCGCAACTAGTAGTACCCCTACATAGCCCATGACGCCTACCTCCCAAGCGCTATGTCACTGCTCGTCTTCCGAGTGGATTGTAGAGCCGCTTCGGTCAGAAGCCATGACAGAATTCACTAACCCGTCTGCGAAGCAACTCGACATTCGATCGTGGCACAATGTCGAAAAATCCGATCTCTCCTCTTGACTCTTTGCCCCAAGTAGTCCTTTGAAGTGGATGTATTCGTCTGTCTCAGCTTCTCTCTGACAGCAAAGTGCAGAGAGCCGGTAAGCTCAGATTGTGGGTTGATCCAAAGACATGAAAGGACCCTCCGCCTGGCCTGTAGTCTTACTGCGCATGATCCTACAGGCTTGATGGATGGCCGGCCTGCATTAGCGTCGCTGAACAAGCTGTGAGTCTAGGTTGCGGTCCCCGTTGAAGTCCCGATCCCCGTTGAGGTTCCGGTCTCCACTGGAACTCCGATCTCCATTGACTCTGCCTTCGCCAGTGTTGTGGTCATGGGACTCGTCTTGCTCCCCAAGCTGGTGAAGGCTCCCAGCGCGATGGCCTTTCTCTCGGTCAAGGGTCCTGATGCCGGATAATTGGCAAGGGTGAATCCTTTGACGTTACATTCGCCATCGAGGATTACATCCCCCACAGTGGCGATCTCCGTGCCGCCCTCGCTCAGTATCTTTCGACCGCGTACCTCTCTGGATGGTACGAGATTACGTGAACCCACGATTTGCCCCGAGTCGACCACGACGTCACCCCTCACCACCAGCCACGCATCCTTCCCGCACGTTTGCACCTTGTCCTGTTCGATCATCTGCTTCTTGCGTGTCACGACGCCCTTTCTACCCAGATACACGGCCACTACCCTGGTGAGCTTCGGGTCAAGGTACAGGTCCTTGATCTTCCCAAGCTTCTCGCCATTTGTGCTGCTGATCACCGGTTTGTTGAGATGCTCCCTGACTGTTGGCATATCCTCCTCCTCCGTTTTCCCATTTGGGCATCTTCGACCGCCTGAATCAGACGCAGGTTAATCTGGTAGTCGAATGTTGCTTATCATACCATCTCCCGTCAAGAGGGTGTCTGTCCATCGCCAGCGGGGCCCGTATTCGCAGATTCTGAGCTACTACGACTGTCACCTCGCATTCATTCCCATCTTCAGAGTTGCCAGCAATCGTCGCAACAACCCCCTCCAGAACTCCAGACCGTGTTCAGACATCTACGGCAGAACCCCGGAGCGCTTTGCCATGCTGCCAACATAGCCTATCAGCTTGTGCGGGTCCACCCGGAATGGCCTGATCCTGGTCGCTTGACGGCGACCCCAAGTGATCCAGTTTCGTGCCCTGAACCATATTAGAGCCGCTGTGATTACGGTTGCCATGAAACCCAACACTCCGAAGTAGCCCCAGCTCCATTTCAGCTCGGGCATGTTCTCGAAGTTCATGCCGTAGATACCGGCCAGCAACATCATGGGCAGGAAGATGGTGGCCACAATGGACAGGACTCTCATGGTCTCGTTCTGCCGGTTGGCTACAGATGACAGGTAGGTGGACAGTGCGTCACTGGCCCTGTTCCTGAGAGACTGATTGAGGTCCTCTATCCGCATTATGTGGTCATAGATGTCTCGGTAGAATATCCGCGCTTCCTCTCCAATCAATCGAAACTCTCCCCGACTCAGTCTGTTGAGGACGTCCCGTTGTGGGGCAGCGATGCGATGAAGTCGAAGAGCGGAACGCTTGAGTTGAAGTATGGCCTCAAGGGTCGGGCGCTGAGGATTGCGTATGACTTCCTCCTCGATTTCCTCCGTTCTCTCCGCCATCGCATCAATCGTGGGTAGTATGTTATCGATCAACCCGTCGATCAGTGCATAAGCCAGGAAGTCTGCACCCCGTCTCATAAGCCTGCCATCGTCTTCGACCAGTTTCTTGACGTAGTCGATGCTGTAGAGAGGAGCACGGTGGCCGGAAACCACGTAGTGAGAACCGACAAACAGCGCCATTTCCGTCGTCTCCACAATGCTTGTCTCTGCTGCGTAGTTTATGCCATGTACGATCATGAATACGTGATCGCCAAAATCGTCCATTTTCGGAGGATGGACCTTGGAGCTTACGAAGTCTTCCATGGCAAGGTGATGGACCCTGAAGGTCTCCTCAAGGAACTTGCCATCCTCTTCGGTCATCTCAGTGACGTCGACCCACAAGAGGCCTCTTTTCGATGTGAAGAATCCTTGGATTTCTTCCCGGCTGAGACCAAACTGCAATTCTCCGGTCGGTGTCAAATAGTAGGCACTGAACGACATTTGACTAACCCTCCTCTCTCAGGTTCTATGGGCTGCTGCGGGTGACGTTGACTGGCGGTTCAGCCGATGCCAAGCCTACCCCAATACTCGGCGAACTCCTTCTCCCGTTGAATCCTGCTCGAGACCGTACCACCCTATTGGGGCTTCGCCCCAAGGCGAATTGCAGGCCGTTGGCCTTCATGTCCAAGCTGAGGCTGGACCGTACAGTAGTTGCACAAGACGCGCCACGAACCAAGTCCATGTCGAGGAGGTATGGCAGACGGCTGCATATGGATTCCCCTGCCCGGGGTGCTATAGTGATACAGATTACCGCAAGACCGGATTGCGGACTGCCTCCAATTCTTGCTCCGTCAACGTGCTTTCGAGTATCGCCGGAAAGCGGG
>JAFGCL010000018.1 GCA_016932645.1 Dehalococcoidia bacterium | reverse complement strand
GGGAGTGGATTTGAACCACTGACCAAGGGCTTATGAGTCCCCTGCTCTACCTCTGAGCTACCCTGCCACACCGAAAATCTAACACACAGCAGCGCGGAGTGTCAAACGTCGCGCGTTCGATCGACCCGCAACAAGCGCGTGCTGTAGAATTAGATCGAGATGTACGACGTCATCGTGATCGGCGCCGGCCACGCCGGCTGCGAGGCAGCGCTAGCGGCCGCCCGCATGGGGTGCCGGACTCTCCTCTTCACCATGAACCTGGAGAACACCGCCCTCATGCCCTGCAATCCCTCCATCGGCGGCCCCGCCAAGGGCCACCTCGTCCGCGAGATCGACGCCCTCGGCGGCGAGATGGGCCGAGTCACCGACCGGACCTTCATCCAGATCCGCATGCTGAACACCGGCAAAGGCCCGGCTGTGCAGGCGCCCCGGGCACAGTGCGACAAGAGGCTCTACAGCTCTACCATGAAGCACGTCCTGGAAAGGCAGTCCGGCCTCGACCTCAAGCAGGCGTTGATCGATGACATCGAGCTTCTCAGCACCGACGGGAGTCCCCTCCCGGGCCTCAGGGTGACCACGCACCTTGGGCGGACCTACGAAGGCCGCACCGTCATCCTGACCACCGGGACGTCCCTCGGCGGGCGGATCATGGTCGGGGACAAGATCTTTCAGGAAGGGAGGGCCGGGGAGCACGCCGCCCTCCGGCTGTCGGAGAGCCTGCAGAGACTGGGCCTGAGCCTCGGCCGCCTGAGGACGGACACGACTCCGCGCATCGACGCCAGGACCATTGATTTCGCGAAGACTATTCCCCAGCCGGGGAGCGAAACGCCCATCCACTTCAGCTTCGCCACTGAAGGCGGCGAGAACCCGCCGTTCCTCTCGGTGCCACCCAATCCCGTGTACCCCAAAGGGCCGCCAATCCCATGGCGGCCTCAACTGCCCTGCTACCTGATAAACACCAACCAGAAGACACACGAGCTGATCCGCTCCAACCTGCACCGTGGGCCCCTTTTCGGCGGTGTCCTTAAAGGGACCGGCCCGCGCTACTGTCCCTCAATTGAGGACAAGATCGTCAGGTTCGCCAACAAGGAATCGCACCAGCTCTTCCTGGAGCCGGAGGGATGGCAGACCACCGAGGTCTACGTTCAAGGGGCCACCACCAGCCTGCCGGAGGACGTGCAACTGGCCCTGCTCCGGTCCATCCCGGCGCTGGAGAACGTAGAGATAGTCAGGGTGGGCTACGCCATTGAATATGACTTCGTGCCGCCGTCCCAGACCGGCGCCAGCCTGGAATCCAAGACCGTGCCGGGGCTGTTCTTCGCCGGCCAGATCAATGGAACCACCGGCTACGAGGAGGCCGCCGGGCAGGGGCTGATCGCGGGGATCAATGCCGCCAACCTGGTCAAGGGCAAGCCGCCATTGATCCTGCGGCGGGACCAGGCCTACCTCGGCGTCATGATCGATGACCTGGTGACCAAGGAGATCACCGAGCCATACCGCCTTTTCACATCCAGGGCCGAGTTCAGGCTGCTGCTCCGCCACGACAACGCCGACCTGCGGCTGAACCATATCGGCCATGAGCTGGGTCTGATCGACCAAGCCCGTCACGACGCGGTGGAGGCCAAGCGGGAAGCCATAGCCGGCGAGATCAAGCGTCTGAACAAGGCGCACTTCTTGCCTCCCGGTGAGGAACGCTCCACCAGTTGCGCGGCCTTCCTGAAGCGGCCGGAGACAACCTACGAGACCCTCCTGTCGCTGAACATCGGCTCTCCGGAACTTGGCCGGGAGGCCCAGCAGCAAGTGGAGATCGAGGTGAAGTACCAGGGCTACATTGACATGCAGAGCAAGGAGATCGACCGCATCAGGCGCCTGGAGGAGCGGCGTATCCCTCCAGACGTCGACTATGCTCGTCTGGGCGGCTTGCGCTTCGAAGCCAGCCAGAAGCTCAACAGGTTCCGCCCGGCCACTGTGGGGCAGGCCTCGCGGGTGGATGGCGTCACACCGGCCGATATCGCCCTCCTGCTGGTGCACCTGGAGAAGGCGGGCAGACGTTGACCCCCCCGGCCGACCTCATCCTGCACCACGCCAACGTCATCACCCTGGACGAATCGATGCCCAAAGCCACGGCAGTGGCCATCAAGGGCAACCGGATCGCTGCAATGGGCGCCGACCCGGAAGTCCTCTCCCAGAAGGGACCGAAGACAGAGGTCATCGACTGCCAGGGCAGGACGGTTGTGCCGGGCTTCAACGATGCTCACTGCCACCCCATCGCCCTGGCGGCCAGCCTGCTGGCCGTGGACTGCGGGCCGGGGGCCGTCCGCAGCATCACGGATATTCAGCAGGCGATCCGCCGACGGGCCACCCAGACCCCAAGAGGAAGCTGGATCCGGGCCAACGGTTACAACGAGTTCTACATGGCGGAGAAGCGGCACCCCAACCGGCGGGACCTGGACACAGCAGCGCCGGACCACCCGGTGAAGCTCTCGCACCGGTCAGGCCACGCCTGTGTCCTCAACAGCAGAGCCATGGAGCTGCTGGGCATCACCTCCGAGACGGAGGAGCCAGAGGGCGGGATGATGGAGAGGGATCTGGATACGGGCGAGCCCAACGGCTTGCTCTACGAGATGAACACCTTCGTTGACGGTAATATCCCCCCCATCACCGAGGATGAACTGGAGGCTGGCGTCAAGCTGGCCAACGAGGCCTTTCTGGCCAGTGGCATCACCTCGCTTCAGGACGCCACCTGGAACAACAGCGCCGGCCGCTGGGAGTTGCTCCGGCGCTTGATAGACCGCGGAGCCCTGCTGCCGCGGGTGACCATGATGACTGGCGCGGACGCGCTGGAAGAGAGACCCTCATTCAACCCGAGCGAGTCGGCCGATCATCTCCGCTTGGGCCCGGTCAAGGTCATTATCCAGGCCGCCACCGGATCACTCAATCCGCCGCAAGACGAGTTGAACCAACTGGTGCTGAAAGTGCACGGCATGGGCCTCCAACTGGCCTTCCATGCGGACGAGAGAGAGACGCTGGAGGCAGCCATCACCGCCCTCGAGCACGCTCTGCATCGGGCGCAACGGACCGACCACCGCCACCGCATAGAGCACTGCTCAGTCTGCCCCCCGCATCTGATGAAGCGGTTGAAGGCCACCGGCGCCATGGTCGTCACCCAGCCGCCCTTCATCTACTACAGCGGCGAGCGGTACCTGGCCACGGTTCCGCCCGGAGACCTGGAGTGGCTCTATGCCATCGGCTCCCTGCGATCCGCGGGCATCAGGGTAGCCGGGAGCTCCGATTCGCCCGTGGTTCCCTTCAATCCACTGGTCGGCATCTGCGCCGCCGTTACCAGAAAGGCGGCATCGGGACAGACGCTGCTGACGCATGAGGCGATTTCGGCGCTGGAGGCATTGATGGCCTACACGAGCGATGCAGCCTACGCCAGTTTCGAAGAGAACACGAAGGGGTCCATCAGCGCGGGGATGCTGGCGGATCTCGTCGTATTGAGCGAAGACCCTTTAGCGGCGCCTCCGGAACAAATCAGAGAGATCGAAGTGCTCGCCACTATTCTGGACGGCAAGGTGGTATGGCGGAAGTGAGCCAGCTCGACTACAAAGCCGCCATCGACTACATCCTCCGCTTTGCCGACTACGAGAGGCTTTCCCGCAGTTCGGTTATCTTCGACACCTCGCGGATAGAGGCCCTACTGGAGAAACTGGGGCAACCTCATCTGGCAGCCGAATCCGTCCACATCGCCGGCACCAAGGGGAAGGGCAGCACCGCCGCTATGATCGCTTCCATACTGACCGCCTCCGGCCACAAAACCGGGCTCTACACGTCACCCCACCTCCACAGCTTCACGGAAAGGATCCGCATCGACGGTCAGCATATCTCGGAAGCGGGATTGGCGGCGCTGGTTCAGAAGCTCAAGCCCGAGTTCGACGCGTTCAACCAACTCGGCATGCACGGTGAGCTGACCACCTTCGAGATACTCACCGCCATGGCCTTTGTCTACTTCAAGGATCAAAGGGTCGATTTCCAGGTCTTGGAGACCGGACTGGGCGGTCGCCTCGATGCCACCAACGTCGTCCTCCCAAGGGCATGCGCCATCACTTCAATAAGCCTGGACCACACCGAGGTCCTGGGTAACACATTGGCTCAGATAGCCGCCGAGAAGGCCGGCATCATCAAGCCGGGCTGCGTGGTCGTTTCTGCTCCTCAGGTCCCCGAAGTACACGGTGTTATGTCAAGCGTCTGCCGGCAACGGGAGGCTAGACTGATAGAAGTTGGTCAGGACCTCGTCTGGCGACTGACTGAGCGCAGCGATTCCAGTCAGTCTTTCAAAGTGACCGGGTTGCGTGGAAGCTACGACCTCGCCATCCCGCTATTGGGCGAGCACCAGTTGGACAATGCTACCGTCGCCTGCGGCGTAGCTGAGACACTGGCTGGCCTCGGTGTCAGGATATCGGCCAGCGGCATAGCCACAGGCTTGTCGCAGGTTTCGTGGCCAGGCCGGCTGCAGGTCCTGCAACGTAATCCGCTGCTGGTGGTGGACGGGGCACACAACGCCGATTCAGCCATGAACCTGGTCAAGGCCCTTCCACAGTACTTCCGGTTTGACGACGTTATCCTGGTTTTCGGCACTTCCAGAGAGAAGGACATCTCCAGCATGGTTGATGCGCTGCTGCCGATCTCCGGGAAGGTGATAGTGACCCAATCGCGGAATCCGCGCGCGGCCGATGCCGCCGCGCTGGCCGCCGCATTCTGCAAGATAGGTGTGAAGGCCAGGGAAGTACAACCCGTGGGTTCGGCTGTGTCGCTGGCATTGAGAGAGGCCGGCCCAGCGGATCTGGTCTGCGTTGCTGGCTCGCTCTTCCTGGTGGCGGAGGCAATCGAGTACCACGAGACAACTGTGCAGGATAGCCCTGCTCGCTGACCTGCTGTCAGTGAGCAGAAGGCTTACCGTCAACTAGCCGAGCTGCGCGGAGAGCGCTTCTTCAGGCAGCATCTCACCGAGGATCCTCTGCAGCGCCATCGTGTGACTGCAGATCCCTTCGGACGCAAAGTGGTGACAAGAGCATGTCCACTTGCCCACCCTGTAGGTGAGAACATAGTCATCGTTGTCACCCCGGAATTTCACCGTCAACTCGGCGAACTTGACCCGGCCCTTCTCTTCTGCATAGCGCTTGGCTTTCTCGATCTTGCCTATCAGGCTGGACTGCATGCTGCTCCTTATCAGTCTTTCCCTGATTCTAGCCCTGCAGGCTGATAAGGTCAACACATGCCGATGGCTGAGGATGGGCCCGCCGCTCAGGAGGAGGCCCAGCGCCGAATGTACATCCGGAATGCCAGCCGCAACAGGACTGTCTCTCTAGGCAGCCTCGAACCCGAAGCTGTCAAGGGAGACGGCAAGCCGTGACCACTCCACCATGACCAACGGGCAGCACCAAGCTTCTCGTTACCCCTGGATTTGGCCCATCATGCCATACATGGTGGACATTAGTGCTACAGCCAGGAAGCCTACCATCCCACCCATGATTATTCCAGCGATGGGCGTTATCAGGCCGGTCATGGTTGATGTGCGCTCGTCCGCCTCCATGCCGTAGCTCACAGCCACCGTATCCATGGTGTTGTCCAAGTTGCCGGTGCTCTCTCCGACCGACGCCATCTGCACCAGGAGCGGCGGGAATATCGCCCTCTGCGACATCGGGCGGGCCAGCCCCTGGCCTTGCAGCATCTCCTGCCTTACATCAGTCAGAGCTCTGGCGATGAACCTGTTCTCGCAAGACTGCGAGGCCAGCGTCATCACCTCCGGCAATGGTACCCCAGCACGGAACAGGGTGGATATCGTGGCAGCGACCCGCGCAAGCTCGCTCATTATTATGATCTTTCCGAGCAGCGGCATCCGCAGCATTAGCTTGTCGCGTTGGTACTTGCCTTCCTGTGACCTCGTGAGAGCAAAGGCCACAACAACCAGGAGAACCATGCCACCAATCATGTACAGGCCAGAGGCACGCAGGAAGTCAGTGATACTGAGCAGGATCTTGGCGGGAAGAGGGACATCCGCACCCAGTTCGTCATACAGCCCTTGCATGGCCGGCATTATGAATGTCACCATGACGATAACCACGATGATCATCAGTACGAAGACCATGACTGGATACATCAGGGCACCTTTTACTTTCTTGGCCGAGTTGGCGTTCTTTTCGATGTGCTCCGCCATCTGACGCAGTGCCTTCTCCAGGTTACCCGTCTCCTCTGCCACGGAGATGGTGCGACAGTAGAGACTTGAGAACGCCACGGGGTGTTTGGCGAAAGCCTGCGACGGCTTCATGCCGTTCCTGAT
>JAFGCL010000137.1 GCA_016932645.1 Dehalococcoidia bacterium | reverse complement strand
GGGCGAAGCCAGGATGATGCCGTCCGCTTGAATCATCTTGTCGACGTAGGTGTTCAGGGCGTCTTTGGTCTGGACACACTGCCGGTTGTGGTTGGTGTAGCACTTGTAGCAGCCCAGGCAGCCAAGTAGAGGCTTGCCGCTGAGCGAGAACGTTTCGGTTTCGATACCCTCTTTCTTCAGCTCGGCGAAAACGTGCCGGATGAGGATGGCGGTATTGCTATCTCCACGGGGGCTGCCGTTGAAGGCCACGACTTTCATTGGGGTTCCTCCTTGGGATTTCTTTGGGATGTATCAGGGATTGCTTTCAACCCCCGCACCCCCACTCTAGGGGGATAGATTGAGTAGCTGGGGGACACCCCCAGACCCCCGGCAGCGGAACGCTGCACCGTCATCACGCAGTGACGTAGAGACGCATGCAATGCGCCCACAACGCACCACCGATCAGATGTACCCTATCCCTTTCTCCGGATGAACGTCTAGCGGCGTTGCTTCTTGACCTCTTCCACAATCCGAGGCAAAACCTCCCCGGTCTTGCCCTGGATGAAGTAGCTGGATATCCTTTCCTGCGTCAATGGCGTCGGGTCAGCGTTGACTTCGATGATGGTCACGTTTGTAGACGCTTCCCCCGCCGGCGGACCCAGGCCGCCCCATCTCCTGCTGTAGGCCCTCTTGTTCCTTGCTATCCGGGGCAGCTCGGCAAAGGGATAGACTACGGCCGACGTGCCGCAGATCAACATCAGGTCGCAGGTTAAAGCGGCCTCGACGCTGGCCTCTGCCACATCGGTGGGGATGGCCTCTCCGAAATATACTCCGTCACCCTTCAAGACTCCGTTACACTTCCGGCACCGCGGTGGCAGTTGGCCGTCCCGATACAGCTTCTCCAGGTCGTACTCGGACTTGGGAAACCTCGAACCGCACGACATGCATCTCAGTTTGGCCACTCCGCCATGATACTCGAGCACGTTTTGGCTCCCTGCCTTCTGATGCAGGCCGTCGACGTTCTGGGTGATGACGGCCTTCAGCATGCCGACTTTCTCCAACTCGGCCAAGGCCAGGTGCCCCCGGTTGGGATCGGCATTGCCGATCTCTTCAAAGAGCCTGTAGAAGCTGTTCGGCTCCAGCATCTTCTCCCAGTGGTGTTTCGGGTTCCGCACCAGCTTGTCGTAAGCCTCATAGGCCTCCATCTCCGCTTCGGGGTGCTTGGTCCAGATGCCGTCCGGGCCGCGGAAATCATGGATGCCTGACTCGGTGGAGATACCGGCGCCGGTCAAGGCAATAGCATATTTCGATCCGATCAAGTCCGTGGCTGCTCTTTCGATCAACTCTTCCATTCTCTCTCGCCTCTTGTTAGATGAGTGGTTGCCCGACTAAAGGATACAACAATGCTGCGGACGTGCGACAGTGGCATGAAAAGGGCTCTTTAAGTGTCGGTAGGAGGGAAACGGTCTAGGCGATAGAAATCTACTCGGGGTGGCAAGGTGGAGCTGAAGCCATGAGAAGGTGCCTGTGTCTAGGCAGCCAGCTCGTCCCTGGCCATGTTCCTCAGGTCGTAGGGGACGTAGGGGTGTTCGGAGATGCCCTTGAGGGCTTCGATGGCCTCGCGGTTACCTCTCCGGGCCATTCTGCCCAGAGTTAGGATAGCACTCCGGCGATGCTCCAGCGACTCTGCCGGAAAGTAGTCTGACGTAATCATTTCGTACATCTCTTTCGCTTTGCCCATGTTTGCTCCTTCAGTAGCCCCCATGGCCACGACAGACCACCCCTTCGGCTCTGATGCCCACCATCAAAATGCCGGTCACTGCACTCCAGCCACCGGCAAGCCGACCGTGTGTCATTTCGCTATTCCCTTTCCATTATAGAACGAGGGTCAAGGCAGAGTCATGTTTCACGGATGCCAGTCTCTAGAGGGTAGCAGGAAGCGTGGGGATGAGTCAGCGTAACCTCCTTTGCCGATTGTTGGATAGCCTGGGTGCTGAACCTGACAAGGAATGGGGGCGTGTAATCGTGGTTTGTTACAAATTTGCAATAATCTCTTGCCTTGTAATGAATTGACATGATGGCAGATTAGTTGCTACTATGCTATTGATTAGCGTTACGCAAAGTTCACATTCGCGCCACGCCGGGCTCGGTGGATCATTGAACATGAGGGGGCACCAGGGTTGAACCAGGGCAGCATGCGCAACTACGGACCTGCTGGCTACTTGTGGGAGCTCTGGCATGAAGGCCCGGTGCGCGACCGGGAGAACATCGTTCTGGTGCATGGCTACAGGCTGCCGTTTTCGGCTCTCCCGGGCAGATGTGATGAGCAGTTTGGCAACCTGGACAGGCTGCTGCAAGCTACTACCGACTGCAACGTCTGGCAGTTCGAGTATGTCGGCAGTCCTTGGGGGACGTACGACAGTGTATCAGTCTACGCATCCCGGCTGGACGCGGCTCTAACCAGGATCTCCGAGATCACCGGAAACAGGCGGTGTTCAATGATCGGCTACTCCATGGGCGGACTCATTGCCCGTCGCTACATCGCCATGGGCGGCAAGCCCAACGTGGACAAGCTGCTGACGCTGGCCACGCCTCACATGGGGACGTTGCGTTTTGAACCGTTCAGCATCCCGCGCACGGCACGCTTCTACCCCATGGCCGGCATCGAGATAAGGCCGGACAGCAGGCTGCTCTGGGATCTCAACACCAATGTCGAATCCTCGTCGGTGAGCGAGTTCGCCGCGCTCGGTGGCTATTCGTGGGGTTACAGCGATGGCACGATAGAGATGGGATCAACCAGCCTCGTCAAGTGCACAGCCGACGGTTCCGTAGCGGAGAAGTTCTACTTCGCTGGTGTGTCCCGGTCTCACCTGAACATCAACCGCATCAAGACTGATTCAGACGAAGTGTTCCAGATGATCATGGGCTTCCTGATGGGCGGCGTTGGCGGCATCAGCAAGGTCAGGTGCCCGGAGAAGCCGGGTGACTACCGCGTCCCCTTCTTCCTTACATTTTCGATGGCAGAGAACGGCAGAGGAAGGAGACCGAGTCCCCGCGTGGTAGTGACCAGTTCGGGGCGCAACTATCGAGGACCGCGCATCTGCACCCAGGGCGCGCGAACAGAGACCGGAGCGCGGATCTACACTGTGCAACTCCGGCCTGAGGATGACGGTGAGGCGCGCATATACTTTGGGCCCAAGGAGTATGCCACGGTCCAGGTTCACAGCGGACAGTCGACGGTGGTCGTGCGGCCGATTGGCACCGGGACCGCGAAGGTAACCACCAGCGCGGCGGTGGCCTAGCCACCCGTCCGACTGCGGTCCCTCTCTGGAAAGACCATCTCACTACACCCATCCCTTCTACCCGTCCGAATTCTCCTGTATCATCGGCTCGGGGCATTCCCACGCCATGCACGCTATAGTATGATGGGGTATTGCGGCATACTGGATTGGCTGTTGGGTCCGATGGAGATTGTCTGAGATGACCGGGAGGCAGGAAGATGGGCAGAAGCTTGCGCAAGTCATGGCGGGATAAGCTGGCTGACAGCAAGGACCTGCCGAGAGTCGTAGAGATCAACGACAGGATGAGCCAGCGGTGGGGTGTGGGCACCTGCGTTATTCCGGCTCCCCTCGAAGTGGACGAACTCATGAGGAAGGTGCCCAGGGGCAAGCTCACTACAATCAACGAGATCCGGGCGGCCTTGGCCTGGAGACATGGTGCCACTATCGGCTGCCCGATAACCACGGGCATATTCGCCGGCATCGCCGCACGGGCGGCGGAAGAAGCAGCGGCTGAGGGGAAGAGGAACATCACGCCGTACTGGCGGACGCTGAAATCCGGCGGTGATCTGAACCCCAAGTATCCCGGTGGCGCGGAGGCTCAAGCGGCTCGCTTGAAGGATGAGGGCCATGCCGTCGAGTTGGGCCGGGACAAGAGGCCAAAGCGGGTGAAAGGCTTCAAGAAGTCCCTGGTCAAGCTGTAGCGGCGGATCGACTGGACAAGGCCCAATGGGGTGTCACTCCTGATCAGCCGCGGGCACATTTTCAGACTAGGCTGTGGTTCGCGCGGGCATGACAGTCTGTTTCGGACTTCTGGCTGCGAAGTAGACCATGACGGCCCCGCCAACCAGCGTCAAGAACCCGACGAGGAAGAGACCCAAGCCAAGCCAATAGAGCCAGGGTAGCTCAGCACCTAATGTTCCGCTCACGTCGATGCCTGCCGATCCGTCCTCGTTCATGACGACGAGCACCCACCGGCCCATCTCCGGCTGCCACTCAATGGTTTGGCGGCCGGAGCCGTGGGCGGATACCTCCCAGAATGCCTCGGTGGTTGGGCCTGAAGGTGTCAAGTCACCGGAGTGCGGTCGGTAGTCAACTTCCGGGTCATCGAAACGGTCGCTGGCCCAATCCGTTATCTCATGGTATCGCACGCCGCTAAGGTAGTCATCGACATCCGTTTCTCTGGCTATACCCACAAAAGTGCCTTTTGAGGAATCCTTGTTTTCTACCTCCACTTTCACTTTGACGAAATCGAATCCCCACCGGGTTCCCTCAGACTCATCGTACCAGTCTATGTCAAACGGTTCTGAGATGATGGCATAGGAGTCCTCTTGAAGGTGAGTTGTCCTGGAAGCGAACAATGAGTTGTCGTTTTCCAGACTCCTGCTCAACCACATCAGTCCTCCGCCTCCTGCCATCAGTACCAACGCACCCACCAGGAAGATGATCCCGAAGACCAGAAGCGCGATCTTGCCTCCGCTCATGCCGTCGACTCCCTATTCTCTGACACCAAGCCGGTTTCCCCGGATTAGCCTTGGCGACGCCAAGTTAGGGTGTGGTTCACTCGTGCATCGCATCTGCGTACATCTTGCGCTTGGGCGCTCTTACAGTCAAGTTGCATAGTTGTTGGCGAGCGTATCGAGGAGCAGGATCCATGTAGAGGACGAACGTCATTCCACGCATCCAAAGAACACCTTTGGGCTTCTGGACGTAGACAGAGTATGGTATAGTACGGTTGACAAGGCGCATCCGAAAGTCCCTATGTCTGAGGATGCGCCTCCTGTGCGTGACTACTGCCCGCCAAGGGCACCTGCGAAGGGGGGATGGTGAGAGAGTTCACTGTCGGTCTGGCAGCGCATTCCCGTGGTCTCCCACGATCCGCATATCCTGCTTCTGTTTGAATGCCCGATTCTACACCTACGGAGGCGCCATGAGAGAAGGAAAGATAGCGATCAGAAAAGCTGCTGTTCTTGGTGCCGGCGTCATGGGCAGTAAGATTGCCGCCCTGCTGGCTGGAGTGGACATACCGACCTATCTGCTGGACATCGTACCAAAGGACCTTGACCAGAAGGATGTCAAGAAGGGCCTGACCAAGGAGTCTCCCGAGTTCAGGAACAAACTGGCCAAGATGGGGATAGACGGGACTGTCATGGCTAGTCCCCCGGCCCTCTTCAGTCCTTCGGACCTTAAACTCGTCACGGTGGGCAACTTCGAGGATAACCTCGCATGGCTGGCTGACGCTGACTGGGTCATTGAGGTCGTGGCGGAGGATTTGAGGATCAAGATGGATCTGCTGAAGAGAGTCGAGAAGATCATCCGACCGGGCACTATCGTCAGCACCAACACCTCAGGGCTGTCCATCGAGAAGATATCCGAGGCTTTGTCAAAAGATGCCAGGGCATATTTCCTGGGGACGCATTTCTTCAATCCGCCGCGGCATATGAAGCTCCTGGAGATCATTCCCGGGAGGTCCACGGACCAGAAGGTGGTCTCGGCGATGGCGGACTTTTGCGAGAAGCGTCTGGGCAAGAGCGTCGTCTTTGCCAAAGATACCCCCAACTTCATTGCCAACAGGATCGGAGCTTATGCTCTGCTAGTGGGCATGAAAACCATGGTGGAGGGGGGGTACACCATAGAGGAGGTAGATGCCATCACCGGCATTCCGATGGGGCGACCGAAGAGCGCCTCGTTCCGTACGGCGGACATGGTAGGGCTGGACGTCCTGGCCAAAGTGGCCCAGAACGTTCGGGACAATATCCAGGATGCGTCTGAGAAGGATGCCTTCAGCCTCCCGCCGTTCCTGACCAAGATGATAGAGACGGGGCTTCTGGGCGACAAGGCCCAGAAGGGTTTCTATAAGAAGATGACAGACTTGGCGGGCACTAAGATCTATGCCTTCGACTACAACACCATGGATTATGTACTGCAGAAAAAGGCAGGCCTGCCGATCCTGGACGAGCTCAAGCGGCTGGGTGATGCTGGTGCGAGCCTGCAGAAGTTGGCCTACTCCGATGACCGGGCCGGACGTTTTGCCTGGAAGACACTGAAGAAGATGCTGCTCTACTGTGCAGCCAAGGTTCCCGAGATATCGGACAGCATCCTCGCCATTGACCAGGCGATGCGGTGGGGGTTCAACTGGGAGTTGGGTCCATTTGAAACCTGGGATGCCATTGGGGTCCGGAAGTCCGTGGAGAAGATGCAGGGGGAGGGGGAGAGAATCCCGCGGAACGTGGAGGAGATGCTTGCGGGGGGCCGGGAGAGGTTCTACAAGCAGCGGGATGGGAGGAAGGCCTACTACGATTTCGCCAAAGCGGGGTACGTCGATATTGAGGACAAGCCTCAGATCATTCTGCTGCCCTCGCTCAAGGAGAGGCAGAAGGTGGTCCGGTCAAATCCTGGGGCCAACCTGCTGGATATGGGAGACGGAGTGGTCTGTCTGGAGTTCCGGACGCCGAACAACGTCATAGACGATGACGTTATCCGGATGATCCATGAAGCCCTGGTGGAAGTAGATGCCAACTTTGAAGGAATGGTGGTTGGGAACCATGGTGTCAACTTCTCGCCGGGAGCCGACGTGAAGAAGATATATGGACTGGCGGTGAACAAGGACTGGCAGACCCTGGAGCAGGTGGTGAAGGCTTTCCAGGACGCCTGCATGCGGATCAAGTTCTCTCCGAGGCCGGTGGTGGCGGCACCGCACCACATGACGCTGGGGGGTGGTTGCGAGGTATGCATGGCAGCCAGTTCGGTGAGAGCCTTTGCCGAGGCTTACATGGGGCTGGTGGAGATGGGGGTGGGGCTCATTCCCAGCGGCGGAGGTACCAAAGAGCTGCTCCTGCGGGCCACTGAGTGGTTCCCGGAGAGCACGCCGAGCGCAACCCCCGGCGGAGGACGTCCCGACTTGATACCCTATGTGGCGCGGGCTTTTGAGACTATCGCCACGGGCAAGGTATCGACCTCGGCACGTGAGGCGCAGACCATAGGCTTCATGAGAACTCACGACTGGATCAGCATGAATCTGGACCATCTGCTGAACGATGCCAAGCAAACGGTGCTTTCATTGGTGAAAGAGGGCTATCGCCCGCCACGGCCGCGGGACGACATCAGAGCAATCGGCCGCAGCGGACGGGCTATGTTGGAATTGATGGTCTATCTGATGCGGGACGCAGGATATATCACTGACACGGATGCACATCTGGCCAAGAGATTGGCCTTTGTGATCAGTGGGGGTGATGTTGATCTGAACACCCTGGTTACCGAGCAATACCTGCTTGATGTGGAGAGAGAAGTCTTCGTGTCGCTCGCCGGCGAAGAGAAGACGCAGGCCAGGCTGAAGAGCATGGCTGAGACCGGCAAGATGCTCCACAATTAGTGCGGCTTTAAGGAGATGAGGCTATGAGAGATGCAGTCATAGTGTCAATCGTAAGAACGGCCATTGCCAGGGCCATCAATGGCTCCCTCAGGAACACCAGACCGGAATATACCGCCACGGAGGTGGTGAAGGAGGCCGTCAGGAGGGCCAACGGACTCAAGGCTGAGGAAATAGACGATCTGGTTATGGGGAACTCCTTCCCCGAGGCCGAAGCGGGGATGAACCTTGGTCGAGTCGTGGCACTCAAAGCTGGCTTGTCCTCTCATGTCCCAGGCATCACTTTGAACCGATACTGTGCTTCCGGGCTGGACGCCATCGCCATGGCCTGCCAGAAGGTGATGTGCGGCTTTGCTGACGTGGTGGTGGCGGTGGGTACGGAACACACAACCCTGATTCCAATGGGTGGAAACAAGCCAATGCCTGATCCCGATCTCATAACGACCTGGCCTGAAGCCTACATAACGATGGGCTTGACGGCGGAGAACGTGGCGCAGAGATTCAAGATAAGCCGCCAAGATCAGGACACTTTCGCATTCGAAAGCCACCAGAAGGCCGCCAAAGCGCAGGCAGATGGCCGGTTCAAAGAGCAGATACTGCCTTTGAAGGTAGTGGATCGAGTATTCGAGGGAGGTAAGGCTGTTGCCCGGGAGAAGATCTTTGACAAAGATGAATGCATCAGGCCGGATACTTCGCTGGAGGCACTGTCCAAGCTGAGGCCGGTCTTCCGCGCCGGAGGTACAGTCACGGCCGGCAACTCCTGCCCCCTTAATGATGGATCGGCAGCGGCTGTCATTATGAGCAGAGAGAAGGCCAAGGAACTGAAGCTGAAACCGATGGCTGTCTTCAGATCGATGGGCGTTGGTGGAGTAGACCCGGAGATCATGGGCATAGGGCCGGTGGTGGCCGTCCCCAAGGCTTTGAAGTATGCCGGCATCAGCCTGGATAGTGTTGACCTAATTGAGTTGAACGAGGCTTTTGCCTCACAATCCCTCTACGTGATCAGGACTCTGGGCATAGACCCGGCCAAGCTTAACGTGAACGGTGGCTCTATTCCGCTGGGCCATCCGTTGGGCTGCACCGGGGTATATCTGACCGCAAAGTTGCTCTATGAAATGGAATGCCGCAAGGCGAGATACGGTATCACTACGATGTGCGTCGGCGGCGGCATGGGAGCAGCCGCTGTCTTCGAGAGAGAATCTTAGCTGAGGAGGTTGCCATGGAGGGGAAGGCGATGAGAAAAGGCGGCGCGTTCCTGGTGGAGGAGACTCCAGCCCGTGAGGTGTTCACGCCGGAGGACTTCCGGGAAGAACACAAGATGCTTATCAAGACCACAGAAGACTTTGTCAAGAATGAAGTGGCGCCGCATATGGAGGAACTCGAACACAAGGACTTCGACATGACGCGCCGATTCATGCGTCAGGCGGGAGCGCTTGGGCTACTGGGCGCCGACATGCCGGAGGAGTACGGTGGCGGCGGCCTCGGGATGATTGCGGCACTGCTGGTGGGAGAGCATTCGGTAGCCGGAGGCTCGCTCACCGTGGTGATGAATGCCCATACCGGCATCGGCAGCATGCCGCTGGTGTTCTTCGGCAATAAGGCGCAGAAGGCCAAGTACCTGCCGGGACTGGCCTCAGGAGAGAAGATCGGCGCGTACGCCCTGACGGAGCCGGGGGCGGGGACGGACGCACTGTCGATGCAGGCCACGGCGATGCTGTCGCCGGATGGCAAGTACTACAGACTGAATGGGACGAAGCAGTTCATCACCAATGGAGCCTTCGCCGATCTCATAACTACGTATGCCAGAGTTGGCGGGGAGAAGATCACCTCCTTTGTGGTCGAGAAGGACTCCCCCGGTGTGTCCACAGGCCCGGAAGAGAAGAAGATGGGGCTGAGAGGCTCCTCTACTGTCAGCATAATCCTGGAGGATGCCCAGGTACCGGCGGAGAACGTGATCTTTGAAATCGGCAAGGGCCATACGGTGGCCTTCAATATATTGGATCTGGGGCGCTTCAAGCTGGCGGCAGCCTGCGTGGGAGTGGCCAAGCTGGCGCTGGAACAGGCGGTGACCTACAGCAAGGGGAGAATCCAGTTCGGCAAGCCCATCTGCCAGTTTGGGATGATCAAGCACAAAATCGCGGAGATGGCCATCCGGACCTACATGGGAGAGAGCATGGTCTACCGGACCGGCGGTCTTATCGAAGCCGTGTTGGAGACTGTGGACCGATCGGCAGACGACTCCGGGCGGCAGAGCGGCAAGGCCATAGCCGAATACGCCATCGAGTGCTCGATCAACAAGGTCTTCTGCTCCGAGATGCTGGACTATGTGGCTGACGAAGCGGTCCAGATTCACGGCGGCTACGGGTTCATCGAGGAATACATGGTGGAAAGGATCTACCGGGACAACCGCGTGTTCAGGATCTTTGAGGGCACGAACGAGATCAACCGGGTCATTACGGTGGGCTTCCTGATGAGGAAGGCGCTGAAGAACGACATACCTCTTCTAGCGGCGATCGAGAAACTGAAGGGTGAGCTGCCGGAGATGAAGCCGGCTCATGCCGGCAAAGGCAGCGGACTGCTGGCCTACGAGCACGCGTTGATCGAAAGAGCCAAGAAGGCGCTGCTGCTCGTGGCGGGAGCAGCCGTTGGTAAGTACGGCGAGGCCGTCAGTGAGGAACAGGAGATACTGGGTCGGATCAGCGACATCGCGGCCGAGGCGTTTGCGATGGAAAGCGGTCTTCTCAGGGCAGCCAAAGCCATAGAGACCTCCGGCGAAGAGGCTTCCAGACTCAAGATCGACATGGTTCGGGTGTACGTAAACGAAGCCATGGGCCGGGTCCATGAGCATGCGGTGGGGGCGCTGGCGGCGGTGTACAGCGGAAAGGAACTGACCGAGCAATTGGCTGCACTATCTGGCATGACTCACGTCAGCCCGGTCAATACGATTGCCTTGCGGAGAGGCATCGCTGACAAGGTGATAGCTGCAGAGAAGTACATATGCTAGGCTAGGCCACCAGGAACGCGAGACCGCCGGGTGTATGTTACCGGCCGAAGGGAGCATTGAATGGAGAAGGTATGGGTTAAGCACTACGACAAGGGCGTGCCGGCGACCATTGACTACCCGCAGATCAACCTGCATCGGCTGCTGGAGGATACGGCCAAGCGCTTCCCTGATAGCACCGCCATCATCTTCCCCGGCGCCCTTGGAGATGCCTACAAGTTGAACTACCGGCAACTGAACGACGACGCCAACCGCATGGCCAATGCACTGGCGGGCATGGGGGTCCAGAAGGGCGACCGGGTGGCGCTGCTAATGCCGAACTGCCCCCAGTTCGTTATCGCCTACTATGCGGCTCTCAAGCTGGGTGCCATAGTGGTGGCCTTCAATCCGCTTTACACTCCGAGAGAGATAGAGCACCAGCTCAATGACTGCGAAGCCAAGGTCATCATCGTGCTCAGCCTCTTCTACAAGAACGTGGTGGAAGTCAGAGCCAGGACGAAGCTGGAGCATGTTGTCGTCGCTTACATAAAGGAGTACCTGCCTCCCATCAGCCGGTTGCTCTTCGGTCTACTGAAGGAAAAGAAGGAAGGCCACCGGCCCGCGATAGGCAAGGTACAGAACACGCACTTCTTCCAGGATGTGCTGAAAGCTAATGAGCCGAAAGCGCAGGTGGTTGACGTGAAGCCGGAGGACATTGCCCTATTCCAGTACACCGGAGGCACCACTGGCGTGAGCAAAGGGGTGGTGGCCACCCACCGCAATGTACTGTCGAACACGCTGCAACTTAAGGCCTGGGCCACTGAGGTCGGCATAGCCAGTGGCAAAGATGTGGTGATGGGCGTGATGCCATTGTTCCATGCGTATGGCATGGTCACAGTGATGCACTTCTGCGTACTGGAAGGACTGGGGATGGTATTACTGCCGCGGTTTGTGACGGAGCAGGTGCTTAAGGCCATCAACAAGTTCAAGCCGGTCTTCTTCCCCGGTGTGCCCACCATGTATGTGGCTATCAACAACTTCGCCAAGGTCGGGAAGTACGATCTAAAGTCGGTCAAGGCCTGCGTCAGCGGTGCGGCGCCGTTGCCTGTCGAAGTGCAGCAGAAGTTCGAGGAACTCAGCCACGGCAAGCTGGTGGAGGGCTACGGTCTAAGCGAGGCACCCGTTGTGGTGACCGCCAACCCTGTCATGGGAAAGAGAAAGGTGGGAAGCATCGGCGTTCCTATCCCGGATGTCGAGGCCAAGATAATGGAACTCGAGAAGGGTGACAAAGAGATGGCCATCGGCGAGATTGGCGAGTTGGTGGTCAAAGGACCCCAGGTAATGAAAGGGTACTGGAACAGGCCCGAGGAGACTTCTATGGTGCTGCGCAACGGCTTGCTGTACACCGGAGACATAGCCAGGATGGACGAGGATGGCTTCTTCTTCATCGTCGATAGGAAGAAGGAGATGATCATCGCCGGCGGTTACAATATCTACCCGCGCGAGGTGGAGGAGGTCCTCTACGAGCATGAGAAGATCAAGGAGGCTGCCTGCTACGGCGTGCCCGACGAATACCGGGGTGAGACGGTCAAGATCGCGGTGGTCTTGAAGGAGGGCCAGACGTGCACGCCCGATGAAATCACCGAATACTGCAAGACGAAGCTGGCCAAGTACAAGGTGCCCAAGAAGATCGAGTTCCGGCAGGAGCTTCCAAAGTCCCCCATCGGCAAGGTCCTGCGCCGGGTGCTCGTGGAGGAGGAGAAGAAGAAGCAACAGACCGGAGGCGACTAGGGGCCTGGGCGCCTAGAATGCCTGCGGGCTGAGCCATCTGTTCAGGCAATAGAGACGAAGACGGCGGGGCTGCTCTCAGAGCGGCCCCGCCTCTCGTTGGTACTATCTTCAATCGCCGGTCTACAGCTCGATTTCCTTGCAGTCCGGAGCCACGATGAGCTTGGGCTCGGACAGTTCCTGCACTTCTTCCGGCGTCCAGGTAGGCGCGTACTCCTTGAGGACCATTCCCTTCTTGGTGACTTCGATGACGGCTATGTCTGTCACCACCAGCTTGACGCATTCCAGGGCGGTCAGCTCGTAGCTGCACTTCTTCACGATCCGGGGCTGGTTGTCCTTGGTGACGTGGTTCATGGCTATGATGAGCCTCTTGGCGCCGATCGCCAAGTCCATCGCTCCACCTATGGTTCCGATCTGCCTCTCGGGCACCAGCCAGTTGGCGAGATCGCCCTTTTCGGACACCTGTAGGCCGCCCATAACGCTGATGTCCAGGTGTTTCCCTCTCACGATCGAGAATGACTCGTGATGGTCGAAGAAACATGTGCCCGGAATGATCGTCACCGCCTGGCCGCCAGCGTTAACGAAATCCGGGTCTCCTTCTCCTGCCGTGTGCACCTCTCCGAAGCCGAGCACGCCGTTCTCGCTGTGGAAGATCACTTCCCTGCCTGCGGGGACGTAGTTGGAGGCCAGCACGGGAATACCGATGCCCAGGTTGACGCAGTCACCGTCCTGGAATTCCCTGGCCACCCGGAGGGCCATGGTTTGCCTGTCCAGTCTGAACTTGTCTTTGAACTTGTCTGACATCGTATCCCTCCTTAAGCGCTTCCCCTTTCCTTGTATCTTTTCTGTGACTCCAAAGCCTCCTGGCTGATGGGCTTGTCATCGACCTTGACGTCCTTCGGACGGGCGATCACCCTATCCACGTAGATTCCTGGTGTGACAATGACCTCGGGGTCCAGTTGTCCCAACTCGACTAGCTCATCCACTTCAGCGATAGTCACCTTGGCGGCGCCGGCCATGGTGGCGTTGAACGTCCGCGAGGTTCTCCGGTACACCAGGTTGCCCCAGCGGTCTCCCTTGTGGGCCTTGATGAGGGCGAAATCAGCCTGGATGGGAAGCTCCAGCAGGTAGGTCTGGCCGTTGATGACCTTCTTCTCCTTGCCCTTCTCCACAATGGTGCCAACACCGGTTGGGACATACACACCGCCGAGTCCAGCCTTGGCGGCCCTGATGCGCTCCGCCAGCGTGCCCTGCGGCACCATATCCACCTCGACCTCCCCGGCCCGCAGCAATTTCTCGAAGGTATTTTGGTATATGGTGCTAACCGGCGCGGCCACAATCGCCTTCTTGACCAGGCGATTGCGGACCAGGATGTCCATGTCCTCGGCAAACTTGTAGCCCATCAGCTTCCACACGTCAGAGCCAAAGCCGGTGGTGTTGGACACGGTGGTGATGTTCTTCACCCCTTTGCGGGCCAATGCCTCCAGCAGGCACGTTGGAGTACTGGCCACGGTGCCGAATCCGCCTATCATGATGGTGGCGCCATCGGGGATATCGGCCACGGCCTTGTCAAAGCTGGCCACAATCTTGTTGATTGGCATGTACCCCCCTCCTAAGAGTCTGTTTTATGAGGCAAGACTACAGTAGCGGCCAAAATGTTGTCAAGTTGGCGACGGTCAGCGCACCACCATTGGCCCGGTGCCATCATTTCGCACTATAATTGATGGTTGCAGATGACATACTGGCAGAGCAGACACGGGCGTGGCCGATGGCCGGAGGACGCGTGAGACGTACGGAGCACCTGGACACCGCCTTTGCCCCGAGTTCCATAGCGGTGATCGGCGTCGGCCCTATCACCGCGGGCCGCTTCTATGTCGAAAGCCTGCTGGCCGCCGGCTACCGGGGTCCCCTCTATCCCATCCATCCCGACGGCGGTGAGATATCCGGACTCAAGATACTGCGTAGTCTCAAGGACGTAGCCGGCCCTGTGGATTTCGTCGAAAGCTGCATTCCGGCCCGCTTTGTGCCGCAGTTGATCCGGGAGTGCGCGGAGAAGCACGTGAAGGTGGTCTCCATGTTCACCTCCGGGTTCTCAGAGACGGGCAGCGAGATGGGACGGCAACTGGAGGCAGAGATCGTTCGCGTCGCCCGGGATGCTGGCATAAGGCTCATCGGGCCGAACTGCATGGGCGTGTATAGCCCGAAGGCGGGCGTTTCTTTTGTTCCCGATTTCCCCAGAGAGAGCGGTGGTGTAGCTCTCGTTTGCCAGAGCGGTGGCAATACTATCTATCTGGTAAGGCTGGCCGCCGAGCGGGGAATTCGTTTCAGCAAAGCTATCTCATATGGTAATGCCTGCGATGTCGATGAGGGCGACCTGTTTGAGTACTTGATGGAGGACAGCGAGACCGAATTGGTGACCGCCTACATCGAAGGCGTGAAGGACGGGGATCGCTTTCGGAAGGTCCTGAACAGACTGGCATCCAGGAAGCCCGTGGTTGTTCTGAAAGGCGGCGTCACGCGAGAAGGGGCGCGCACGGCCTCGTCGCACACCAGCTCCCTGGCGGGCTCCGACCGAGTGTGGGGTGCTATTCTGGGCCAGGCCGGCGTGATCAGAGTCAATACGCTCTACGAGCTGGTTGACATGATGGTTGCCTTTCGGTTCCTGCGGCCGCCGAAGGGGAGGAGAGTGGCCATGGTCGGTGGGGGAG
This sequence comes from Dehalococcoidia bacterium, assembly GCA_016932645.1. Lineage (GTDB taxonomy): Bacteria > Chloroflexota > Dehalococcoidia > UBA2247 > RBG-13-53-26 > JAFGCL01. The sequence goes on along the minus strand of JAFGCL010000137.1, from coordinate 1,461 downwards.
GGGGGGCGAGCGTCCTGGCGACCGATGCCTGCGCGTCAAGTGGCTTCGGCCTCCCGACAATCCCAGCCGAAGTGTCGGGGGAAATGAGATCGGCGCTGGATAGCGACGCGGGACTTATCTTGACGAACCCCATCGAGCTCAACCTGTCGCCGGAGGTCACCTATAAAATGACCAAGACCATGCTGGAGTATGAAGGATTTGACCTCATGCTGGCGAACTGCGTCTTTGGGCAGCATCCTTGGTCGCCCTTCGACATGTGGTTCGATCTGTTCTGCGACACCGTGTTGAAAGTGCATGCTGAAGTGAACAAACCGATAGCGGTGGCCATCGAGTCCGACCTGACGAACCAGGAGCAGCATTTTGCGGCGCTGAAGCGGAGATACGTCGAGGCGCGCCTGCCCGTCTACTATTCCATGTCTGATGCCTGTTTGGCCGTCGACCGGTTCATGCGCTGGCGCGAGGCGCAGAGTGCGCGGGAATGACCGATCATGGGGCGTGCAAGGGGTGGAGCCCCATTGGCGTCGGGCCAAATTCAAAATTCGAAATCCCAAGAGGGTGCAGGGACTCTTCCCTGCCGGGGGCTTGGGGGTGTCCCCCATCTCCCTTCTTCTTCCCACAAGAACGGGGGACAAAGGGGGTTGACTTCGCATCTGACTCGGATCTATCAAAGGCCTCCCTTCTGCGGGGAGTTGATTCAAGAGAAAGGAAGGCAAACCAATGAGTTCACTATTCTCACTCGAAGGCAAGGTCGCCATTGTCACCGGCGCCAGCAAGGAGACCGGCAAGACCATAGCCATTGAGATGGCCAAAGCTGGCGTGGACGTCGTGGTTTCCGCGCGAACCGTTGAAGGCATTGAAGCGGCGGCGGCGGAAATCCGCGGCCTCGGCCGTCGGTCCCTGGCTGTGCCGACCGACGTCCGGGAGGCGGCTCAGGCGGACAACATGGTCCAGAAGGCCGTCGAGGCCTTCGGGCGTGTGGACATACTGGTGAACAACGCGGGGACCGACTTCATCGCTCCGGCCCTGGAATTGAGTGAGAAGGGCTGGGACGCCATGGTACGCCTGAACTTGAAGAGCCACTTCCTCTGCAGCAAAGCAGTGATTGGAACGATGATCAAGCAGGGTGGCGGTAACATTGTGGATATCGCCTCTACGGAAGGCCTGAGGGCGGCCCCGAGCAACCCGGCCTATGGCGCCGCCAAGGCCGGGCTCATTAACCTGGTGAAGACCCTGGCGGTCGAGTGGGCGCAATACAACGTCCGGGTGAACGCAGTGGCGCCGGGCTTCATCGAAACGCCGGTGCTGCCCATGGCGCTGGAAGGGTATCCTCACCTGCGGGACATCTACGGGCGCATCCCTCTGCGGCGGGCCACCAGGCAGACGGAGGTGGCGGCGGCGGTGATCTACCTGGCGTCGGACGCCGCTGCCTGCACTACGGGCATAACGATCGCGGTCGACGGC
>JAFGCL010000136.1 GCA_016932645.1 Dehalococcoidia bacterium | reverse complement strand
TGCCTGAATGAAGGTCAATCACCGTATTGGGCCTGCCCATCTCCCTGACTGTGCGCAACATCTCTGCCAGCGACTCGGCAAAGGCAAGCCGCAACCGGTTCAGCGCTAGGACGTCCGGCGTCCCGTCTGCCTTCCTGTACAGACTGTCATTTGTCTCCTGGCCAAGCGCCGGCACGCGCGAACCGGTAGGTTGCATTGCATTCACGGAGTGCGCAGCGCAAACATGGCCATAGACAGTATGGTATTCGGAAGCGTTCACTGTGATTTTGACGCCGGGCAGACGCTTTCGTAATTCAGCTGCGTAGGTCTCGATGTATAGATCAGGCGAGAAGCGGAGCGGCGCTTTGTCCTGAGGCGAATGCTGGAAATTCATCAAGTCGATCTGGTTCTCCGCCATGCCGCGTGCCGTCACAGTGGAATGACCATCAAAGAGGAACGTTGCCCCCGCAGCGATGCTATCCTGAATGCTCCGGTGGAACGGCTTCAGGTACTTGGCGGCTAACTCAGCACGGGTCGCCGCACTGGGTTCGGCCCCAGGGCGATAGACCGGCATTCCATAGACGTCGCGCAGAGGCACGCTATCGTCCAGGATATCGGGATCGCGGTTTGCTTCGAGCAGCAGGCTGCAGTAGGGAAAAACCAGATGCCGGTTTCCCAGCATGTCGCGGAAGTCATACAGCCAGTCGGTGTACCAGTCGATGTTCCGGGCGAGCGCCGCAAAGTCCTCTGAGAGGCTCTCAACGGGCATCTCTTGTGGAACCACAGTCCCGCTGTGGGGTACTACTACCAGAAGGCCGCTTTCCATGATTTGCGCTTGCCTCTTACGCCATCCCGGCCAGCCGGACCCAGCATCTGTGACGGGCGTCTGTTCTGCCGATCGTACCTTGGAGTCAGGTCCCACGTCAACAGGAAGAACGGTGGGGACGCGCTGCCCACGCTTACTGGATGTTATTGACACAAGTTGCTATCATTTAGGCTGAGATTGCAGGGTTGTGAGGGTCTTTGGTCCTTATAAGAACAACGTGAGATGCATCGGAGACTAACGCCAGGCTCCGAAAGACTGAGGGCGCAGAATGGCTAGTCGCGTATCTGCTGCGCCGGTCAGTGGCTTGGCTGACCCTCGGCAAGGCACACACCTCTGTCACTTCTACAAGACAAAAAAAGACCTCACTGATGTGCTGGTGCCCTTTTTCAAAACGGGAGCAGAGAAGGGCGAGTTCTGCCTGTGGATCACCTCCGCTCCGCTCAATGGCCTCGAAGCGCGGCAGGCCCTCAGTGCAACTCTGACCAATAGTGACGATCTGATGGCAAGCGGTCAGTTGAAGGTGCTGGACCACTCCGACTGGTACATGAAGAACGGCGCCTTCGACGTGAAGAAATCGTCCGAGGCTTTCATCAATGAGATCAACCGAGCGATGGATGCTGGCTTTCACGGAGTCAGAGTAGCGACCAACTTGAGCTGGCTTGACAAGAAGGATTGGCAGCGCTTCACAGAATACGAGGAGCGGGCAGACAAGTTCGTCAGTGCGCGAGCCATGCGGGTAGTCTGTTCCTACCCACTGGGAAGATGCGGCCTCGCGGAGGCCCTAGACGTTGTCCGGAATCATGATTCCGTGATCGTGAGGAAAGGGCGCAAGTGGCAGT
>JAFGCL010000135.1 GCA_016932645.1 Dehalococcoidia bacterium | reverse complement strand
CCTGGACGGGATGGTGGTTTTCGATGCGGAGACGATGAGGGTGGTACTGGCCAACCGGGCGGCTGCGGCCATCACCGGATTCGGCTCTCCTGAAGATCTGATGCACGATGACGTCCTGAAGCGCGTCTCCGATGGCGACAGGATGCGCTTCACCACTTTGCTTGCCATCGCCCTGCGAAAGGAGCAAAGCCCGCTGATAGAGGATGTTCGGTTCACGACCAACGATGGGAGAGAGGTTTGGTTGAGTATCACCTGCAAGAAGATCGAGTATCAGGGGAAACCCGCCGGCCTGGTTGCTCTCCGTGAGGTCACTGATCGAAAGCGGACGGAAGAGAGGCTGCTGGCCTCACAGGAGCGGAATCGCCTTCTGATTGAGAATGCCAACGAAGGTATTGTGGTGATTCAGGATGAGGTGCTGAAGTTCGCCAACCCCAAGACCCAGGAGTTGTTCGGCCGCACGGCTCAAGAACTGATACTGAGTCCAATAGCGGATATCATTCACCCTGATGACCGCCAGACGGTAGTGGAGCAGCATTTCAAGCGACTCGGAGGCGACAGGGTTCCCCATGTCCAAGAGTTCAGAATAGTGGACAAGGCCGGTAACACCAAGTGGGTGGAGCTGAATGGAGTCCTTCTGTCCTGGGGAGAAAGGCCGGCAGATCTGTGCTTCGTAAGGGACATCACTCAGCGCAAGCTGGCCGAGGAGGCGCTGCATCAGAGTGAGGAGAGATTCCGCAATCTGGTGGAGAACACCAGCGACTGGGTTTGGGAAGTGGATACCAGCGGCACTTACACCTACGTTGGCCCAAGGGTGCGCGACATACTGGGTTACGAACCTGAGGAAGTAGTGGGCAAGATGCCATTCCACTTCATGACTGCCAAGGAATCGGCCCGCATCGCCGGCATCTTCGAGTCCTGTTTGACCGCGAAGAGGCCATTTGCCTTCGTGGAGAACGTCTGTCTGCACAAGGATGGGCATATGGTTTTCGTTGAGAGGAGCGCGGTGCCCTTCTTCGACGCCGCCGGCAATGTCTGTGGCTTTCGCGGCGTTGACCGCGACATCACTGAACGTAAGCGCGCAGAGGAAGAACTGCAGAACAGCTACGAGAAGCTGGAGGGCACCCTGGATGGGGTGATTCAGGCCATGGCTTTGACGGTTGAGATAAGAGATCGCCACACTGCCGGTCATCAGCGGCGGGTGACCGAGTTGGCCCATGCGATAGCCAGGGAACTGGGACTGTCCGGAGAACGCACCCGCGCCGTGCGCATAGCCGGCCTGCTTCACGATCTGGGAAAGATAACCATCCCCACGGAGATACTGAGCAAGCCCGGTCGGCTGACGGACATGGAATTCGCCATCATCAAGACTCATCCCAAAGCCGGCTATGAGATATTGAAGAGCATAGATTTCCCGTGGCCGGTGGCCGAGATCGTAGTTCAGCACCACGAGAGAATGGATGGATCCGGGTATCCGTCCGGCCTGAAAGGTGACGAGAGCGCTTTGGAGGCCCGGATCCTGGCGGTGGCTGATGTTGTGGAGGCCATGGCCTCGCACCGCCCATACCGACCAGCCCTTGGCGTGGATAGAGCACTGAAGGAGATCATCGGCAATAGGGGACTACTCTACGACGCCGATGTGGTGGACGCTTGTCTGTCAGTGTTCAACACGGGGTCTTTCCGGTTTGCGGATCAGGGCGTTTGAACGACAACTCGTGTGACGCCCCTGCGGATAGCCATGCACGCCTGTTTGAGTGGTACTGTCATTCGTTGACAACCTGGCAAGGGGGCGTCGAACCGCTGCCTTCACTTGGGCAGTGGGGAGTCAGTAGTGACACCGACCTGAGATGGTCGGTTCTTCTTTAGTCCTGAAC
>JAFGCL010000134.1 GCA_016932645.1 Dehalococcoidia bacterium | reverse complement strand
CTTCAAGGGCAAGAACATCGCCGAGGTGCTGGACATGAGCGTCGAAGAGGCGCTGCAGTTCTTCCAGAACATCCCCCGGATCAAGACCAAGCTGCAGACGCTCAACGACGTCGGACTGGGCTACATGAGGATCGGGCAGCCGGCGACCACGCTTTCCGGAGGCGAGGCCCAGCGGGTGAAGCTGGCCTCAGAGCTCTCCAAGCGGTCCACCGGGCGCACGCTCTACATTCTCGACGAGCCGACCACCGGGCTGTCCTTTCACGACGTGGCCGCGCTGCTGAACGTGCTGCAGAGGCTGGTCGAGGGCGGCAACACGGTGGTCATCATCGAGCACCAGATGGACGTTATCAAGAACGCCGACTACATCATCGACCTCGGCCCCGGGGCGGGGGACAAGGGCGGCTACATCGTAGCCACCGGGACTCCTGAAGAAATCGCCTCGAACGAGGCCTGCGTCACGGGGCAGTACCTGAGGCCGCTGCTGGAGAGGTCGGGAAAGGTTCGGGCCCGGGCCACATCCACGTAGGACCAAGCAGGCACCCCAAACGGTAACGGGAGCCGTCCAGCTATCTCCTGGTCAGAAGCCCCCACCTGTCGCATGACACCTGCTTACGTGTCCGAACAGTCTTGGAGCAGACAACCGATCAGGCTAAGAGACAGGGCATGCAGGTGGATAGAACCTAGCTGACGTTCTCGGGTCCCCAGTAGGCCCTCATGTGTTGGACCTTGCCGTTAGCATTCACTTCGAACACATCAATCGGGCTGATTGTCATCTTCTTCATGACGCCGTCAAAAGCGAAGGCCACCGAATTCCCGGCGCAGCGTGGCTTGCCATCCAATTTCAGCTTCATGCCCATGGCAAACCCTGCCTTGTAGAATTCGAGGATCTCTTCGATACCGTGGCGCGCCGGTGAGCCGGCAGGATCTTCCAGTGTGGCATCTTCGGCATAGAGCTGTCGGATCATGTTGAGATCAGCCTTCTCAAAGGCTTCGACGTACTTGTCAACGATTCTCTGAAGCGCGGCGGTCTCCATATCAGCTATCCTCCATTGTCAACAATCTGGGCCGTAGTGTACATTATTGCCGCTGGCTGTGCCAAGGCAAGAGACTCGGAGGTTGAGTATGTGGGAATTCACACACGAGCAGACAATAGACGCTCCGGTAGAAGTGGTGTTCAGGCTGATGACTGATCTACCCAGTTATAGGAATTGGAATCCCTTTCTGGTTACCTGTTCCGGCCCGGTCGAGATAGGTGGAGTGGTTTCTGGCAAGTCGGTTCTGGGGAAAGCCAGAACATCCTATCGACACAAGATCTTCGAGTATGTTCCAAACAGTAGTCTATGCTGGCATGACTTCGGTCTCCTGTCTCTACTCGTGTACAGCCGGCGATCCCGTTACGTTGAAGCCCGAGAAGGCAAGACTCACTACAAGTGTCACCTGAGAGTCTCACGGCCACTTTCGGGTCTCGTCAACTTGATGTACGGCGAAGGGCTCCGTAATGGCATACGCGCAGAAGCTGAGGCGCTCAACAGAGAGGCTATCAAGGCCTTACAGAAGTAAATGCAGCAACAAGATACCTCCCGGACGGGTGGCACGGGCAAAGCGAAGCTTGACCGTGTTCGTTTGAGAAGGCGATGATGCCGTGGTGATTGCGCTCTCCATCGATGGGAGAGGGTGGTGTTCCCCCTCCTTCTGACTCCCTCCCACAAGGGGCGGGAGAACCTCGAGAACCAGGTGATTGGAGGCCATCGAGCTTGACTCCCTATTGGAGCCGGTCGTATGATTCGACCATGCAAGATGACAAGGAGACACGCCAATGAGACTGAAGGTGATTATCCACGAGGCGGAAGAGGGCGGCTACTGGGCTGAGGTCCCGGCCATCCCTGGCTGCATGACCCAGGGGGAGACGACAAAGGAGCTGATCGAGAACCTGTACGATGCCGTCGAAGGCTGTCTGAGCATCGACATGAAGGACATCAAGCTGAAGAAGAACGATACTGTCATGGAGCTGGCCGTCTGACATGAAGGCGATCAGCGGCAAGCGCATGTGCAAGCTGCTGGAGGCGAAAGGATGGAAGCTGACCCGCGTCACCGGCAGCCACCACATATTCACCCACCAGGGAAGCAGGCTGCGAATCACCGTCCCCATTCACGGCAACCAAGACCTCAAGATCGGGCTGCAGCGGGCAATCATGAAGCTGGCGGGCATCTCCGAAGATGAGCTCTAAGCCGCATCCAGTTCATCCCGGCGGGGTACTGTCCGAGGAATTCCTCAAGCCGCTGGGGTTGAGCCAGAACCGCCTGGCCCTGGACATCGGCGTGCCGCCTCGGCGCATAAACGAGATCGTGCTCGAGAAGCGCCGGGTTACCGCCGATACTGCGCTCCGTTTGGCCCGCTGCTTCAACACCTCACCCCAGTTCTGGCTGGGCCTGCAGGCCGACTACGACCTGGACGTGGCCAGCCTGTCTCTTGGGGATCGTCTGGAGCGCGAGGTGAAGGCCCACGCTGCGGTCAAGTAGCGACGGGTGGCACAGGCGATCCGCCTCAGGCGGATGCCCGTGTTAGACTGAGGGTGATTCCCTCTGGTTGTACTTGTTCATCGCGGCCGCCAGTCCCTCCTTGAGCATGAAGTGCACCGCTTCGCCGACCTTGGCAATGGCCTCAACTTGCTTGAAACGAGTTGTAGTCCGCGCCTGGTGCATGCACTGGCAAGGCTGCCTGCTCCCTGCCAAACGCTCCCTTCCTGAAGACATACATTGCCCACCCCAGCGTTTCCCGCCCCCATCTCAGATATGCAGCCTTGCCCTGGCGTACCCGCTTCAATACCTCTTCCACATCAGGATCCGCAGCATGCCCGCTAGCCCATTCCTCCGCCGCATACCACTGCAGCCCCTCATAGCTGTCCCAGTCATCCTGGCTGCTGACTAGTGTATATGCCAACTCCAATCCGAACTCTTTCCCTGCCTCTGCGTTCTCGCTGTGTGTCCCAAAGCTGTTCCGTTGTTGCCCTATCGCCTCCAGGTATTCTCTCTCCGGTTCCTGCCGCCAGTACGGCTCTCCCACTACTATCCAGCTCTTCTGTGCCGCCATCCCTTGCAACGCCTTCAGTGTCCCTCGATGCCCGCCATATATCCAACTCGCCCCAATGCAGGCCACCAGATCAAGACTCTCCGGCTTCTCCGGTTGAGAGTCCGCCCCATCCCTCTCCAGGAAGATCAGCCGAGCATCCGGTGCTCGTTTCTGATGCTTCCTCTTGGCATCCGCAATGTGGTACGGCGAGAGGTCGACCCCTACTCCTTCAATGCCGTACCGCTCTGCAAGCCGGATGATGAACTCGCCCTTTCCTGTGGCGATCTCAAGCACATGCGCATCAGGCTTCAACCGCACCAGAGTAACGAGTTCGTCCAGCTTCTCAATGCTCGACGGATTGCAGACGATGTGCTCCCGATGCGTGATGTCAAAGAACTTCCACATGTCCATGAACGAATCTCCTCTCCTGTCCGGCAGATTATTGCCAACTGACCACGATGGACTCCATGCGGAAGAGCCGGATCGGCACCCGCAGCAAGAGCACGTCAATAGCGGCTATCCCCAGCGCCACGCCAACGGCTCCCAACGGGCCAAACCATACTACTCCCGTCACCTAGACCGCGATCAAGGCGAACACCGGTAATACTACCACCACCGCCCTGTTCCGGGCGCCCTTGGCATCCTTGGCCCCGGACGACGGGTGGCACGGGCAATTTGAGGAGAGTGGCGGTGTGATTCCGCTCTCCCTCGATGGGAGAGGGGAAGGGAGAGGGTGATGTTCCCCCTCCCTCTAACTCCCTCCCACAAGGGGCGGGAGGACATCGAGAACCAGGTGGTTGGAAGCCATCGAGCTTGACTCCCTATTGGAGCCGGTCGTATGATTCGGCCAGGCAAGATAACGAGGGGAAATCAAGATGAAGCTGAAGGTGATAATCCACGAGGCGGATGAGGGCGGTTACTGGGCTGAGGTTCCGGCGATCCCTGGCTGCATGACCCAGGGCGAGACTACAAACGAGCTGGTTGATAACCTGGGCGATGCCGTCGAAGGCTGCCTGAGCATCGATATGAAAGACGTCAGGCTCAAGAAGACCGATAGAGTCATGGACCTGTCCATTTGACAGGACATATGATGACCAGAAGCAAGCTGCATCCAGTCCATCCCGGAGAGGTTCTTTCAGAGGAGTTCCTTAAGCCGCTGGGTCTGAGCCAAAACCGCCTGGCCCTGGACATCGGCGTGCCGCCCCGGCGCACAAACGAGATCGTGCTCGAAAAGCGCCGCATCACCGCCGATACCGCGCTGCGTCTGGCCCGCTATCTCAACACGTCTCCTCAGTTCTGGCTGGGCTTGCAGGCAGACCACGATTTGGACGTTGCCAGCTTGTCCATCGGGGATCGTCTGGAGCGCGAGGTCAAGGCCCACGCCTCGGTCAAGTAACAGCCGATGCGGCCTTCCTGGATTCCCGCCTTCGCGGGAATGACAGACCGAACAATGGGCGCATCGCAATGCGCCCCTACTGATACGCCTCACCATTGATAGGCATATGCCCCGCTTGCTGGAACGATTGAGCAAAGGGCGTGCAGAGGGGCAGAGCCCCTCTGCGTATTAACATCATCCCCCTTTCTCGAAGACCCGTCTCAGGCGGGCCTAAAGGGGGACCAAGGGGGATTGGCCCACCCAGTCACGGAGATTGCCACGCCTTCTCCTCCCGCGGGTGGGAGAATGGCTCGCAATGACAGGTTGTGGGCCGAGGGGGGTTGTCACGGGTTTGAGTCCTTCACCAGACCCTCTCTGAACTGTTCTCATTCGCCTTGACTTGGATGTTGAATTCCTATAACATTCGCGGCACGTGGGTGGGGTGAGGTAGAGCGCCACGTATTCCACTTTCTTCATCTTCTCTCCGGGCGCTCTCCCGTCCTTTCGATTCTTCTTCAACTGATTCAAGGCAGCGCTTCACCCGGTGTCGGGGGATTCACAAGGCGCAATGGTTGCTGAAAGCTCTCCGGAAGTCTGCTGAGGAGGTAGACCGTGTATCAGCACAGCATTCTGAAAACCCTCTGCAAGGAAGAAGACCTCATTCTTCGCGATCTAGCCCGTGATTTCGTCAACCAGGAGATCATGCCGGTCAGACAGCAGATAGACGATGACGAACACCATGAGATCGTTACGCACGTTCTGCAGGGCCTGGCCAACCTCGGCTTCATCAAGGCCATCTTCCCCGAGAAATATGGCGGCTCCGATATCCGCTCCGCCGTCACCATGGGCCTGCCGCTGGAGGAGGTTGCCCGTGGCGACTCCGGCATCGCGGTCGCCCTGGCCTGCACGCTCTGGCCCTTCATACCAGTCGTCTGGTGGGCCCACAACCAGGCGGTCCTGGACCACTTCGGCCCCGTCTTTTGCGGCGATGATCTGAAGATCGGGTGCTTCAATATGACCGAGCCCGGCGGATCGGCAGGAGGCGGCGGCTGCGATATCGAGAACCCGGGGATGGAGGGACGGAAGATACGCACTGTGGCAAAGCTCGATGGCAACGACTGGGTGTTGAACGGCCAGAAGATCTGGGCCTCCAACTCCGGCGTCGCCGACGCGTACTTGATGGTCTGCACCACCGACCCCAAGCTCGGCGACGAGGGCATTGCGCTCATCTACGTGCCGGGGGACGCCAAAGGGCTGTCTTTCGGCAAGTTCGAGCGGAAAGCGGGCATGGCCGCGGACCGCAACACCACCACCTACCTCGAAAACGTGCGCGTGCCAAAGGAGTTCCGCCTGTCCGGTCCCGGTGAGGATGCCGGGCTTTTCCACGCCAATCTCGCCGTCGGCAGGCTGGCCAGCGCCGCCATGTCGGTGGGCAACGCCCAGGGTGCGTTTGAAGCCGTGCTGGACTTCACCGGCGACCGGGTGGTCGGCAAAGCGGCCAAGGCCATCCGCAACCATTCGGTGGCCACCTGCATGCTGGCCGACATGGCCATAGGTATAGAGACAGCCCGGATGACCTGCCTGAGCGGATCATACCGCTTCGACCATCCGGATGAATACGGAGCCGTCCACTCCCTGGAGCAGCTCTCCTATGCCAGCATGGCCAAAGTCTACGCCGCCGATATGGCGGTAATGGTCACCAACCGCGGCATGGAGCTGATGGGCAGCTACGGTTACGTGAGGGAGTGCAACATCGAGAAATACTGGCGGGACTGTAAGATCATCCAGCTCTGGGAGGGAGGCGCCCAGCTTGGCCGCTTTGATGTGTGCCGGCCGTTCTGGGACCTGCCATTGTGATTCGAGGCTATCGGGCTTGCCTAGAGGATATTCTTCGAGTGACTGGGACGGAGGGATGCCTGTGGGAAAGAATGAGATTCTAGGAACCTTCCAGGAGGTGATCCAGAAGCCGACCAACCCCTACCTCGACGAGTGGATCAAGGCAGGCAACAAGGTCATGGGCTACTACTGCTCCTACATACCGGAGGAGCTTTTCACCGCCGCGGGCTTCCTGCCCTACCGCATCCGGGGCGCGGGGAGCCGGGACAGCTCCGAGGGCGACGCCTACATGAGCGCCAGG
>JAFGCL010000133.1 GCA_016932645.1 Dehalococcoidia bacterium | reverse complement strand
TAGCGCTGCTGTTCGAGGTGGTGGGGAAGGGAACTGAGTGGCTGTCGGAGCGCGCCTCTGGGGAATTGGTCGATCTGGTCGGTCCCCTAGGGAACGGCTTTTCGATACAGCCTAACGCCAAGAGTGTTCTCCTAGTTGCCGGTGGAATAGGCATTGCGCCGCTGGCGTTTCTAGCGGCGGATAGGTCAAGACTGGGGACGAGGGTGACTCTGCTTCAGGGGAGCGCACACGAGGCCTCGGTGCTCTATCCTAGAAACCAGATGCCGCCGAACTGCGTGGTTGTAGGTGTCTCGGAAGACGAGTCTTGGGAGAAAAAGGGCTTGGTGACGAGCTGGATCGCCGAGTTCATCGGCCAAGCTGATCAGGTCTTTGCCTGCGGACCCGCCGCCATGTACCAGTCCATGGCCCGGTTGGATTGCCTCAAAGGGAAGTCTGTTCAGGTTTCGCTTGAAGAGAGGATGGCCTGTGGCCTGGGCGCCTGCTATGGTTGCACGGTGAATACGAGGATGGGACCGAAGCAGGTCTGCCACGACGGACCCGTGTTTGAGTTATCTGACATCATTTGGTAGAGGTGATGGCAATGGTGAAGAGCCAAACGCTGCGTGTGAAGACATCCGGCAACTGCGACATCACGGACATCACGGAACAGGTGGCCAGAAGGGTCGATGAGTCAGGTATTGCCGACGGGATTGTCACGGTATTTGCCGTTGGCTCGACAGCCGGAATCGCCACCATGGAGCACGAATCGGGGCTAATGACAGATCTGAAAGCCATGTGGGACAAGCTGATTCCGCCCAGCGTCGGCTATCATCACAACCAGGCTTGGGGTGATGGCAACGGCCATTCGCATCTGCGGGCCTCTCTTCTTGGGCCATCTCTCACCGTGCCCTTCACCAGCAAGAAGATGTATCTGGGGACCTGGCAGCAAATCGTCTATGTTGACTTCGACAATCGTCCCCGTTCGAGGGAAATCGTGCTGCAGATCATCGGAGACTAGAGCTGCATGCCTGACTTGGATTTCATCTTCAACCCGAAATCTGTGGCCATTGTTGGCGTTTCCTCAGTCACTGACTCGTTGACCAATCGCAACTTCCTCAAACCGCTGTTGGATTGCGGCTACCAGGGGAAGATCTATCCGGTGAATCCCCATATGGCCGAGATCATGGGGCTCAGAGTCTACCGCAGTGTGCTTGAGATACCGGAGCCGGTGGATTCGGTGGTGTCCGGCCTTCCGGCTTCGCTGGTGCCAAAGCTCATGCGTGAATGCGCGGAGGCCAAGGTGAAGGCGGTCACCTGTTTCAGTGCCGGGTTCAGCGAGACTGGCGAGGCGGAGGGCACCGAGTTGGAAAGAGAGGTGGTCGACATCGCCCGCCGTGGTGGAGTGCGCCTCCTTGGTCCAAACTGCCTGGGAGTCCATAATCCAGCAATTGGCTGCACCTTTGAGGCGGGCGGTTCGAGGCGTGGCGGCCACGTTGGGTTCCTGTCGCAGAGTGGAGGCAATACCAGGGAGTTGATACTGGCGGGAGCGCCGCGGGGTATATGCTTCAGCAAGGCTGTCAGCTATGGGAACGCGGCTGGCCTGGATGAGACCGACTTCCTGGACTACTTTGCCCGTGACCCTGACACTAGAGTGGTGGCGGCTTACATTGAAGGGATAAAGAGGCCGCAGGGCTTTACGCGGGCCCTCAGAGCAATAGCCAGAGATAAACCGGTGGTCATTCTGAAGGGCGGGCGGACTGAAGCTGGAACCAGAGCGGTGATGTCCCACACCAGTTCCCTGGCAGGAAGCGAAAGAGTGTGGGATGCCCTCTGTCGTCAGACGGGCGCCAGGCAGGTGACTGACATGGCCGAGCTTGCCGATGCTGTGCTGACGTTCTCATATCTCAAGCCGCCGCGAGGGCGGCGGGCTGCCGTCGTAGGGATAGGTGGTGGTGCCAGCGTCCAGGCTGCTGATGATTGCGAGAAGGCGGGTCTGCTTGTCCCGCCGTTCCCGCCGGAACTCAGACGGGAACTGCGGGCGTTCACGACGTCTGCGGGAACCGGGATAGCCAATCCGGTGGATACGTCACCGGACGTGTACTGGGAGCCGGCTCTGTACCGTGAGACGGCCAAACTGGTCTCCGAATATGACGGCATCGACGTTGTGCTGGTGATGTTTGCCGCGGTTCAGGCGGCCAAGCGTGGAGTCCAGGAACTGAAGCGTCAGATCGAAGCTGTCATTGATGCTGGAAGGTCGATGAGCAAACCGCTGGCTGTTATCGTGTTCACTGCAGGCATGGTGGAAGCGGAGAAGATGGCCAGCGAGGTTCAGGTTCAATGCCTGGAAGCTGGGTTTCCGGTCTATCCCACCATGGGCCGCGCAGCTCGGGCCATCAACCACATAGTCTCTTACTCGGAGAGACGGAAGCTCTAGCGTATCAAGCGCGGATCTCTGGCATGCCGCCAAGATGGCGCGGGTCACCCTCTGCAGGTATCGATCACCTGGCGTTCCAGATGCGGAGTACCTGTTGAAGTGAGGCCCGTGGGGGCCTTGGTGAGGTGGGGTGGAATCCCGCCCGACCTTTGGTATATAATAGTTATTCGTCGATTCTGTGGGCATGATGTGGTGGGGTGGGGTGGTCGATGGTGCCTTGACTGCGGTTACCGTTGATGTTATATTTACTTTTTGCGTGTCTTGAAGGAATGAAGAGATGCCGACCGTCAATCAACTAGTGAGACATGGGCGCAGGAAGACCCTCCGGAGGACGAAAGCTCCGGCGATGCGTGTTGGATTCAATTCGCTGAGGCGGCGCGCGACGAAGTCAAAGGGGTCGCCGCAGAAGCGGGGAGTCTGCATCCAGGTGAAGACGATGACCCCTAAGAAACCCAATTCTGCCTTGCGCAAGATTGCCCGGGTGCGACTGACCAATCACATGGAGGTGACTGCCTATATACCTGGTGAAGGG
>JAFGCL010000132.1 GCA_016932645.1 Dehalococcoidia bacterium | reverse complement strand
GGAGAAACAGAACCCTCGGCTGACCGAGACGGTTCAAGGCGCTGGTTGAGCTTCCAAGCTCGGTCCAGGGGACCTGGACAAAGCGCTGTGCGGCCTGCCGCTGCTGGCAGACCCTAACCTGATCGTGGGCCTGGAAAGGGCGGACGACGCCGGAGTCTACAAGCTGACTGACGACCTAGCCATCGTCCAGACAGTTGATTTCTTCACGCCCATAGTAGACGACCCCTATACCTTCGGCCAGATCGCCGTGGCCAACGCTCTCAGCGACGTCTACGCCATGGGCGGGAAGCCGCTCACGGCCATGAACATCGTCTGCTTCCCCAGCAAGACCATGGACATCTCGGTGCTGACCGAGATTCTGCGGGGTGGCTTGGACAAGATGCGCGAGGCCGGTGTGGTCCTGGTCGGCGGACACAGCGTGGATGATCCGGAGTTGAAGTACGGTCTCTCGGTGACCGGCACGGTGCATCCCAATAGAGTGTTGACCAAGGGCGGGGCCAGGCCGGGCGACCAGCTTATACTGACCAAACCCATCGGCACCGGCATAATCAACACGGCAGTCAAGGGCAGAATGGCCGGTGAGCCAGCCATCGAGACAGTGGTCCAATCCATGACAGCTTTGAACAAGGCATCCTCCGAGGTGATACTTCAGGTCGGCGTGAACGCCTGTACCGACATTACCGGCTTCGGCTTGCTGGGCCACGCCTGCGAGATGATCGAGGACAGCGGGGTCGGTTTCAAGATACGCTCGGTCTCGGTTCCACTCTTCCCGGAAACCCTGGAGTTGGCCAGGATGGGATTGATCCCCGGCGGCACCTACCGCAACAAGGAGTTCCGTTCGAAGATGGTGGAAGCAACTGGCATCGGAGACGTCATGCTGGACATCCTCTTCGATGCGCAGACTTCGGGCGGCCTTCTCATCTCAGTCGGCCCTGACAAAGCAGGGCTGCTACTGGCCCAGATCAAAGAGGGCGGAGCCACAGACGCCGCTATCATCGGAGAAGTGGTCAGCCATCCCATGCAGAGGATTGTCGTAGAGTAGGCCATGTTTGTCCTCGGTACGGCGGGCCATGTCGATCACGGCAAGTCACGCTTGGTTCAGGCGCTCACCGGCATTGACCCCGACCGCCTGGCAGAAGAGAAAGAGCGGGGCATGACTATCGACCTCGGGTTCGCCTGGCTCAAGCTGCCCAGCGGCAGGGAAGTCAGCATCGTTGACGTTCCGGGCCACGAGCGCTTCATCAAGAACATGCTGGCCGGAGTCGGCGGCATCGACTTAGCCCTGTTGGTCATCGCCGCAGACGAAGGAATCATGCCCCAGACGCGGGAACACCTGGCTATCCTGGACTTGCTCCGCGTTGAGAGAGGCGTTGTCATCATCACCAAGAAGGACCTTGTGGACCAGGAGTTGCTGGAACTGGTCACGCTGGAAATCAAGGAAACACTGTCGGGCACCACCTTGGCCGAGGCCCCGTTGGCGGCTGTGTCGGCAGTGACCGGGGACGGCCTGCCGGAGTTGGTCCGCATGATCGATGAATTGCTTGACTCGACCCCGGCCAAGAGGGATATCGGCCGTCCCAGGCTTCCAATCGACCGCGTCTTCACCATCGCCGGCTTTGGCACCGTGGTCACCGGCACGTTGGTGGACGGCAATCTCTCCGTCGGGCAGGAGGTGGAGATCGTCCCACCCCGCCTGAGGGCGCGCATCCGGGGGCTGCAGACTCACAAGAAGAAGCTGGAGACGGTGCCCCCTGGCAGCCGGGTGGCCGCCAACCTCTCCGGACTCTCTACGGATGAGTTGGTGCGTGGCAACGTGCTGGCCACGCCCGACTGGCTGAGGCCGACCAGGATGGTGGACGTGAAGATTCGCCTGCTCTCCACACTGGCCCGCCCCTTGAGACACAACGCCGAGGTCAGCTTCCACAGCAACGCCCTGGAAGTTGTGGCCAAGGCACGTCTTCTGGAAAAGGACGAGATAGAACCGGGAGAGACAACTTGGGCGCAGCTAGTATTTTCCGAACCGGCAGCCGTGGTCAAGGGCGACCTGTTCATCATCCGTTCGCCTACAGAGACGCTGGGCGGCGGTGATATCATCGACGCCTACCCCAGGCGCCATCGCCGCTTCCAGGCCGCCACTATACAGGGCCTGGCTGCAAGGGAGAAGGGAAGCGCTGAGGATATGCTGCTGGCCACGCTGGAGGCCAGAGAGCCGGTGGGGATGGCTGAGCTGGCCAACCGGGCCAGCCTCTCGCCCAAAGAGGCGCAGCAGGCAATAGAAGCCCTGGTCTCACAGAAGAGGGTGGTGATGCTGGGGGACAAAGGCCCGCATAGTCTGCTGTTCTCCTCTGCCGGCTGGCAGCGCCTTTCCGGCACCGTGTCTCAGGCGCTGGCAGCCTATCACCGCCAGTTCCCGCTCCGTTCCGGAATGCCCAAGGAGGAGCTGAGAAGCAAGCTCAAGGCTTCTGCCGGCTCCTTCCCACCTATGCTGCAGCTTCTAGCCAAAGACAGCATGCTGGTAGAAGACGTGAAGGCCGTGCGCCTCTCGTCTCACCGTATTGAACTCAACGCCAAACAGAAGGGCATGGTCGACGCTTATCTGAAGGCTCTGACGCAGAATCCCTATTCTCCTCCCAGCGACCTGGTCATCGATGCGGAGTTGCTGGACGTTCTCATCGACCAGCGGCAGGTGGTGAAGGTATCCGAAAACGTTGTCTTTGCAGCATCAGCCTACAAGGAGATGTTGGACCGCATCATGAGCCACCTCAAGTCGCAGGGCAAGATCACCGTGGCCGAGGTCCGCGACATGTTCCAGACCAGCCGGAAATATGCCCTGGCGCTAATGGAACACCTGGACGAGCAGAAGGTTACCCGCCGCGTGGGCGACGAGCGCGTGCTGAGGTAGGTCATGGTGTCAACATCCGAGACGCTGCTAGGAGCGGGAACGAAGCCGAATGCCGCTTATGGCCTTGACTGCCGCCATACGCACTCCGGAGTTCTTGTCCTTGGACGCCTGGGCCAGTGGGCCGATATCGCCGGTGTCTCCTATCCTCCCCAGCGTCACAGCAGCCGCACACCGGACGCTGGATGACTCGTCAGACAGAGCGCCAATTACGGCGGGGACGGCCTGGGGATCTCCTATCTTGCCGAGCGCTTCCACAGCCACGCGGCGCACCCCTGGATCATGGTCACCAACAAGACTGATTAACGGGGCGATAGCCTGAGAGTCCTTCATCTTGCCTAGCGCCTCGACAGCACAGAAGCGGACATCCGGATGCGTGTCGTTCAATGCAGTTATGAGGCTGGCAAACGCCGGCTCGCCTATCCGCACCAGGGCTTCTGAGCCCGCCTCGCGCACATCCAGATACTTGTCCTTGAGCAACCCGATCAGCGGAGCAACGGCGCTGGCGTCCCCGATGCTGCCTAGAGTCTCAGCCGCCGCCTCGCGAACGCTCCAGTCCTCATCCATCAGCGCCAAGATGAGTGGGGCCACAGCGCCAGCGCCTCCCGTCTTGGCCAGAGCCTCGGCCGCTGCCTTGCGCACTCCGGCATCCTCATCCGCCAGTGCCCCGAGAAGTGCGGCTACTCCTGCTGGGTTCTTCATCCAGCCCAGGGCCTTGGCGGCAATCAGCCGCAGGTCCGGGTTATCGTCGGATATGGCTTTGGTCAAGTACTTAACAGCCGGCGCGCCAGCTGTGACCATCGCCTGGGCGGCGGCCTTGCGTGCTTCCCAGCGCTGGCTTCTCAAACGCTCAAACAAGGTATCCAGATCGCTCATTGGTGGTCCTCCGCCAAGCTGCCTATGGCCGAGATTATAACAGAGTACATTATGGGGGGTCTAGCATAATACCACCAGTGAGGCTACGGAATAGGGACCAAGGTCTCAAGACGCAGAGGCGATCAGGGACACATACTGATCGCACAGTTCTTAGGAAGCAGTCTTCAAAGACCGACAGGTGGGTTGGAGTCCCGCTGAGAACACAATTGTGTTACAGGATGGGGAGACCAGTATGCAGAGCACGGTGACCCAGGAAACCAGGAGGAGCAGGTTCTGCAGAGTGAGCTGCGATGTCTTTGGTCTTCTACTCGGCTTGCTGTTTCTGACGGCGGGCCTCTTCCTACTCCGTGGCACAATCGACTACGTCCGATTCGGTGGATCTGGCGGCCGTCATATCAACTCCGCTATCGGATGTGCGATAGGGGCTGTGACGTTGCTGTTCCTGAGCATCTGCCTCGCCCTTCCTAGCAAGCTGTACGAGGACAGGCGTCTTCGCATCGCTGGTCAACTGGCCACGAGTATGACTTCCGCGGCAGCGGCGGCCGCAGCACTCCTGCCCGTTGTTCTACTCATCCTTAACTGGGCCATGGAGCCTCCCTCACCTGGTAGTTCGAGGGCTGACGCCGGCGGGATAATCATGATAGTGGTTATGGCCATCTGTCTGGCCGCATTCCTCGTATTCCTTCCGAACACGTTCATCCTGGCTGGGAAGTCCAGACCGCGGCTCGTGCTATTGGCCATGGGGACCGTGGTTGCAGGATCAGTCGGGGGGCTGCTGGGCTATCTCTGCTACTAGATGCTTCCAGGCATCAGACGCCCGGCTGATCAGACTCCACGCCTAGGCACCCGCGCCGCTCTTGCGGGCGCCTCTAGTGATCTTGAAGTCACTGTACATGTCGGCCTCCACGGTCATGGAGACTTCCACTTCGCGGCCATCCGGCATCCTCAATGATGCCGACACCGGAAAGGCCCTCCTGGACGTCAATCTCGTGGTGGTCATGGTGATGGTCTGCGGAGTCTCCCCCATCTCCTTCTGCACGGCCTTTCTCACTACCTCCTCGACCCAGTCTCCCGATCCCATGCTCATTGGCCCTCCCTTCCCCGATCCCTGCTTCCAGGGCGTCTTTCATCGTTCCGCGACCAGCCTGCCCCGATTGTACCACCCGTGTGAAGCCTGGCTTGACGTGCTGGGCCTTGCCTTGCTGAGATGAGATCCGAAGTGTCTGGGTCGAAAAGGACAACCGAGCCATTCATGGGGATGGATTTAGGGCAAGACAGAGTGCAGCGTTTCCTTGTTCGACCACCAACAGGCGTTTCAGTCTGGGGTGTCTTCCTGCTGTCGGCTTCTCTACCGGGCTACCACTGCCCCCTGGTGTTTTCCCCAGCCTCGAGCATCGCCTCCAGGAATCCTCTGACAGCCAACAGTCTTGGCCTATCCAGCGCTCTCAGCAGCACCTTCGCGCGTTCGCTCCATGACAGCCAGAGCCCCGACACCAGTTTCTCCCCTTCACGCGATACGCGGCAGCGGACAATTCGTCGATCATTGGAATCACTCTCCCTGATTACTATGCCCCGCTCCACCATGCGGTCTATGATACCGGTGGCTGTGGCCATGCTCACCCCCAGCGCAGACGAGATGTCGCTCATTCTAGTGGGGCCATTCGTGTAAAGCAGAAGCAACGCCCTGAGCTGACCGGCGGTCAAGTCCAGCTCTAGCCACTCCTTCGGCAGAAAAGGGAACAGTTCACGAAACCCTTTGTCTGCCAGCTCCATGGTGGATTCGATGAGCTTCTCCTTGTTGACTTCCGTTCTCATGAATAGCCTCCTCGACTGCCGCTGTTCAGATGCTCTGCCCCTCATGCGGGATGCTTGCGCATCGGCCAGAGACAATGTAACGCCGGTGACTGGCTCTGTCAAACAACTATGGTCAGCGGCCGGTCCCAGTGCCGGGCTGAGAGGATCCCAGCTCTGCCACCGCCAACTCGCTGTAGATAGGGCCTGAAGGGGTCAACTGGCTCTTCATCAGCCGGATGGCGCTGACATCGAAGGAGAGGCCGGTCTTGAATTCGACCATCTGAGCGAACTCGGCGAAACGCCGTCTGTCGTCCGGGGTAACCCGGTCGCGAAGCCGTCCCAGGGTCAAGTGAGCGCTGAACAGACGGGATTCGGGCGGAAACCCCAACGGAGACAGTTCGGACTCCAAACCATTCTGCAGGTCGTTCAGCCTGTCCAGCTCGCCCCCCACCCCCACCCACACCACCTGGGGGCGCTGCCAGTTTGGGAAGGCCCCGGTGCCAGCCACCTGCAGCTTGAAAGGCGGGTGCGCATAGGCCACCCGGGACATGGCCCCGGCTATCTCTGGGACATAGTCAATTGCCACGTTGCCGAGAAACCTAAGTGTGAGATGCATACTCTCGGGATCAACCCATTTAACGAATGGATGCTGCCTGGCCTTCAGCTTGTACTCCAGGGATGTCAGCTCCGCCCGCACGTCGTCCGGGAGACTAATGGCGATGAAGCTGCGGACTACGTCCACCCCAGCAGCCTCTGGGCATTGCCACCGAGGATCATGCCCTTGGACTCCCAGGACAGGACAGAAGACTCGATCTGCTCGATGACCCGCTTCGGCGAGAGCAACGGATAGTCACTGCCAAAGAGTATCTTGTCCGCGCCCACCAAGGCAGCCACGCGCTCGAAGACTTCCGGTCGGTAGAGGAACGGCGTGGCGGCGCTGTCGAAGAAGGTGTTACTCATGGCAGCGGCCACCTCCGGCATGAGGGCATAGAAGGGCAGCCCCCCACCCCAGTGGGCACAGACCACCCGCAGCTCCGGGAAGTTCAGGATGAACCGGTAGATGGCATCAGGCGTGATTGACCCCTTCCCG
>JAFGCL010000017.1 GCA_016932645.1 Dehalococcoidia bacterium | reverse complement strand
TTTGAAACTGGCGGGAGGTGCTTCCGGGTCGGGTACTTGCTTCACACAGACGATCAACTCCATAAACGACGTCCTCCTTTAGGTGGTCGATACGAATAGAGGTTTGGGTATAACGAACCAATCTAAAATTTAACATTCGGCGCTGTTCACTGTCAAACTCGGAGCGTGGTAGGTGAAAACGAGTTGTGACGGCGATCGATGAGTAGGACTAGTTGCCCGCCTGCTTTCTTCTCTGGACAGGCCTCAGGTGCTTTTCGGTGCCTCCAAGGTTTGCCAGCCTCCTGCTGCTCTCCTGAGCAATCAGTGCCTCCAAGCCCAGCCTGACTAGCCGGGTCTCATCTTCTATGCCAGCGAGTTCAGAGGCTCTTCTGAGGATTCCATCGTCAATGTCAATGGTAATGATCATAGTGCGTCAGCATGCATCGCTCATCCGCATATGTCAATGGGCAGGCGATCCACGCCGGAGGGCCACGCTCCGTCGTGGCCGCGAAGTCTGTCGCCTCGCGTCATTCCCACGGCAGGACGTTCAACTCTCCCTGGAACGGCCAGTCCTCAGGAGATTGACACAGACTGGCGCGGACAGGGTTGTGCCGCACATAGTCCCATTTGACTGAGTACTGCTCCCCGGCTCGCATCTGCGTGTCCCAACAGGATTTCTGCCAGACGGGCTGTTACACGGTTCGAGGCCATCGCCGCGACGCGGCGGATTTCCATAAATGCAGCCATCGTGCCAGGGACAGGCAATCCGGATTGCCTGGAGAACAAAAGAGGTGGATGTGATCGGGCATGATGACATACCGCCCCACAAGCCAACGATTGGCGTGGATCCAAACGTCTCTCAGTAGGTCGTGAATGTCAGGTTGAGCGAGGATTGGACGTCTCCCGTCGGTGCAAACGGTAAGGAAGACGATGGGAGCGCCGCTGGCCGGTTCACGCGGGGGCAGATGCACAGGCGTCTTGCGTTGCGGCCGTTCGTTCATGCTATCCGATTTGCGGTCGGCCCACCCCCACCCACACCGTATCTGTTGATTGAACACCAAACGCGGGGTGTGCCATAATAGGAAGTTATCCGGAGGGGTGGACCATGTTGTGTAGAGGAATCAGAGGAGCCACCGTGGCGGTGGCCAACACCAAAGAGGACATCACGTCTGCGACCCAGGAACTGCTTCGCAAGATGCTTGCGGCCAACTACGTAGACAAGCAATCCGTTGCCTGCATGTTCTTCACGGTTACTTCCGACCTCAACGCCGAGTTCCCGGCGCTGGCCGCCCGCCAAATGGGCTGGACGGACACGGCTCTAATGTGCAACCAGGAGATACCGGTGCCGGGGAGCCTTCAGAAATGCATCCGGATTCTGGTGTTGTTCAATACGGAGAAGAGGACCGAGGACATCAGGCATGTCTATATCAATGGGGCTGAAGTGCTGAGGGAGTTCCCGCAGGATCGAGGGAAGCCGTAATGATTGTGGTAATGAAGGCGGGTTCTCAGGACAAAGAGATCGATGTCGTCATGGACCGCCTGCATGCCCTGGGCCTGCAGGGGCACCTTTCCAAGGGCGTGGAGCGCACCGTCATCGGCGTGGTCGGCGTCACGTCGGCCATGCCAGACCTGCGCGAAAGGCTGGAACTCGTCCCGGGTGTCTCGGAAGTGGTGCCCATCTCCAAGCCGTTCAAGCTCTCCAGCCGGGAGTTCGAGCCCGAAAAGACGGTAATTGACATTGGCGGCGTCAGGATAGGGGGGCAAGAACTGGTGGTCATAGCCGGCCCCTGTGCTGCCGAGACGCGCGATCAGGTGATGAGCACTGCCCGGACGGTCAAGGCCGCCGGGGCCAGCATATTGCGGGGCGGGGCGTTCAAGCCCAGCACTTCTCCCTACTCGTTCCGTGGTCTGGGCGAAGAAGGGCTGAAGCTGCTGGCCGAGGCCAAGCAGGAGAACGGAATGCCGCTGATCACCGAGGTGCTTACGCCACAGGATGTGGATCTCGTGGTCAAGTACGCCGATATCCTGCAGGTGGGCGCGCGCAACATGCAGAATTTCATTCTTCTCGACGAGGTAGGCCAGGCCAGGAAGCCGGTCATGCTCAAGAGGGGGCTTTCGGCCACCATCCAGGAATGGCTCCTGGCGGCGGAATACATACTGGCGCAGGGAAACCGCCAACTGATACTCTGCGAGAGAGGCATCAGGACCTACGAGACCTACACCCGCAATACCATGGATATCAGCGCCATTCCCGTTGTCCACAAGGAGACCCATCTGCCCATTATCGCTGACCCCAGCCATGCCACCGGGAAATGGGACCTTGTGATGCCGATGGCTTTAGCCTCCGTCGCGGCGGGAGCCGATGGGTTGATGATCGAGGTTCACCCCACGCCGGACACGGCGCTCAAAGATGGCGCTCAGTCCCTCACCTTCGATCACTTCGGGGAACTGATGAAGAGGGTGGCTCCGGTGGCCCAGGCGGTGGGGCGCACGATGGCTGGAAGCAAGCAGAAGAAGGCATGAAAGTCGAGGAAGAGCTTAAGGAATTCACGCCGCAGCGTGACACTGTGCTCACCATCGGTGTTTTCGACGGAGTCCACATCGGCCACCAGCGCCTCATGGAGTATCTCAAGAGGCAGGCGATGGCTGAGGACCGCCTCCCCGGCGTGGTTACCTTCCGCAGCCACCCGCAGCACATCATGTCACCGAAGACTCCGCTGTACCGGCTGGTGCCCCTGGATGAGAGAATCAGACTGATCAAGGAGATGGGCATCGAACTGGTGGTGCCGCTCTCGTTCAACCTGGAAGTGGCCCAGGTTCCGGCCCGTGATTTTGTTGGTCTGCTGCAGAAGCACCTCAGGATGCGTGGGCTGGTCATTGGCCCCGACTTTGCGCTGGGAAAGGGCAGGGAAGGGGACGCCGTCGCCTTGCGCAAGATGGGCAAGGAGATGGGTTTCTGGGTGGAAGTGTTCGCCCCGCAGTTGATAGATGGCGAGGTGGTGAGTAGCACGGTCATCCGCCAGGCTCTTTCCAGCGGTGATGTGAAGAAGGTCACGCGCTTGCTGGGGAGGCCGTTTCTGCTGCACGGCCGGATTGTTCACGGTGACGAGCGGGGCAAGCAACTGGGGTTCCCCACCGCCAACCTGACGTTCTCGCGAGGCCAGGCGCTGCCGGAAGACGGTGTCTATGTCACTAAGGCTTACCTTGGGGGTCAGCCTCTCGCTTCGGTGACCAACGTTGGCAAGCGGCCGACGTTTGGGGAGAACAAGCGCGCGGTAGAGGTGTATCTCATTGGTTTCAACGGCGAAATCTATGGTGAAGACCTCAGAATCGAGCTGGTGGACCGCCTGCGGGACGAGAAGCGGTTCTCATCTCAAGAGGAACTGAAGGCCCAGATAGCTCAGGATGTGGAAAGGGCAACGTCGATGTTGAAGCAGGTGGCGCGGTGACGGCGAAGGTTCCGGACTCACTGCTCAAGCGTGGCGTGGCGGAGGTCATCATCGAGCAGGAGATGGTCAAGCTCCTTGAGTCCGGCAGGCCACTGCGGCTGAAGCAGGGGTTTGATCCCAGCCGCCCTGACATCCACTTGGGTCACGTGGTTGGCCTGCGGAAACTGCGCCAGTTCCAGGAATTGGGCCACCAGGTCATCCTGATTGTCGGCGACTGGACGGCCCAGATCGGAGACCCGAGCGGCCAGTCGATCACCCGTCCCATGCTGACGGCCGAGGAAGTCAAGAGCAACGCCGAGAGCTATATGCAGCAGTTCTTCAAGGTAGTGGACAAGAGCCGGACCCAGGTCAGGCTGCAGAGCGAGTGGTTCGGAAAATTCACCTTGGCCGATATCATCAAACTGACCAGCAAGTTCACCGTGGCCCAGTTCCTGGCGCGCGAAGATTTCGCTAAACGCTATGCCGGCGGCCAGCCCATCGCCATTACCGAGATGCTCTATCCTCTGCTTCAGGCGTACGACTCCGTGGCCATCGAGGCCGACGTGGAGTTTGGGGGGATCGACCAGAAGTTCAACTGCCTGGTGGGCCGGGAGCTTCAGGGCATGATGGGGCAGCGCCAGCAGCAGGTTTTCCTGATGCCGCTGCTCGTAGGCACCGACGGTGTGCAGAAGATGAGCAAGAGCCTGGGCAACTACATCGCGGTGGACGAGCCGCCTTATGACATGTATGGCAAGGTGATGTCCATCCCGGACGACCTCATCATGCTTTACTTCGAGCTGCTGACCGATGTCCCGGATGAGGACCTGGCGGATATGAAGCAGGAACTTGAAGACCAGTCGGTGAATCCTATGGACTTGAAGAAGCGCCTGGCCGCAGATATTGTCACGCAGTTCCATAGCCGCGACGAGGCGCGCAAGGCCGATAATCGCTTCGCCAGGGAGGTGCAGAAGAAGGGACTTCCTGAAGATATGCCTGAGAGGAAGGTCAGGACTGCCATCAAGGCCGTTGACCAGAAGAAGGGTACGGTGACGGTATCCGTGCCGGCGCTGCTGGTGGAGACGAATCTGGTGGCGAGCGCCGGAGAGGCCAAACGGCTTATTGCTCAAGGTGCGGTGGAGATTGATGGTGAGAGGGTCACTGAAAACGATTGGAAGGTCACACCGGGTGCGGTACTCAAAGTGGGCAAGCGGCGTTTTTGCCGCATAACCCTATAGCATCCATCTTCGGTGGGGGGGCAGTCTCACACCAGGCGGAAGACCGGACAAGAAGAATAGGGTCATACAACTCCTCAGGGACCGTGAGACTAGCCCGGTCATTATGGCCAAGAAGCTCCCCTCCAACGGTGCCTGTGTCTACGCCGTAAACAATCAGTTCCTTCTGGAGTCACCTCGGTTTCAGGAAGCCTGAGGTTGACAGCCTCAATTCTCGGCCACTATTCTAAAGACTCAGCAGAGGATGCCGAACATCTTATCTAGTAGTCAGGCCGCTTTCTTGGCGGGATTTCAAGTAGAGAAGAAAGGAGACACATGGCCGACGGATGGCTGCTAAAGGGGGTGGAGGATTTGGTCAACAAAATCAAGTTGCTTGAAAGTGAGAAGAGGGAGGCTGTCGCTAAGATAGAAGTGCTTGAACGTGAGAACTGCGAACTCGCTGCTCTCATCGCTCAGGCCAGCGCAATAGTGGCTGAGGCTTTGAAGGAGGGGGCGGCTGGCGATACACTGCCGCCACAGGCAGTCAATGCGCCTGCAATGTCAGTGGAACCTGGGCACGTGGGAATTCTCTCCTGACCCAAAGACAGAATCGCAAGAGCGCTCTAACAAGGTTCTCCGTTTCGGCTAGCGCAGGAATGGTCGCCCTTCCTGTTAGGCTTTCCATGCAATCACTCACGTTTCTGACGCCAGTCAGGACCCCGGGCCGACCTGCTCTACCCCTTCAGCAGCAGGTGGTCACGGCCTCGATTCTCAGCCCTCTCCGGCATTCGCCTCCAAAGGCGGATCGTTCTTCGGACGATAATCGGACGGCTTTCGTTCCCCTGGACATGCGGGCTGCCACATCGCATACTGGTGAGTAGTGTCGTATAATGATAGACATGAACGCTGGCAGTGGTAAAGGCTGACCCCGATGGCCGGTCTTCTGTAGTCCGACTATGAGAGAAGGCAGGCCAAAGGCCTGCTTCTTTGTATTGTCCGTACTTTTAATACTTTCTTAAGATGGAGGCAAAGGATGCAACTACGTATTCCGGGACCCACGCCATGCCCTGATGAGGTACTCCGGGCGCAATCCAAGCAGAAGATCAACCACCGGGGAAAGGAATTCGGCGTTCTGATCCGCAAGGTCACCGAGCAACTCAAGCGCTGTTTCCAGACCAAGGGCGATGTCCTCATTCTGACGGGTTCCGGTACGGGCGGCCTGGAGGCTGCCGTGGTCAACACGTTGTCTCCCGGTGACAGAGTGCTTTGTGTCTCCATCGGTGCCTTCGGCGACCGTTTTGCTGACATAGCCAAGGCCTATGGCGCCGACGTGAAGAAGCTGTCGTTCGACTGGGGCTTTCCGGCCGATCCTGACGCCGTGCGCCAGGCTCTGAAGGAGGATGCGGCGATCAAGGCGGTGATTGTGACTCATAACGAGACGTCCACCGGCGTGACGAACGACATCAAATCGATTGCGGCGGCGGTCAAGGAGTTCGACAAGCTGATCCTGATAGACGGAGTGAGCAGCGTCAGCTCGATTGATCTTCCCGTGGATGACTGGCAGTTGGATGTGGTGGTCACCGGCTCACAGAAGGGCTGGATGACACCACCCGGTTTGGCCATGGTGAGCATGAACCAGAAGGCATGGCAGGCATATGAAAAGTCGAGGATGCCCAAGGTCTACTGGGACCTGGGCCGGGCCAGGAAGATATTCGACGAGAAGGGGCAAACCCCCTGGACACCTGCGGTCTCGACGCTCTATGCCTTGGACGTTGGCCTTGACTTGATCGAGAAGGAAGGCCTGCACAACGTCTTCATCCGCCACGCGCGGGTGGCCCGGGCGGCCAGAGATGGCGCCAAGTCCCTGGGATTGACTCTCTTCGCCAAGGAGTCACATGCCTCCAACACGGTGACGGCCATCAATGTGCCGCAGGGAGTGGATGGCAAGAAGCTGCTGCAGATACTGCGGGAGGAACACCAGGTCGTGCTGTCCGGCGGGCAGCAGAAGCTGGAGGGGAAGATCTTCCGCATTGGCCACCTGGGCTGGGTCAGCGAGGAAGACATGACCTCGGTCATCTCGGCCCTGAAGCAGGCTCTGCCCAAGGCGAAGGCTTAGGCTGGTATTGACAGCATCGAATGAGAGCGCAGTCCACCTCAGGCCGATGCCGAGGTTCGATATCCTGTAGGGGCATATGGCCATACGCCCCTACGTGTCCACAACAATGGGTAATCGTGGGGGTTGAAACGGCCCCCGTGAGATTCTAGAATGTTGACTTGATTCGGGTTTTATTGACTCAGCGCAAAGCGAGTCAGAAGAGGTAAGGTTAAATGAAGGTACTCGTTGCCGATCCTATTGCCCCTGAGGGAATCGAGATCCTGAAGAAGAGTGCTGAGGTCGATGTCAAGACGGGTCTAAAGCCTGAAGAACTCCTGACTATCATTGGCGAGTACGAAGGGCTGATGGTGCGCAGTGAAACCAAGGTCACGGCGAAGGTCATCGAGGCTGGCAAAAAGCTCCAGGTGATTGCCCGAGCTGGTGTGGGGATCGACAACATCGACGTGGAGGTGGCCACGCAGAGGGGTATCGTGGTGGTCAATGCGCCCACGGCCAACACCATGGCAGCGGCGGAACACAGCATAGCCCTGATGCTGGCCATGTCCAGGAACATTCCTCAGGCCCACGAGAGTCTTAGAGGAGGCGCATGGAAACGCCAGAACTTCATCGGGGTGGAGGTGCGCAACAAGACCCTAGGGATCGTTGGCCTGGGGAATGTGGGATCGGAAGTGGCCCGCCGTGTTCAGGGGTTCCAGATGAGGGTGCTGGGGTATGACCCGTTCGTGTCTCCTGAATATGCCCGGAATCTGCGGGTGGAGCTTGTCCCTCTGGAGCAGATCATCAGGGAGGCGGACTTCATCACCCTGCACTTGCCCTTGACGCCGCAGTCCAAGAACATGATCGGGGCCAAGGAGTTGGCCATGGTGAAACCTTCTGTGAGGATCATCAACTGCGCCCGCGGTGGTTTGATCGATGAGCAAGCACTGGACGAGGCTCTCAAAGAAGGCAAGATCGCCGGTGCTGCGCTGGATGTCTTTGCTCAGGAGCCGCCCAAGGACAGCCCGCTGCTCAAGAACGAGAAAGTCATTGTCACGCCGCACTTAGGGGCTTCAACGCAGGAGGCGCAGGCAAACGTGGCTATCGATGCCGCCCAGCAGATAGTCTCGGTGCTCAACGGGCAGCCGGTCAGACATGCGGTGAACGCGCCGCTCATCTCAGCGGAGATGATGCCTATACTGGCGCCTTTCCTGAAGGTGGCGTCCGCCGTGGGCCGGATGATCGCCCAGCTCGCCGAAGGTCAGATGAGCAGCATCGATATCGGGTATGAGGGCGAGATAGCGAAATACGACCTAACGGCTTTGAAGGCTGCGATTATCGGTGGTCTGCTGCAGGAGATGAGCGAAGAACGTATCAACGTGGTGAATGCCAACCTTGTGGCCAGGCGGCGGGGGCTGAGAGTCGCCGAGCACAAGGACAGCGCCTGTGAGAACTACGCCAGCCTGATCACTGCGGCCGTGACTACCAGCGCCGGGGTCACGACTTCCGCCGGGACAGTAATGCGCGGCGAACTGCATATCGTGAGGGTCAACGATTACTGGATCGATATAGTCCCCAAGGGTGGCTACTTCCTGTTCAGTGATCACCGCGACCGCCCTGGAATCATCGGGGCGGTGGGGAACATAACCGGCAGCGCCGACATCAACGTCAGTTCCATGCAGTTGGCCCGCCTGAAGCCCCGCGGCCAGGCGCTCATGGTGCTGGAGTTGGATGAGGCTCTGAACGAAGCCCAGATCAAGCAGATACTGGCTATCCCGGATATATACACGGTCAAGCTGGTGCAGTTGTAGATCGGTTTTCACCCCCCCCCTCCGTCCCCCACTCTTGGGGGATATACAAGAGAGAGTTGAGGGACACTCTCAACTCTCGGCAGGAGATCTACTCCTGCACCTCCGGTGGGTCATTCCAACGGGCCGCGATCTCGGAGGGCCACACTCCGTCGTGGCTGCGGAACTTTCGGCAGGTTTGGAGATGGTGGCACTCTGGCAGCCGCCCGACTCAGGCGTGCTTCTGCATTCTGCAGGTGGCTTCGCTCAGTCAGCGATCGCTAGCTCGATAGCCCGATAGATGAAATATGCTCCGAATCCGACCAGTGTGAGGCCGCAGATCACCGAAATCCAGCGTTGCACCGTGGACGTCAAGAAGCGCCTTAAGAAGAACACAAAACAACTGATGAAGAGAAGCCACGTGGCATCGAACAGCCAGTGAATGCCTCCGGTCAGCACCACCCAGCCACCACCGAAAGTTTTGGCGCCTGCTACGATGGTGACTCCCACTGTGGCCCACCACAGAAAGAAGTAAGGGCTGGCCGTAGTGGTCGCCACTCCGGCCATTATGGCGTTCTTGTGTGTGCCCTCGTACCTGACATCAACGGCCACCGGTTCCGCCTTGAATACCCCCACCGACAGCCAGATCAAGAGCAATCCGCCGGCCAGTCCCAGGCCGATCTGGACACCATCGCTCTTCAAGAACGCGGAAACGCCGAAGTAGATGATGGCCATCAATGGCCATTCGACGATGGCATGGCCTATGGCCACCATGAGACCTGCCCACTTGCTCTGCGTCCCCTTTGAGATGACGACGGCAGTTACCGGCCCGGGCATCATCACGCCGCTGGCCGATATGCCTATGACCCACAGGAGGAACAGTGGCAGCGTTGATGGAGCAGTAGTACTCATAGACCGAAATCGCCATCCACTGAGAGTGAAGGAAAATGCGCCTGGTTCAGATAGACCGCCCGATGGCCTCGGCCACAGGCTTCAGTTCCTTCATCAACCGGGCGAAATCCGAGGGGGTCAGGGACTGGAGGCCGTCCACCAGTGCTTCCTTCGGGTTTGGGTGCACCTCTATCAATAGGCCGTCGGCCCCTGCTGCTATGGCGGCCTTGGCCAGCGCCGGAACATAGCTGTAGTGTCCCGCAGCATGGCTCGGGTCCACGATCACCGGCAGGTGAGTGAATCTCTTCAGGACGGGAATAGAACAGATATCCAGCGAGAACCGGGTGCTGTCTTCGAACGTCCTGATTCCCCTTTCGCACAGGATCACTTGGTTGTCTCCTTCCGCCAGCAGATAGTCAGCGGCCGTCAGCCATTCGGTAACCGTGCAGGAGAAACCTCTCTTCAGTATGACCGGGTGCCGGCTCTTGCCGATCTTGGTCAGCAGGGCATAGTTCTGCATATTGCGGGCTCCGACTTGAAGGATGTCGGCGTACTTGGAAACCAGGCTCACGGCGCGGGGCTCGACCACCTCGGTGACTATCGGCAGCCGCATCTGCTGCTTGGCCCGTGCCAGAAGCTCGAGGCCGGCCTTCTCCAGGCCCTGGAAACTGAATGGGGAGGTCCTGGGTTTGAAGGCGCCGCCACGCAGGACGGAAGCCCCCGCCTTTTTGATGATCCTGGCGGCTTCCAGGAGTTGCTTCTCGCTTTCAACGGCGCATGGCCCGGCCATTACCACCACATGCTTCCCGCCGATATCGACTCCGTCAATTGAGACGATGCTGTCCTTGGGTTTGAACTCTCGCGAAGCCAGCTTGTAAGGCTTCATGATGCGGGATACACTCTCAACGCCCGGCAGCACGGCGAATGCATCCGTGGATATCTGCCCGGTGTTGCTGCCGAGTATGGCCACCACGGTCTTGTCGGTGCCAACGTTGAGTTGAACGTCCAGGTCCAGCGACCTGGCCCGGTTGACGACGCTGTCGATTTCCTTCTGGGTCGCGCGGGTTCTCATCTCGACTATCATCTCTGGTACTCCATCTTCCGGTGATTTCGCTCATGTTGTCTGAGGATCTGATCGCTCCGGGGTCATGAGCATGTTTGGTGACAAGCATAGCACGACTCATCGCCAATGACCAAGTTCGTTGCGGCGCGGTCGTTGCGTGCCGTGCTGCGACCTCGTATGGGGGTGGCCGGGCTTCTACGTGGGAGTGATCTGGTACTTGCCCAGGATCACCGCGTTCTTGTCATCGAAGAAAAACCGCTTCATGTCCGAGATGGGCCGTTGCCACAGCTTGTTGAGCATGACCTCCAGAGTCTCGGTGTCCAGGATCATCTGCTCCTTCATGTCGATGAAATGACTCTGCAGCCTGCTGGGGTCGTCAGCAGCCAGGAAGACGCCCGGCCACTTACGGTAGTCCTGGATATGCTCCTTCCGGGGAACCAGCACAATGTCGCCAGCGACAATAACCCGTCCTATCTGGATATTGCGCAGTATCGCGTCCCGGTACTCCCTGATTCTTTTGGCATGGAACTTGTACTCCTTCCAGTCCTCAGATGCTCCGAAGTACTCGTCCAGGACGCCCTGTCTGCCGGGGGGCGTGGCTGGTGTGGGGACGGGCTTCCCCGGTGATGCCTCGTTTCGGTCGTCTGCGGGTCTCTGCGCATCCTCGCGCTTCGCCAGTTGCGCCACCCCGGCTCTGCCACCGGTGCACTCGAGGGCCAGCAGATACGATCCCAGCAGGAATTCCTCGGCCAGGTCGCAAGCCATGGCCAGGTGGGTATAAAAATCCTCGAATGACGATAACCTGGGACTCATCACGTGGTCATAGCCGCAGACCAGGTGCATGAACAGGGAGTAGTGAACGGAGGCCAAATCCAGGATGTCTTCGGAAACGTGCTCTCTGGGGAGTGTCCTCTTGCGTTGATCTGTGACGTTGGCCTCCATCCTCCGTGTGATCGGGACGACGAAGTGACGCCAGTAGTCCTCGCAATTAGGGAATCTGTCCTTGAGCAAAGGCCAGTATGACTTCTCGTAGTAGTCGCCGTCATTGGCATAATACGTCTTCTTGATGGCCTCTATGACACTGCCCAGTGTGACTATGTATTGCACTTCCTGCAGCCTCCCTAAGATGCAACTCGATTCTTCATGACTCCAGCGAGCGCCAACTCTACCGGCGGCCTGACTCTGCTGATTACGACTGTAGAGACTCTAGCACGTGCAGGCTCAAGTAATCAACTCTGCGGGGGCTCCTTTGCTTTCTTCATGGGCGCGCGAGTACAATCTTATCCAGCATCATGTCACTCGACGCCATCTTCAATCCCCGCTCCATAGCGGTTGTCGGCGCCACGGATAGCCCGGTAGCTGCTCCCGGTGCCCCTGCCGTCTCATTCAATGCCCACACGCAGATATTCCTCTACACGCTGATTGACTGGGGCTACCCCGGCCGGGTCTATCCTGTCAACACCAAGGGCGACGAAGTCCGCGGGCTCAAGGTCTACCGGAGCCTGAGGGACATACCGGGACCGGTGGACTACGTCATTTGCATCATTCCGGCTGACGCCACTCCGGGGTTGGTCCAGGACTGCGTGGCCAAGGGCGTGAAGGGACTTCACCTGTATACCGCGGGGTTTGCAGAGACCGGCTTGGCGGACAAGAGTGCTTTGCAAGCCGACCTGGTCAGGGTGGCCCGCAGCGGTGGGGTGCGCATGATTGGCCCCAACTGCATGGGCATCTACCAGCCGAAGATGGGCATGACCTACGGGCCGAACTTCCCGCGGGAATCGGGCAACGTGGCTTTCATCTCCCAGAGCGGCAGCTACACGCTGCTCCTGGTGCGGGCGGCGGCGGCGCGGGGCGTGCGGTTCAGCAAGGTGGTGAGCTACGGCAACGCCAGCGACCTGGACGAGATCGAGCTCCTGGACTACCTGGCCGATGATCCGGAGACGGAGATCATCGGGGCGTATCTGGAGGGGGCCAAGGACGGTCCGGGGCTGGTGAGGGTGCTCACCAAGGCGGCATCGAGGAAGCCGACGATCATTATCAAGAGGGGCAGCACAGAGGCCGGGAAGCGGGGGGCCAGTACCCACACGGGAGCCCTGGCCGGGGACGATTCGGTCTGGGACAGCATGCTCAAGCAGGCGGGCGCTATCCGCGTAGAGGACTTCGAGGAGATGGCGGATCTGATGACGACGTTTGCCTTCTTCCCTGTGCCGCGGGGGCACCGGGCCGTGCTGTTCGGCGTGGGTGGTGGGGCGGGGGTGCGGGCTTCGGACGAATGCGAGGCCGGCGGCTTGATACTGCCCCCGATCCCGGAGGAGATGAGGGCAGAACTGGCGCGCACCCTAACGACAGCCGGCACGATGCTGAGGAACCCGGTGGACCCAGGGCACTATGCGCGGGACTGGACCGACATGATGCACCGGCTGGACCGGTGGGAAGATGCGGACATGCTGCTGTGGCAGATTGCCCCTGACATCGAAGCCCTCCAGAGCGACGTTATCCTCCAGTACATCAACGAGATGAGGCGGCACACACTGCAGACATTCAGCAGCCTGAAGAAGCCCAAGGCGGTGGTGGTGCATGCGGTGGAAAGCGACATCGGTCTGAAGGCTCTGATAGATACGCGGAGGATGTGTGCGGAGAGCAAAGTGGCCTTCTATCCTTCAATCTACCGGGCGGCCCGGGCCATTTGCCGTTACATGGATTACTGCAAGCAGCGTGGGCGCAAGGCTCCGGTCCGCTAGCCAGCAGCGAGTCTCGGACTGACCTCTAGTCTTTCCCAGTGCCTGACACGTGAAGGCTGAGCGCCTTCTGGGGGCAGAACTCAATACACTGGGGCTGCTCATGGTTGGGGCACAGGTCACACATGATGACCGTTTTCACGCTGTCATCGAGGGCGATGGCGCCGAAGGGACAGGCCTCCACGCACCAGCCGCAGCCCGCGCAACGGGCCTTGTCCAGGCTGACGGTCTGAGTAGTCTCATCCATGCTCAGGGCGCCCCGGGGGCACTCCCTGATGCAGGCGGCGTGGCGGCAGAAGCGGCAGGCCACCACATCCAGCAGGGTCGGCGTCGCGTGGAGCACCCGGATACGGGACAGTTCCAGGTCGAACCGGCCTTCCTTCGCCGCCGAGCAGGCGAACTCGCAGATCATGCAGCCGGTGCACTTGTCCCGGTCACACTGTATGTGACGGCGTTCCATGCCAGTTTCCTTTCAGTATCTCCTGGATATCATCCATTCCCAGCGCCTTCAGCTTCTCCCTCGGGATAAGTCCGTCCGCGTTCCAGCCGCGGGTGCGGTAGTAGTTGTCGATCGCGGCCTTCAAGTCCTTCTCCGACACAGCGGCTCTGGCGTCTACGGGCTCCTTGAACAAACGTGGCGGCAACCGATCGTCAGCCTGCTGCCAGCCTTCGCGGATGTTGAAGGCCTTTGTCAGGTTGTTGATCCTCTCGCCGGCCCGCCGAAGGCTGGCCGGGTCCATCGTGGTTCCGGTGGCCAGCGTGTAGAGTTGGGCAGCCTCGGCAGGGAAGTCGCGGAAGTAGAGCCGGGCGTTCCGGCAGATGCCAATGGAATCGGCTGCCGCAGTCAAATCCTCTTCGTCTTTCAGACCGGATGCAGGGAATTCATTACTATCCAGCCCCGGTGTCATCAAGCCCGCTGCCAGGCCGAGTGCCAGGCTGGGTGCTCCTCTGGGATCGCAACTGGCGAACTCCAGTCCCCTGACCTGCATGGCCCAATGCTCTGATCCCTGGCCGAGCTTGGCGGAAGCCCGCTTGACGCCCTCGG
The DNA here is from genome assembly GCA_016932645.1 of Dehalococcoidia bacterium. GTDB lineage: Bacteria > Chloroflexota > Dehalococcoidia > UBA2247 > RBG-13-53-26 > JAFGCL01. The sequence goes on along the minus strand of JAFGCL010000017.1, from coordinate 1,605 downwards.
CCAGGAGGTCGCCGACGTCCTTCCGCTGCCCGATCCTGCGAATTGTCTCCACCACGCCGTCGGCGCTGCCGAAAGACAGATCCAGCCCCTGCGTGTCCTTGCTGGAGAGCAGCCCGCGTTCGAAACACTCCATGGCCCAGGCGACGCACGCGCCTGCGCTCACCGGATCGAGCCCGTAGAATTGACATAACTCGATGGCTTTCAGGATGACCGGCAGATGGTACATCCCGCACAGCGGCCCGAGGGCGGCCAGGGCTTCCTCCTGGAGAACGACCTGATCGTCGGAGTGAGGGTCCTCCGTCACCCTGTAGACATGCTGACAGGCAACGGGGCAAGCCGGACAGGCAATGGCCTTGAGAAAGTGGTCCTTCCTGGAGCACTCCGCAGCCAGGCTCCCCGCGCCTTCGGCGATGGACTGCTGGAAGTTGCGGGCGGGCAGCGCACACCGCCCGCCGCCGGAGACCAGGCAGGCCGCCGGCGACAACTGGCCGGCTGAAGCGGCGCTCTTGTGGAGAAGGGCATTGATATCGGCGCAGGCTTTCTGTAGCTTGCTGATGTCCGGCACCGAGACCGGCCGGGTGCCCCTGACGGCAATGGCCTTGAGTTTCTTCGCACCCATGACCGCACCCGCCCCGCCCCGGTGGGGCAAGCGGTATCCATCCTTGATGGTGGCGAAGCGGACTAGGGACTCACCGGCAGGGCCGATGGAGGCCACTTGGACGCGGCTGTCGCCCATTCGTTGCCTGATGGCAGCTTCAGTCTGCAGGCAGCCCTTGCCCATCAGGAAGTCTGCCTTGCGGAAATGAACCTGGTCGTCATCGATGAACAGGTATGTGGCATATGAGGCGGCGCCGGTAATGACCGCGGCGTCGAAGCCGGTTCTTTTGAGTGCCAGGGACCAGAGGCCCGAAGACACGGAGCTGCTCGGAAGACCGGTGAGGGGTGACTTGGTGACCACGGCGTGGCAGGCGGAGGCCGGGGCCATGGTGCCTAAGAGCCCGCCGCAGGCGAACACAATGGGGTTGTCCGGGCTGAGGGCGTCAGCGCCCGGCCTGGACCATTCGACGAGAAGACGCGCGCCCAGACCCGCTCCACCTAGATAGTCCCGGAGCAGGCCCTGCGGGAGTTCCCGCACTTCCGTTTTCCGGTTTGTCAGGTCAATAGCAAGACATTTGCCGCTATATGGATTCATTCAACCCTCTGTTCCCCATTGCACCAATCTTTCATTGCGAGCTTTTCTCTAAGCCAGTAGATAAGAAGGCGCGGCAATCTCTGGCAAGTCGGTACTTCCCCAACACCCGGGATTGCTTCGTTCCGCCTGAGGCGGACTTCTCGCAATGACATCAGATCTGTCTTGGGGGACACCCCACCTACTGACCCATCGCTTTCTCAGCCTTGTCCGGGTCGCTCACCTTAAGCACGATGCTGGCCTTCCCCGGAGTGGGATCAATGAAGGCGTAGAAGTACTCCAGGTTGATCCCGGCCTTGGCCAATGGCTTTGCCACCGTGTCCAGAAGTCCGCCCGGCTGGTCCGGGATGTCCTTCTGGAGAACCACTGTCTCTTTGACGGTGAAGCCGGCCTTTCTCAATGCCTCTACACCTTTG
>JAFGCL010000131.1 GCA_016932645.1 Dehalococcoidia bacterium | reverse complement strand
TCATCGCCTGGCCGCTGGGCCTGTTCGACTGCTGCGGCGTGACCGACGGCGGCGCGGCCGCCATCATCGTCCGGGCCTCGGAAGCCAGGAAGTTCAGGGATAACCCCATATACGTCAAGTCCCTGCAGATATGCTCCACGTCCGGAGAGCCGGAGGAGTGGAGCGCCGGCCCGTGGGATGCCACCTACATCGAGATGAACCGCCAGGCCGCGCGCCGGGCCTACAAGGAGGCCGGGATCACGAATCCCCGCGAAGAGATCAGCTTCGCCGAGGTCCACGACTGCTTCTCCATCACAGAGGCTGTCACTATGGAAGACCTTGGCTTCAGTCCCGTGGGCCACGTGAAAGACGATGTCTTCGCTGGCCGGTTCAAGCACGACGGTCCCCAGCCGATGAACATCAGCGGCGGGCTGAAGTCCTTCGGCCACCCCATCGGGGCCACGGGCCTGCGCATGGTCTACGACTTGGTAACGCAGTTCCAGGGCCGGGCCACCCTGCCGGAACGCCAACTGAAGAATGTCCGGCTGGGGCTGACGCACAATCTGGGCGACGCTCCTCCGCGGTCGGTGATCGCCATCACCATAATGGGTCCGGAGCTCGGGTAGGAGTCAGCATCACACCTTTGTGAGATTTCGCCTGCACAGGCAGGCAGCACGCACCTACAGCGGGAGGTGATGACTCGGCGAGAAGGCGATGCGCCAGAGCCGAGGGATATCACCTCCTTGTCAACTTTTTCCTTCCCCGGGCGAGGGTTCCCGAATGATTCGCCACACGCAGCGCTCTGTCATCCGGCAAGACAAGAGGCGGCCGAAGTGGCGGATGAGGGCTCCAGACGCAGCCGATTGGTGGGCTGGTGGTGTACTTGTACCGCCTCGCCTACTGCCTTCTTGAGATAGTCTGGATCAAAGACAATAAGGTTGTGGCTGTTACTCCACAACCCGACTGCAGACCCTTTTCGACCTTCAGTATGAGGGGAGGTCTGAAGTTGTATTGCAGTGGCGACCCCGAGGGGATTTGAACCCCTGATCTCCACCGTGACAGGGTGGCATGTTAGACCGCTACACCACGGGGCCGACTATCCGTTGACCGGGCCACCAGCCTGCCTAACGATTCCGAGGGAGAACATGTCTTAGTAGCAGACACTACAAGACCGGGTGGCCTTCAGTGATGAGAGTTTACCTTTGCCGTAATGTGGTTGTCAAGGAACGTCGAGCGGCGGATGTTTGCCTTCCACTTTGTCCCATGCTAACCTTTGTCTTGTTCCTATGGCTGACCTTTTCACCGTGCTCACCCCAAGGGAGGCGTGGTCCATGATGGAGCCCCACCTCCACCCCATAGACCGCGTGGAGACCACGGCCACCACCGAAGCGCTAGGCCGGGTGCTGGCTGAAGACACCCGCGCCCCGGCCGATCTGCCCCACTTCGCCCGCTCCGCCATGGATGGCTATGCGGTGCGGGCCGAGGACACCCATGGCGCTACCGAGGGCTTGCCCGCATATCTCAAGGTGGTCGGCGAGGTGGCGATGGGCAAGCCGGCTACGGTCAAGCTGTCCCCCGGCGAGGCGGCCCTGATCCACACCGGCGGCATGCTGGCCGTTGGCGCTGACGCCGTGGTCATGGTGGAGAACACGCGCAGTGTGGATGCCTCCATGATCGAAGTGGTGAGACCTGTGGCCAAGGGCGAGAACGTGATCCAAATCGGCGAGGACATGGCCAAGGGCGATGCCTTACTGCCCTGCGGCAGCCTTCTCCGCCCCCAGGATATCGGCAGCCTTCTTTCACTGGGCATCACCAGGGTCTCGGTCTTCCAGAAGGTGAAGGCGGCTCTTATTCCCACCGGCGACGAGCTGGTGCCGCCGGAGACTGAGCCCGGACCGGGCCAGATCCGGAACACCAACGCCTTCGCTCTGGCCGCCATGGCGGCGAAGGCTGGCGCAATGCCCATTGTGATGGACATCGCGCCCGACAACGACGCATCACTGAAGGCGACGACCCAAAGGGCGCTGGATTTGGCAGACATCGTGGTCGTCTCGGCGGGCAGCTCCGTTAGCACCCGGGACATGACATCCAGAGTTGTCGATTCGTTGGGCAAGCCGGGAGTCCTGGTGCACGGCGTGTCGCTGCGGCCGGGCAAGCCGACTATCCTGGCAGCAGTAGGCCGGAAACCGGTCTTCGGCCTGCCGGGTAATCCGGCCTCGGCCATGGTCACCTTCGGCATCTTCGTCACTCCGGCAATCCACCGACTGAGTGGATGCAGCCAGCCGCCGCAGCGGTTCGCCGCGAAGGCCAAGCTCACCCGGAATATTCCTTCGGCCACGGGGCGAGAGGACTATGTGCCAGTGAGGATCGAGGAAAAGGACGGGGAACTGTACGCCGATCCGGTGTTCGGCAAATCGAACCTGTTGTTTGCCATGATCCGGGCGGACGGCCTAGCCAGGGTGCCGCTGGACAAGGCAGGGATGACCGCCGGGGAACTCGTGGATGTTACATTGTTCTGATGGGCAAGTATTGAGATTGCCGCGCCTTCTCCGCACATCGCACGGAGAATGGTTCGCAATGACAGGTGAGCGTGGGCAAAAACGTAACAAGAGTGCAGGGCGAAGTCCTGCCGGGAGTCTGAGGGTGTCCCTCAGTTCCCTTCTTTTCCTTCCCCCAAGAATGGGGGCCAGGGGGTTGAACAGGATGAGTCAAGATAATGACATCTGAAAAGCATTCCCGAGGTCGCCCCCATGTCTACCTGGAAGACATCCCTCTGGACGATGCTACGTCCCGTTTCCATGCAGCCTTGCAGCAGGCAGGCGGCCTCTCGCGCACGCCCGGCGAGCGGGTCCCACTGGCTGAGGCCCTCCACCGGGTGACCGCCGGGCCGGTGTGGGCCAGGATATCGTCTCCCCACTACCACGCCGCGGCCATGGACGGCGCGGCGGTCCGCTCCGCGGACACCACCGGCGCTTCCGAGAAGACGCCGGTGCAGCTCAGAATCGACGACCAGGCCCAGTGGGTGGACACCGGGATGGCCATACCCGAGGGCTTCGATGCGGTGGTGATGATCGAGAACATCCAAGAACTGGGAGAGGGCCTGATCGAGATCATGCTGCCGGTGGCTCCGTGGCAGCACGTCCGCCTCATGGGCGAGGATATCGTGGCCTCTGAGCTCCTGCTGCCGGAAGGCCATTTCCTGAAGCCCACGGATCTAGGAGCCATGGCTCAGGCTGGCATCACCGACGTCGCCGTCAGGCGCAAGCCGAAGGTTGCTGTCATCCCCACCGGCACAGAGCTGGTGCAGCCGGGACAGGGCCTGAAGCCGGGCAAGATCATTGAATCCAACTCGCTGGTCCTGGCGGGGTTGGTGGAGGAGTGGGGGGCACAAGCCACCAGATGCCCGCCGACGCCTGACGACTATAATCGGCTGAAGAACGCCATTCGCGATGCGGTGGCGGAGCACGACATCGTGGTGGTCAACGCCGGCGCTTCCGCTGGGCGGCGCGATTTCACCGCCTCGCTGGTGGGCGACCTGGGCCAGGTCATCGTTCACGGCGTTGCCATCCGGCCAGGGCACCCGGTGGTGCTGGGGGTGGTGGATGGCAAGCCGGTGGTCGGCGTTCCAGGATACCCGGTCTCGGCGGCATTAACGCTGGAGCTGTTTGTCCGGCCGCTGATATGCCGCCTGCTCGGAACAACTGCACCGAAGAGGAGCGTCCTGGACGCCGTCCTGACGCGGAAGGTCTTCTCGCCCATGGGGGAGGAGGAGTTCGTCCGGGTCAAGGTCGGCAAGGTGAGTGACAGTCTATTGGCCACCCCGCTGCCCCGCGGCGCGGGGGCCACCATGTCTTTTGTGCGCGCCGACGGCATCGTTCGCATCCCCCGGGGAAGCGAGGGTGTCCAGGAAGGGCAAGCGGTTCACGTCGAGCTGCTCAGCAGCCTGGAGCAGATCGAGAACGCCATAGTAGTCATCGGCAGCCACGACCTTGCGCTGGACGTCCTGGCCAACCGCCTGCATCAGCAATACCCCGAACGAACCCTGTCTTCTTCAAATGTGGGCAGTCTCGGCGGTCTGGTGGCCCTCAGCCGGGGGGAGGCCCATCTGGCCGGCTCGCATCTGCTGGACGAGGAAACAGGCGAGTACAACATCAGCTACGTCAAACGCATCCTAGCCGGCAGGGAAGTAGTCATACTGCACCTGGTCTACCGGGAGCAGGGCCTGATGGTGGCCAAAGGCAACCCCAAGGGGCTGAAGGATTTGGCCGACCTGGTGCGCCCGGATATTACCTTCATGAACCGTCAGCGGGGCGCAGGCACCAGGGTCCTGCTGGATTTCAAGGCGAAGGAAATGGGGTTCGACCCGACGAAGATAGCTGGCTATGACCGGACAGCCTTCACGCACTTGGCGGTGGCCGTAGCTGTGGCCGGTGGGGCAGCGGACGCTGGGCTGGGGATTCTGGCGGCCGCCAGG
>JAFGCL010000016.1 GCA_016932645.1 Dehalococcoidia bacterium | reverse complement strand
TTCTTCTCCATGCAGGCTGTCGCCAGTATCACGGTGTCCCCGTAGCTGACAGTGACGGCGCTACCGGCCTGCATAGCCAACTCCCCCGTCTTCACAGTGAGAGGCTTTCCGCCAATTAGTATTTCAACCTTGTGTAGCATAGATGAACCAGCCTCCTGTTGGGGTAACAGTGGGGATGCCTCTGGATGGACTGCTGAGAAGGGTCTATCTCCGCAGGCCGAGCTTGGCTATGAGCGCCTGATAGCGGGCGACATTGTGTCGCCTCAGGTGGCCCAGCAGCCTTCGCCTCTGCCCCACGAGCATCATGAGCCCCCGCTGAGAATGGAAATCGTGACTGTGCAGTTTCATGTGCTCAGTCAAGCGGTTTATTCTCTCAGTGAGGATGGCTACCTGGACCTCAGTCGAGCCAGTATCCTTCTCATTGAACCTGAACTGCTCGATGATTGCGCTCTTTTTCTCCGTCTCCACCTTCTACTCCACTTGATTCTTTCAAACGTTTCATTATAGCATGAGTCTAGCTGCGCGCAAAAGGCCGCTTGGCGCCGCGGGTCTGCGCCAGGTGTTTCTCCAGGATGAGCTTGTCATCCCCAGGTGAGTAGAAGCCTACTATCCGGGCAGCCACTTTGTATCCAAGTGACGTGTAGAAACGCCGCGTCTTGTCATAATCTGGCCTGCCTGATGTCTCCACGATCACCAACCGCCCCTGGCTTTCTTTGATCTTGCCTTCTGCAAAGGCCATCAACGCTCTGCCCACCCCCTGCCCCTGCCCCCCTGGATCCACCGCCACCCAGTATACATCCCAGGTGCCCTTGGTCAACGGCGTCGGCCCGTAGCAGACATAGCCCGTCACCACCGAATTGACTTCAGCCACGAAAACCAGATACCCGGAGCTGGAGGCATCCTCCAGGTAGGCGTCGATCAGCTCCTCCGCCACGGCCACCTCTTCAGACGTGAACTCACGGATAGCCCGGAGCATATCCATGATCGTCGGTTTGTCCCTGGCGACCATGGGCCTGACGGTGGTCTTCATGCTCGTGTCTTATGCAGAGCCATCAAAACGAGCTTGTCGATGAATTGAGGGTAGGTCATCGATGCGGCAGCGGCTTGGCGGGCTGCGCCCGACCCTGGCGTAATATCGGGGTTCGGGTTGCATTCCAGCACGTGGACCTTTCCCTCGGAGTCCACGCGCATGTCCACACGGGCGTACCCGTGTTTCACCACGAGCCTGAAGACGGCGACCGCTGTCTGCCGTAGCATTGCGCTTTCCTCTACCCCGATTTCGGCAGGACAAGCAACCGTGGTGCCATCGTAATAGGGGGTGCCCTCCTCCCACTTGGCGGCATATGTCAGAACCCGGGGCATACCCGGCGGCAGAGAGTACACTATCTCTGATATTGGCAGGACGGCAACACCATCGTTGCCCATCACAGTCGCATTGAACTCCCTGCCGTCCACGAACTCCTCCACCAGTGCCTTTCCGCCGAAAGCCCGGCTCACTCCGGTGACCTGCCGCTCCAGCGACGCCTGGTCGTCAACGACGCTGTTCGCCGACAGGCCATGACTCGCGTCTTGCCCGGATGGCTTGACAATGCAGGGGAAGCTCAGCTCAAACCGGGAGACAGTCTCCGGCGTCAATAGTTGGTACTTGGGTGTGTTGATTCCGTGGGCTAGCAGGAGGTCCTTGACCTTGGCCTTGTCAAGGCCAAGTGCGAGAGCAGCGGGAGAGCAACCGGTGTACGTGAACCCCAGCTCCGACATTATCCCGGCAATCGTCGCTTCCGTCTTCGGGCGGTCGTCAAAGCCTTCGAAGAGATTGAAGACCAGGTCTGTGTCGAGGGCCTCCAGAATGTCCCGTGCATGATCAACAGGGGGCAACAGCGGCACTATGGTTACTTGATATCCCAGCTCGTCCAATGCCCGGTGCGCCGCTACGACACCTTCAAGAATGGAGATAACCGCCTTGTCCTCGCCGATTCCGTCATAGCTGCAAGGGACTGGCTGGTTGTAGACGATGGCGATCCTGTTCCCGCGATGTGCCGCCGTATCTCTGCTGGGCAGCGCTGAGGATGGTTGTGATGAGAGTCTCATAGCTCCAACCTACCTTCCCGGCCATGATGGGTAAGTCACCCGACCTGGGATTCAGACCCGGTAGCGGATTGACCTCCAGGAAGTACGGTGTCCCATCCTTGCCGATCCTGAAATCCATCCTGGCCAAATCTCTACAGCCTAGAGCCTCGAAGGCCCTCAGGCTGGAGTCAGCAATGCCATGCAGAACATCCCGCCCTAATTGAGCGGGGCATTCATAAGTAAGAAGCGCTTCCCAATCCCTCTTCATTTCCAGAGAGTAGACGAAGTAATCCACCTTCTTCCGAGGGATGACTCTCATTATCCCCACTACTACGGGTGGTGAGTTGCCTACCACCCCCACCGTAGTTTCCTCTCCGTCTATGAATTCCTCCACCATCACCGGTTGGTGATAGTATTCCAGGAGTCTATTCACTGCTTCAGCAATCTGTTCGGCACTCTCCAGTCTCGATGCAACACGAATGCCTTTGCTGGATCCTTCGTGCGCCGGCTTGACGAAGGCCGGCAACGGGAAATCGCCCCAATCTGCCTCCTTCAGTTCCCTTATGTCTCTGACCACCCGCCACCTTGGCGTGGCGACGCCGGCGATGGACATCAGACTCTTCGTCAGCGGCTTCTCTAACGACAACGCCAGACACAGAGGGTCCGAGCCTGAATAGGGCACGCCAAGCATTTCCAGAACAGAGGGCACCTGGGCCTCCCGGCTGCGGTAGTTGCCCAAGCCTTCAGCGATGTTGAACACCAAATCTACTCTCTGTTCAAGGACATTGCAGAGGAATTCCCGGCCACCACCCAGCTTGACCACAGAGTGGTTCTGGTCTTCGATGGCTCTGGCGATAGCATCAACGGTCTCCAGGGAATCGTACTCCTCGAGGGCATCCTCAAGCTTGCCCTGGGGTTCCGGCACCTTGTCTTTGAGATCGTATGCCAAGCCTATTCTCACTCTCAGCAATCCCTCCGTCAGCCTCTCAGCACCGTTCGGATTCTCGCCATTTCAGATGACACTAGACCGCAGGAGGCTCTATTCGAGCTTTCGCCCTGCAAGTGCCTGCCAAGTCCTGTTCCTGCGGGTCTAGGCCCCCACCTTAGTCGGCGAAGCCAAGTTGGGGAAAGCCATTTGGTTGGCATTACCATTACGGCGGCCGTTCTGCCCATTGGCTTTGCCGACTCCTGTCTTTGGGCTCTTGGGGTTCCGGTACTGGAACAGCCGTCCCTGGTAGTTCCTTATGAGCAGTTCCTCTGATGTCTGGAGCACCACGTAGTTCGGCTGCACAGGGACCTTGCCACCACCCTGAGGCAGGTCGATCACAAACGAGGGCACCGCCAATCCAGACGTGTGACCGCGCATGCCTTCGATAATCTTGATGCCAGTCTCCACCGGAGTCCGAAGATGCTCCGTTCCCTGCACCTCGTCGCACTGGAAGAGATAGTACGGACGCACCTTGATCCTCAGGAGTTCGTGGCACAGCTTCAACTGCGTCTCCACCGAGTCGTTGACTCCTCGCAGAAGAACCGACTGATTGTTTACCGGCATGCCAGCCCGCAGCAGACGGTCACAGGCCTGAGCCGCCTCCGGCGTTATCTCATGCGGGTGATTGAAATGAGTATTCACCCATATCGGCCCATACTTGGACAGCATCGAGCAGAGCTCGTCGTCGATGCGCTGCGGCAACACGGCCGGGAACCTGGTCCCTATCCGGATCATCTCCACGTGCTTTACCTGCCTCAGCCCAGCGAGGACTTCCTCCAGGCGACGCACCGACAGAGTCAGGGGGTCTCCACCAGAGATGATCACATCACGGACAGCCTCGGTCTTGCGAATATAGCCCAGCATCCGTTCAATCTCTTCAGGCGTGTGTACCCACCCGCCATGACGCCATTCCCTCTTTCGGGTGCAGTGGCGGCACAGCATGGGGCAGATGTCGGTCAACACCATCAGGACTCTATCAGGGTACCTGTGGACCAATCCTGGGACAGGGGAATTCCCCTTCTCATCTAGCGGATCCTCCATACCCATGCCGGCCAAGCCGATCTCCTTGAATGACGGAATAGCCTGGATCTTCACGGGATCGTCGGGGTTGGACCAGTCAATGAGGGAGAAATAGTACGGGGTAACCGAAAGGGGATACTTGGTCGTGACCAACCGGATCTGTTCCAGATCCTTGGCAGACAGAGAAATGTGCTTCGCTAGTTCCTCAACGGAGCCAATGCGGTTTCGAAAATGCCACTTCCAGTCGTTCCAGTTTTCGTCGGATACGCCCCCGAAGAACTTGGCTCTGTTCTTCAGGGCCACCTTACCTGGAGGCTCTTCTTCTACCTCTAATCTGACGGCAGCACTGCCTGGTGCTTCGTCCTCTGTTCGGGTTTCCACTGTTGCCAATGACTTCTTCATCTTGTTTCGATGCACCTCCCTCTATTCGACTGTTGGCTCCCGCCAACAATTCCTCTTGTTTTTTTCTATTCTTTCTATCGTATGAATACGATATTTTACATAGCTGCAGATATATTACACGCATATGAAACCATGTCAAGTACTTTTTCGCACTTTTTTGTCACAATTTTCGAATTCGTCTTTTGCGATCAATCTGAAGCTTCGACCAACTCTACCCTCCATGTGTCATCAATCCACGCTCCCAGCACCTTCTTCACAGGCAACTTCCACGAGCGGATCCTGGCGAGGCACTGCCGCAATTGACGCTCGTGTTCCTCACGCGTCACCGGATTTCCGGCGCAGTCATCGTGAGACACCATCAGAATGGTGTCCGAGCCATGCTTGTTGACGGAGATGAGGACCCGGGACTTGATCGAAGCTTGAGCTGCTGCGCTGCCCTCAGCGAGGATCTTGTCCGGTCCGGGCTCGGTGATCATATCCACGTAGTCAGCCGAAAGGTTCTGCATCATCCAGTTGATCACCGGTAACTGGACTCTTCCGTCCATGCAGTTGATGGCGGTGACGAACTTGCCGCCGTGGCCTTTCTTGTGACTCGAAGCAGCGGGGTTAGCGCCGCGTTTCGTTGATGGCCTCGTGGCACTCCTGCTCCTGGTTTTCTGTTGTTTGTCCATAGTACCTCCCTATCATTGTTTATTCATGATGGCTCCATTAGCACCACACTTCAACCCCTAGTTCTCCACACATGGGCATGAAGCACATCTGAAGAACAGCCTCTCTCCTCAGGCAAGTCTACGACAGCCTCCCTGCAGGAAGGCTCCACCGTTTGCATCATGAAGGCCTGTGTTGCCACAGGCCTTCACTGTTGTCATGCATGCGTTTCTTCAGTTGAGAGCTGTCACTTCTTGGGTGCCTCTACCTGCTTGGGTGGCTTCATGAAGAACGCCGCCATGAAGAAAGCGAGCGCCGCCAGGATGGCCACCGGGATGAACAGATCGAAGGTGGAGCCCTTGAATATGTCACTGGAGTAGGCGGCCACGAAGGTGGCGATGATGGCGCCGACACCGTAGGCCAGGAAGAGTACGCCGTAGTTGCGGGAGGAGAACTTGGTGCCGAAGTACTGCGCTGTGGCGGTCGGGGCAATGGCCAGCCAGCCACCCAGGCCGGCGTAGAAAGCGGCGAAGCAGACGAAGTAGAGTGCCTTGTTCAGGGTGGTGGCAGTATCGGGATCGCCGGTCTTGCCGACCACGATCATGCCAGCTGCAGCCGCCAGGATGAGCACGAAGGTGATCATCGCAGCCACTCTCGGCCCGAGTTTGTCCGTCACGGCTCCCATCACCGGTCTGCCACCGGCGTTGAACGGGGCCAGGATGAACTGCACGATCGTGGCGGTGGACAGGGCGGCCGTGGATATGCCAAGCGCAATCTTCGCGTCACCCATAATCTTGGCATAGACACCAATAGCCATCAGGCCGGCCAGCGAGCCGATGGCGAAGCAGGCGAACAGGAACCAGAAAGTTGCTGTCTTGATGATCTCGTTGCGGTTGTAGTTGACCGTACTGGTGGCAGCGGCAGCGGTGGTCTTTGGTGTCCAGCCCGCCGGCTTCCAGCCGGCCTCCGGGAAGCGCATTAGCCAGAACGACACCAGGAGTATGACCAGGAACCCGATGCCCAAATACAGGAGGGCATCAGAGACATGGTCATTCATCTTGATCAGCTCCTGTCCCACGTAGGTGCTGACGAACGGGGAGCCGCCGAAGCCGGCCACTGTAAGACCTGTAGCCAACCCCTTCCTGTCGGGAAACCACCGGGTAGCTACCTGGATCGGCGCGATGTAGCACAGGCCCACCCCGATGCCACCGATAACGCCGTAGGCAAGCACAAAGAGAGGAACACTCTCAGTTCCTGAGGCGACGAAGGAAGCCAGTATCCATCCTGCGGCGACTATGATGCCGCCGATAATACCTTGCGTCTTCGGCCCTATCTTCTCC
>JAFGCL010000130.1 GCA_016932645.1 Dehalococcoidia bacterium | reverse complement strand
GTTCTACACCCCCTTCGAGGCGACTCTCCTGAAAGCCAGCGTCGAGATGGTCAAGATGAAGGAGCCTGATCAGCCTACCGACGAGGTCTGTCCCAACTGCAGCCTGCCTATGGTCATCAGGATGGGACGCTTCGGCAAGTTCATGGCTTGCACCGGTTTCCCCAAGTGCAGAACGACCAAGCCTCTTCCCAATTCCGAGCAATCCGGTGAGCCATCAGAGAGGCCCCCCTTCAAAGGCAAGTTCAGGCGGAAGGGATACAAGAAAAAGAGAAGACCATCATCGGAGAAGAAGAAATGAGAATACTCGTCATTCATGGGCCGAACCTGAACATACTCGGCAGGCGAAACAAGGTGATCTACGGCGAGAAGACCCTGGATGAGATCAACGAGCTTATCGAACAGCAAGCCGCCGAAATCGACACGGAAGTGTCCATCATCCAAGCCAACAGCGAAGGTGATCTCGTCGACTTCATCCAGAAGGAGTCCAATGGGGCTGACGGCATAATCATCAACGCCGGAGCACTCACCCACTACGGTCTCTCCATCAGGGACGCCCTTCTCGACACCAACCTCCCCGTGGTTGAAGTCCATCTGTCCAACATCTACGCCAGGGAGGAGTTCCGCCAGAGGTCGGTCATCGCGCCAATTGCCAAGGGCCAGGTCACCGGTCTGGGGTGGAGGGGCTACATCGCGGCTTTGAGAACACTGGTGGCCGAACTGCGAGGTAAGGCTTGGCAATAGCACAGCGGCTTGAGAGGCTTCGCCATCAATTGGCGGAGAAGAGCCTGGACGCCATCCTCCTCACACAGCCGGAGACCTGCCGCTACGTCAGCGGCTTCACAGGCTCGAGCGGCCCCGCCGCCACGCTGCTCATTTCTCAGGAAAGCGCTGTGCTGGCCACCGATTTCATTCACTTTGAGCAAGCCAGGCAGGAAGCCCCCGATTTCGACGTCATCACGGTCAACAGCTCTTCTCAGAGGTTCACCCAGTTGCTCTCCGGCAACGGGAAGCTGGCGAAGGTGGGCTTTGAAGCTAACGTGCTGTCGGTGGCGGAGTTCCGTCGCTTGTCTGAAGAGGCGGAGAAGGCCAGAGTTGACATGGTGCCCATAGAAGAGATCATTGACTGCCTGAGAGCGGTGAAAGACGAAGAGGAGATCTCCTGTATTCTGCGGGCTGCCTTCATCGCCGACACCGCTATTGACTTCATCGCCACCGAGATCCACTCAGGGATGACGGAGAAGGAAGTTGCTTGGGAGATAGAGAAGTATATCCGCGAGAACGGCAGTGAGCCGATTCCGTTCGACATCATAGTTGCTTCAGGCCCAAACGCAGCCCTCCCCCACGCCAAGCCCACGGACCGCCCCATATCGGACAGTGAGCCGATCATCCTGGACATAGGCGCCCGCTGGAAGGGCTACTGCAGCGATCTCAGCCGCACCCTTTGCCTGGGACAGATCACCAAGCGCTTCCAGACCGTCTACGATATCGTTCTCCGGGCACAGCTCTCCGCGCTCGATGGCATCGAGACTGGGATGACAGGGGTGCAGGCAGATGGCATCGCCCGCGGAGTCATCGACCAAGCGGGCTACAAGGATGCCTTCGGCCATGGTCTGGGACACGGCGTCGGACTGGCGGTTCACGAACGCCCTAGAGTCTCTCCTGGCTCCACAGATGTCATCCAAGAGAACATGGTCTTCACCGTTGAGCCGGCGATCTACATCACGGGTTGGGGAGGAGTCAGGAGCGAAGACACCGTCGTCATGAGGAATGGCAAAGTGCAGCCACTGACAAAAGCCCCCAAGAACGCCAAACCGGCAGAGGTATGTTGATACTGCGCAGGTGTGCCGAGCGTCTTACACCAGTGTCCCCAAAGGGATTCAGGAGAAGCTTCCTGTTGGGGGATCGGGAGTGTTTCACCCTCACCTATCCTCTCCCATCAACAGAGAGGGAATTGTTCCACCTCAACGGAGGGGTTCAGGAGAAACCCCCTGCCGAGGGTGTCTGGGTGTCGTTTCACCCTCACCTATCGTCTCACATCGATGGAGGGCGAATCGCTCCATCTCAACAAAGAGGTGCAGGAGAAGCCTACTGCCGAGGGTTTGGGGGTGTCCCCCAATTCTCCCTTTCTCCCCCCAAGAATGGGGGCCAGGGGGTTGATAAGATGCGTCCCCCAGTTTCAATATCCTCTCATTGGCATACAGACAGGTTTGAACGGGACCTCCTCACTGCTCTCGCCTCAATGCACCAAAGACGCGAGGCAGAAGGCAAAGAACCATGCTGAAAGCCGACCTGCACATGCACACTAGGTACTCGTTCGACTGCACCACCTCTCCGAAGGCGATCGTCAGGCGCTGTCAGAAGATCGGCATTAACTGCATCGCTGTTGCTGACCACGGAACCATAGAGGGTGCGCAGCGCGTCAAGGAGATTGCCCCCTTCATGGTGATTGTGGCCGAAGAGATATTGACGCCACTGGGAGAGGTCATGGGGATGTTCCTCACGGAGACCATACCGAGCAACATCTCTGTTGACGAAGCCTTCAGACGGATCAAGGATCAAAACGGGCTTGTCTGTCTCCCCCACCCCTTCGACGGCATGAGAGGCATCAATAGTCGAGGTCTGAGTGACATAATGAGGCTTCTCCCCCAACTCGACGTCATCGAGGTCTTCAATTCGCGCGCCTTGCGCCTGGGCAGCGCCAATGCCAAGGCCCTTGCGTTTGCCACCGAGCACCGACTGCTTAAGAGTGCCGGCAGCGATGCCCACACCCCCGTGGAGATCGGCCACGCTTACGTGGAAATGCCCGACTTCGACGATGTCATCGGCTTCCGCAGGTCCCTGTCACAAGGCCGCATCTTCGGTCATCATACCTGCCCCATGATCCACGCTGTCAGCACACTGCAAACCCTCAAGAAGCGAATCCTAAGATAGCGCGAGGTGCCTCATGTATCAGATCGGCTGGTTCTCTACCGGCCGCGGCAAGGGATCGCGGGACCTGCTGACGGTCGCCCACGAGAGCATGCGCCAAGGCAAGCTGAAGGCCACCATACCTTTTGTGTTCTGCAGCCGCGAGCCCGGAGATGCACCGGGAAGCGACCAGTTCATTGAACTCGTGAGGAGATACGAGATTCCCCTGATCTGTTTTTCATCCAGGAAGTTCAAGCGTCAAATGAAGGCAGAGTCACCGGACGAGTGGCGTGTGGAATACGACAGAGTTGTGATGAAACGGTTGGAGGGATTCCATCACGACCTCTGTATACTCGCCGGATACATGCTTGTCGTTGGAAAGGAGATGTGCCGCAAGTACAAGATGGTCAACCTCCACCCAGCCACCCCGGGCGGGCCGAAAGGCACCTGGCAGGAGGTCATCTGGCAACTCATCGAGACGAAAGCTCAGAGCACGGGAGCCATGATGCACCTCGTTACGCCGGAGTTGGACCAGGGCCCTCCGGTGGCCTACTGCACCTTCACGATTCGAGGAGAGCCCTTCGACAAACACTGGCAGGAAGTCGCAGGGCTGTCCGTAGACCAGATCAAGTCCCAGCAGGGCGAAGACAATGCCCTCTTCAAGCTGATTAGGCAGCGCGGCGTGGTCAGAGAGCACCCGCTGGTTCTTTCCACTATCAATGCCTTCAGCCAGGGTAATGTCAGAGTAGAGGGCGAGACGGTGGTTGACAGGGCCGGGAAGCCAATCGCAGGCTACGACCTGACCATGGAAATCGATCAACTGATGAAATGATGAAGGCGGTGTCGCCCGCGTGACACCGCCCTTTGTTCACAGGTTGAAATCCAGGGAACCCGACTACGGCAACTTCTCTAGCACCTTGTCCACCACTCCGTAGTCAAGGGACTGCTTGGCATCCAGCCATACATTCCTATCGAAGTCTTCTTCGATCTGCTTGAGTGGCTTGCCGGTGTGACCGCTGATGATTCGGTACAACCTCGCCTGGACGCGAAGCATCTCCTCTGCCTCAATCTGCAAGTCGGTTGCCGGACCGGTGATACTGCCCCGTATTAGAGGCTGGTGAAGCAGAATACTTGAATTGGGCAGCGCAAACCGCTTGCCCTTGGTGCCCCCCATCAGCAGCACCGCCCCCATGCTCGCCGCCAAGCCAACGCAATACGTATTCACGTGGCAGTGAATGAACTGCATCGTGTCGTAGATCGCCAAACCGGCGGAGACCGACCCTCCCGGTGAATTGATGTAGAAATGTATGTCAGCCTTGGGATTATCGCTATTGAGAAAGAGCATCTGGGCAATGATAAGATTGGCTTTCTCATCCTCCACCACTCCACCGAGGAAGATAATCCGGTCTCTAAGCAACCGTGAGTAGATGTCATAGACACGCTCACCGGTCTCACTAGGCTCAATCACGATTGGCGCCCCGTTGGACATTCTCTTCTCCCTCCCGATCAAAGCCGGCCTCACTTACCTTTCCCCTCTTCGCCCTTCGCCCCTTTGCCAGTAATGATCTCGTCAATGATGCCCCACTCTTTGGCCTCTTCCGCTGTCATATAGCGGTCACGTTGCGTCTCTTTCCGCACTCTCTCAATACTCTGGCCGGTGTGCTTCGCCACAATTTCATCCAGCGTATTCTTGGTCTTAATGATTTCATCAGCCTGAATCTTGATGTCCGCTGCCTGGCCACCCAGTCCACCTGTCGGCTGATGCAGCATGATCTTGGCGTGCGGCAGGGCATGGCGCTTGCCCTTCGCCCCGGCACAAAGCAGTATCGCCGCCAGGCTCGCTGTCATTCCGATACATATCGTCGACACTTCGCATCTGATCAACTGCATCGCGTCATAGATCGCCAAGCCAGAATGAACATATCCGCCTGGGCTGTGGATGTACAGGCTGATGTCCTTGTCAGGGTCTTCGCGGTCAAGATAGAGTAGTTGGGCCACGATCACATTTGCCATCTGATCGTCTATCGGCGTACCCAAGAAAACGATCCGCTCCCGCAGCAGGAGCGAGTAGATGTCATAGGCGCGCTCGCCCCTGACACCCGTTTCGACTACCATCGGAATGATATCTCTAGGTTGCATCACCATCCTTGGACTCCTTCCCGGCCTCCGCCTTCTGTTCGGGATCGTTGACAGCATTGCCCATTGCGATGTCCACCAGTCTTTGCACCGTCTTCTGGGCGATCATTCTGTTCTCCACAATCTGGCGCGCCTGCGGTGTGCCGAACAGATCCTGAAGCTTCTCATTCCCCTCGCCGGCGCCCTTCATCATGTTTTCAATATCGGCCTCTATCTCGGCCGGGTCCACTGTCACATTCTCTTCCTCAGCCACTTTGCCCAGAACAAGCTCATGTCTCACCTGCTCGATAGCCCTGGGACGAAGCTCCTCCCTAAGCTCCTCCTCCGTCTTCTTGATGATCTTGAGGTAGTTCCGCAGTCCACCCCTCTCCCTCAAGGCCATATCACGATCCCTCATCAGGCTGTTGATCTCCTGTTCCACCATGATGGGAGGATACTCGATCTTGGTAGCGGAGTTGACTACCGCCTCCAGTACCTTGCTCTCATGTTCTTTCTTAGCCCTGTCTTCGGCCGCCCTCTTCAACCCATCCGCAGCATACTTCCGCAGACCGTCAATAGTATCCATGCCCTCACCAAGGCTCTTTGCAAACTCATCGTCCAATTCAGGCAAATGCTTTTCTTTTACTTCGTTCAGCTTCACCTTGAAAACGAACTCCTTGCCGGCGAGTTCCTTTATCCTGTAGTCTTCAGCGTAAGACAGAGTGAACTCCTTCTCATCACCAACCGCCATCCCCACCACATGCTCAGAGAAACCCGGCAAAGGCAGCACCGAGTCCTTGACGAGGAGCACCTGTTGCCCCTCGTGGCTCTTCTCCTCGCCACCCTTCTCTCCTTGTGTCACATCAATGATAACCATGTCTTCGAAACCCGCCGCCCGGGACGCCGGAGCCCAGTCACCGTGCCGTTCTCGAAGCTTCTGCATGAACTCGTCAACCTCGCTGTCCCCAACCTCCACAAACGGCCGCTCGATCCTGATGCTACGGTAATCCCCCAGTTCTACGTTTGGACGAAGAGAGAAGGTGGCTTTGAACACCGCAGGTTCGTCCTGCAGCATTTCCACCTGAGGCTGCGCCACCACTTCAAGTTTCTGCTCCTCTATGATCTTCATGCACAACTCAGGCACCAGCTCCTCCAGGGCCTCCTTCCGGATCGCCTCCTTCCCCACGTACTGCTCCAGTACCGCCCGGGGTGTCTTGCCCTTCCGAAACCCGGGAATCGCCACCTCCTTCACCACGTGATGATAGGCATGTTCGAGCGAAGCCTCGATCTCCGCCGCCTCGATCTCCACTTTCATCACCACCTGGCGATTCTCAGTACTCTCCGTTGATGTCTTCACCTATCATCCGTCCCTTTCTTGGCACGCCGCCTGCCGCAGCCCCGACGCAAAGGCCCTAAGGATCTTCCCGCCTTGCGAGATGCAACTCCAGGAGCTGTTCGTCTGATACTTCAGAAGGAGCGTCAAACGTAAGGTCACCACCTGCCTGGTTCTTCGGGAAGGCAATCACCTCCCGGATACTCTCCTCACCTGCCAGCAGCATTACGACTCTGTCGATTCCAGGGGCCACGCCACCATGCGGAGGCGCGCCATACTCAAACGCTTCCAGCATGTGTCCGAAAAGACGCTGCACCCGCTCCCGGTCGTAGCCCAGCAAGGTGAAAACCTTCTCCTGTATATCCCTATTATGTATGCGGATGCTGCCGCTAGACAACTCATATCCGTTGCAGATGATGTCGTAGCACTTGGCGCGGATTCTGGCAGGACTCGTCTCCAGCATCGGGAGATCCTCGTCTCGCGGCGCGGTGAAGGGATGGTGCGACGCCTGCCAGCGCTTCTCTTCCTCGTTCCACTCAAACAGCGGGAAGTCCACGATGAACGCAACGGCTAAAACATTCCGGTCAACCAGCCCCAAACGACGGCCCATCTCCCGCCTCAGTTGATCCAGCACCTTGTTCACCACCCCGGTCTTGTCAGACACGATCAACAGCAGGTCTCCAGCTTCCGCACCCAGCCGATCGGCCATCTTGTTGATCTCTTCTGAAGTCAAGAACCTGGCCGCTGCGGAACTGGCCTTGTCGACAGCCACACCACCAGACCCTTTAACCAGCGCCAGCGCCACCAACCCCTTGGCCCCGAAAGACTTCGAGAGGTCGATCAACTCATCCAGTTGCCTGCGCGTGTACGTCCCACAGCCGGGTGCACGGAATCCCCTCACCTTTCCCCCACCATTGATGGCACTCCTGAACACGCCGAACTCAGAGCCAGCCACAATTTCAGTCAGGTCACTCAGTTCCAGTCCAAACCTGATGTCGGGCTTGTCCGTTCCATAACGCTCCATGACGTCATCATAAGACAAACGCGGGAAGGGTTTCGGCAGCTTCATCGAGGGCTTAACCGTCTCCACCAGCGAGACAAACATATCCTCCATGAGATGGAGAATATCATCCTCTTCCACGAAGCTCATCTCAATGTCGAGCTGCGTGAACTCCAACTGGCGATCCGCCCGGAGATCCTCGTCGCGGAAGCATCTCGCCACTTGATAGTACTTCTCAAAGCCGGCCACCATCAGCAGTTGTTTAAGCTGCTGTGGCGACTGCGGCAGCGCATAGAACTTGCCGGGTTGAAGACGGCTGGGAACCAGGAAATCTCTGGCACCCTCTGGGGTGCTCTTTATCAGGATAGGCGTCTCAATCTCAACGAAACCCCTGGCGTCAAGAAAGTCCCGCAGGCACTTCACCACCTTGTGCCGGAGAATAATGTTCTCCTTCATCCTCTGGCGTCACAGATCCAGATAGCGATACTTCAGGCGAAGGTTCTCATCCACATCCGTCTCTTCATTGATATAGAACGGCGGATTCTTCGCTGCGTTGAGAATGCGGCAACTCTCGGCAATCAACTCTATCTGCCCCGTAGGCAGGTTGGGATTCTCAGTCCCTTGAGGGCGCCGCCTGACCTTACCAGAAACCTGAAGAACAAACTCATTCCGCAGGCTCTCGGCCACACGGTGCCCGGCGCCGGATGCCTGCGGATCGAACACAACCTGGACAATCCCTTCCTTGTCCCTGAGATCGATGAAGATCAGTCCGCCGTGGTTCCTCCGCCTGTGCACCCAACCCGCCAGCGTCACCATCTGACCGATTTCACTTATCGTCAGATCGCTGGAACTATGACTTCTAAGCAATATTTTCCTCTTGCTACCGAAAGGATTATAATGGAAACCGAACGGGCTTTTC
>JAFGCL010000129.1 GCA_016932645.1 Dehalococcoidia bacterium | reverse complement strand
TCCTTGTCTCCTTGCTCTCCTGCCCCACTGCCAACCCCAACCTCTTCCTCAGATCCATTACCGGGGTGACTTTGCCCCTCAGATTGACCACACCTTCCACCGATGCCAGGGCTCCGGGTATCTTGGTTATGGACTGCATGCGGATGATCTCACGGACATTCATGCTGTCGATCGCATAGTGCTCCGATGCCAGGTCGAACAGCACCAACTGCTGCTCTGTCTTTGCTTTCACATCTCTCATGGACGCCTCCCGCCTCTGTCCGAAGGCACCCCTACCCTCTTTTCTCCCCGGTGCCTCAAACCGTTCACATCTGCGCCTACATTGAATGCAGCTACCGCTCTCTCCATCTCTTCTGACATATCCGCCAGTGACTGCGCTGCTGCCAGGGTCTCTTCTACCTGTGCCGACATTTCCTCCACGGATGCCGATACTTGCTGCGATGCGGCGCTGTTCTCCTCAGCCACACCGGCCGTTGCCTCTACTGACTTGGACACAACTCCGGAACTCTGAGTCATCTGCTCCGTAGCCGCCGCATTCTGCTCCACTATGCGGTTGATACGGTCAATGGCCTCCACCATTCCGTTGCTGAGACCCTGCAGGTCCTGGGCAGCCACCGATATTCGCTCCACTTGCTTGGCCACGCTGCGCGACCTATCCAGTATGTTGTCCAGCGCACCGCCGGCATCCGTCGCCAGCTTGTACCCCACCTCCACGTCTCTGCTGCCCTGCTGCATGGCGCTCACTGCCTCCGCTACCCCCGTCCGTATTCCATCCACGATGCTGGCTATCTCCTTGGTGGCTAGGGATGATCTCTCCGCCAGCTTCCGCACCTCGTCCGCCACAACCGCAAACCCTCTCCCCTGTTCTCCGGCCCTGGCTGCCTCGATGGCCGCATTCAGCGCCAGCAGGTTGGTCTGTGAAGCGATGTCATCTATGGTGGCGACGATCTTGCCTATCTCTCCGGACCGCTCACCGAGGTCAGTGACCCTTACCGATACCAGATCCATGGCGCTCTTCACCTTGCCCATCCCGGCCACCGTCTCGTGTGTCATGCGGGCTCCTTCAGCGGCAGACGATGCCGTGTTCTGCCATGCCTCCATCCCCACCCGGGCATTGCCCGAGACCTCGGCGATGGCCCCAGACACCCTCTTCACTATCCCGGTAGCCTCATTCACGCCCCTGGCCTGTTCCTGCGAACCCGCTGCTATCTGGCTGATGGCGCCGGACAATTGCTCTACACTGTTGGCTGTTTGCTGCAGTGAATTCGATTGCTCCGCTGTTCCTCTGGCCACCTGCTGTATAGTGGTGGCTATCTGCTGCGTAGCCTGCGCCGTCTGTTCCGATGCCTTCGTCAATTGCCTGCTCGCCTCAGAGACGTTGGCCGCCACCAACTTCACCTTTCCTATCAGATCTCTCTGGCGTTCTACCAGTTGCGAGAAGGCATTTCCGAAGGCGTCCTTCTCTGAAAGCGGCCTCACTTCCACAGCCAGGTTCCCGTCAGCAACCTTGGCGGCGACTCCTGACATCTCTCTCATGTATTCAATAACTTTGGACTGTGACGCCGCCAGCCTGCCGATCTCATCATTGGAAGTGACGTCGATCTTCTGTTCCACGTCACCCACAGCCAAGGCTTCAGAAGTGCGCACCAGCGAATTCAACGGCTTGCTCAGGAGATAGTGGGTGACTATCCAAAAGAAAAGGAGCGAAATAAA
Source organism: Dehalococcoidia bacterium (assembly GCA_016932645.1). Classification (GTDB taxonomy): domain Bacteria; phylum Chloroflexota; class Dehalococcoidia; order UBA2247; family RBG-13-53-26; genus JAFGCL01. The sequence goes on along the minus strand of JAFGCL010000129.1, from coordinate 8,924 downwards.
GCCAATGACACCAAACGCTATGCCAATCGTGTTTCTGAATGGCCCGTAGTCGGCCATCACTTCGTCGGTGTAAACTCCCGTGCCTACTACCCACCCCCACGGCTCAAAGGCCGCCACGTATGAGAGCTTATTCCGTGCATCGCCGTTGTATTCCCACCTGAACTGGTAAAAACCGCCCCCGTTATTCCTGCAAATGTCCGCCATTCTGCCGAAGACAGACTCCCCGTCGGCGCCGATGATGTAGGACACATTGGTGTTGACCAGTGTGGGTGCTGCGGGGTCGGCCAGCAACACGGGCTGGTAGTCGCTGACCCAAAAAGTGCCCTCGCTGTCCTCTCCGTAGCGGAGACTGTTCAACTCAGCCAGGGCGCGAGACTGAGCCTCGCTGGTCGTCAGGATACCTGCTGTCTCGAGAGCATAGTGGGAGTTGAGCACGCCGAGCGCCACATCCGCCCCGCACTGCACTTCCTCCCGCTTGTAGTTGAATACACGTGTTTGGAACCCAGGTAAAGCGTAGTAGACGAAGTATATGTCGTAGAGAAAGGTCACTGCCAGGCACAGCAGCCACATCTTGAACAAGAGGCCGATCCTTATGCGCTTCACCATCGACACCGCCGTATTCCACATTCGCCCCTGCCTCCTTCTTCGAGAAGTGGTTGGTATTCAGCTATCTCTTGGCAGTGCTTCGATCCGCGTCTTAACAGGGGAGCCGGCTTGTGCCAGAATTCCACCCCCATCACATCTGCCTGCCATCTCATATTCTAGGTAGCGCATATCACTCAAATGTCTCCCGGGTCATGGATCGCATTACAAAATCATCTCGGGCGTAAGCTCTGAAATAACAAAACCATGTCACACTCACGTCCGCAGAATACAAACAGGAGTGTCCTTTCGTCAGGCAGATGGTGGGGCGGCAGAACGCGAAGAATTGAGGATCATCTGTCGGCGCAATCCCCGGCCGAAGCGCTGGCGAGACGGCAGCGCACGCGCTGCTCATCTCTTCATTCGGGAGCCGATTGGTTCAATGAAGGACTCGAGCGTCTCGGGCAGGACGCTTGCGGCAGATCCATGCGGGGCTCATGGGGAGCAATGCGGCCGCTGGGGAGACCACTTCTTGAGATAGACGCCAACCAGCGTCTACTTCATGCTGACGGGCTGTTTGACTGCAGCGCCGGGTTTGCCGGTAGTTGCCTCTTCGGATCTCTCGGCCTTGCTGCTTGTCGAGAACTCCTTCTCTACGGATGGCCGATGGAAGTTGTTCATGGCGCAGAAAGGTATCAGGCGCGCCTTGTGATCCTTGTCCGGAACGCCGTAGTGCAAGCAGCAACGCTGAGCCCGCTCGATGTCGAAATTGTATGGATCCATGAACTGCATGATGCCTATGGTGATCCAGGTGTTCCGCATCCAATCGTCGACAAGCATCCGCCCGGATTTGTAGCTCCTCGTCTTCAGCAACGGGAACAACTTGAGCCAGAAACTCGGTTTCACGTACATAATGAACCCCGTCACCAAGTCCCACATCAATGCTGGCCGTGACTTCTTCATCTCAAAGGCCCGTCTCATTCTGAAATACAGCTTCTCGTTGTTTATGAAGCGGTTTATTGGCACAAACTTGCCCTTCTCGAGAGTCACCAGCGCTATCACACCACAGTGTGGATGAATGCAGAAATCACGATGCCGCCCCCCTTTGGTCACCATTTTCGCCAGGGTCTGGCTCATCGGCAACGTGAAGAAATCGCTCTTCTTGATCTCACCCTTGGTCTGTTCCTCAAACAGCCGCATCACGTCGGGAGTGGTTATCCTCATCTCTTTCAGCTTGCTGCGGTCTATGCGACCGGTGAAGCTCACCGGCTGAAAGACCATGTGCCGGATTACATCGGGGTTCTGAGCGGCGTACCTGACAATGTCGCCTACCTGATCGTCGTTGACGCCCTTGACGATGGTGGGCACCAGAGCGATCTTGTCGTAGCCTATCTTCCTGGCGTTCTCAATGATCTTCTGCTTCACAGGCCAGAGATCGCGCCCTCTTGCCGTCTTGTAAGGCTCGGGAGTAACGCCGTCGAACTGCAGATACATGTAAACCCCAAGGTCGCGCAGCTTCTTGAAGTACTCGATGTCCTCTGCCATTCTAATGCCGTTCGTGGCGAGGACGATGTAGTCGATTCCAAGCTCCTTCTCCATCTTGAGGATATCGAAAAGGTCCTCTCTCACCGTAGGCTCTCCGCCGCTGTTCAGTATGCCTTGAACGATGTTGGGCTCATTCATCTCTTTGGCATACTCTACTATTGCCCTCACCTGGTCTATCGTCGGCTCATAGATGTAGTCCGCTGCGTGGGCCGCCGCAAAGCATATGGGGCATTTCAGGTTGCACCTGTTGGTGAGGTCAATGATCAGCAGAGTGGTATGAGTCTTGTGTTTCTCGCATGGCCCGCAATCATACGGGCAGCCGAGTCTCGATGGCCTGGGATTGGATAAGCCGTTGCCGTCATCCCTGAACTTCTCTGCCCTGACGTATTCCTGATAGTCGCTCCAGTAGAGATCCTCGAAGCTGCCATGCTCCGGACAGGTCTTCTTCATGATCACCTGGTCGTTGATCTCCCACAGTTCGGCATCGAGAAGCCTCATGCATTCAGGACAGACTGACGTGGTTCTCTTCAGGAACAACATCACACACCTCTACAATCCAGCAGCAGTCGGAGCGCCATTCCTACCGAAGAATGTGGTTTCGATTCTATCATTCACGCAGGGCAGGGTCAAAACTGAGCAGCCATCGGATGAGATCATGCCGCGAGGCAAGCGCCCGGCCTGGGTCCGGAGCGGACTCAAGGTCGCTAGCGGTCTTCATGCCGAGGAACTGCTATGCACAAGCTAAGAGGCCAGCCGGCCCCGAGTCAGCGGCGTCGGCCAAAGAGACAGTGGGATGCCCCTAGTCCTTCTTCTTGGGAGCCTGCAGCGCCGAGACGTCCAGCGCGTTCCCGAAGTAGAGCTTCGTATGGGGCCAGGGGATCTCGATCCCCTCTTGGTCGAAGACCTTCTTGATCCTTAGCCGAAGTTCTCCCATGATCGCCCATTGCTGGATGGGCTTGGTGTCACCGGTGACTTTGATGTCGATCCCCGAATCGCCGAGGTTGTCCACCCTGAGAACTTGGGGTGCCTTCAGGATGTGAGGTGCCCACGCTGGATCCTCGGCCAGCTCCCTCCCGACCCTGTTGATGACTGCAATCACCCGGTCCAGGTCTTCGTTGTACCCCACGTTGATGTTCAGATTGACCCTGGAATAGCCCCGGGTGAAGTTGCTCGATACTGTGATCTCGCCGTTTGGAACAGAATGCACAATCCCGTCGAGATCTCTCAGCAGCGTCCTTCTCAGATTAATGTCCTCCACCACGCCGGACGCGCCCGCGATAGTGACGACATCGCCCTTACGGTACTGATTTTCCAGGAGGATGAACAGCCCGCTGATGATGTCCTTCACCAGGCTCTGGGCCCCGAAGCCGATGGCGATGCCGAGCACACCTACGCCGGCGATCATCGGTGCTATGTTCAGTCCGATGTCGCTCAGCATCATGAAGAAGATCACGGCGATGATCATCGCCTGCAACGAGGCCACGAGTACCCCTGACAGAGTCTCAGCCCTCTTGTTGATCTCCTCCTCGCTCTGGTCACCCTGTGACCTCCGGACAGCCTTCCCAATGCCTTTGGGGATCACTGCCGTTGCCAGGAGTACCAGGACCAAACCGATCGCCCACAACAGACCAAGAGCCGGCCCGTGCGCTTTAAGCCAATCCTCTACCGGCGGCAGGATCCTTCTTTCTAGTGTCGCGATGTTGAGCAGATCCATGACCAGCACCGCCCCTAGGAAGACGGTGACGATGGGAATAAGCCACTTGTGGGCGCCCATTATCATGTCGTCCAGCGGGCTGGCAGTCTTCTGCGCCACCTCGACGATATACATGTCTATGACGATTCGCACGACGATTATGCCGGTGTAAATGCCCATGACGATGAGGAGAATAGGCGAGATGCTGGCCACATGCTCCTCCCATGAATCCGGCACCACCGCCAGATGCACAGCCGCGAAGATGCCCAGGAAGAAGCACCACAGGAGCGAGGCAATGCGCGTGTTATGGATCAGTATGTCGTCCCATTTGGTCTCGGTCTTGGCTGCCCACTTGTGCAAACTTCTGTAGACTATCATCCTGATCAGCAAGGCCAAGCCGGTGACTACCAGCAGCACGGCGACAGGCACCACAACGCGCAATACCATGTTGTCGCTTATGTCTCTGAGAAACTCATCCATCTCGAGGACTCCTTTCTGCTATGGCAAAGCACTTCGGCATGCCCTGTGCATGACATTCCCGAGACTCCTAGATAGAAGGGTGCACAGCCGGTGACAATGGCCTCATCAGCAACTCAACACCACGAGGAATACGAACTCTACAAGCGGGAGCTTCTGACCGCCCTCTGCCCTGGACGGGATGATCTGAAGGACTGGCATGCAACCACCCGATGGCCCGATTGAATCGCCATCCGTCTCGTAGCCACCCTTTTGTAATGAATGGTAGCTGACCACCCTCGGGCAAGTCAACTTGACCCTGCGGGCACATCCTTTCTAGATTGCTCCGATGGTTTGAGCTTGAGAAGGGCGCCACCGGCTGCTATAATCTCGCCCAATCACCCAAGCTCGGAAGTGGCTGGCGAACGTGACTGGAGGCATGCTGGTGGGGATACTCGAATCCATACTCAAGATCAACATCAACGAAATGAAATCGAACAGGGACTTCGAAGGATTGTTCAAGGCCCTCAGCAGTAAGCACAATGCCCACATCAGAATAGATGCAGCTGGGGCCCTCGGGGAGATCGGCGACCCAATAGCCATGGATCCACTCGTTGCCGCGCTCAAAGACCCCATGATGGAAGTCCGTGAAGCTGCTGCTCTTGCCATTGGCAAGCTGGGAGGCGATCCGAGAGCCGTTGAAGCCTTTGTCGAGCCTTTGAGAAGCGGCAACTCTGTTGTCAAATTGGAAGCGGCATCAGCTCTGGGCAAGATACGGCATAAGGGCGCAGTGGAGCACCTTATGGCGGCCCTGAAGGATCAGGACTGTTTTGTCCGTCAAAGTGCCGCAGCATCGCTTGGCCAAATAGGCGATCCCAGCGCCGTGGAAGCTTTGGCGCGGACGCTAAAGGATGAGGATAAGGATGTCCGCCAGGCTGTCGTGATGGCGCTCAAAGAGATGGGCGGTCCTGCGGCAGTCGAAGTTCTTGTTCAGTCGCTGAGTGACGAGAGCCCCATGGTCCGGTACCGGATCGTGGAAGCGCTCGGCAGAATCGGCGGTTCAAGTGTGGTTGACGCCCTGATCGGGGCGCTCAAGGACGGGGGATGGATCGGTCTGCCGGCAGGCAAGAAGGGGAAAGTGCCAAATAAGAAGGTCTGGGTCAGACAGAAGGCCATCGAAGCCCTTGCGGAGATCGGTGATACCAGGGCAGTGGCGTCAATAACCGAGGCTCTGGATGACAAGCAGGAACCTGTCCGTCAAGCTGCGCAGGCTGCGTTGCAGAGATTGCGTGCCGGTAGTGCCGGCTGATGGCCATGAGAGCCACAGAGACCGGCGACATTCCGCCCACCATTCGAAGGCCCTGACAACCGAGGTTATCGGCGCCGTAGCGAGCCCGTCTACGGCGGTAGGTGGTGGGATGGTGGGGGCTTGCCACGGGGTGAACCTCGGAATATGATTAGGACAACTGAAGAGTCTAACGAGAATCTAGAAGGAGGTTGCGGACCATGATAATGCGCTGGCTTACGTGCGGGACAGGGAGCGTGCATATCGTAGGAACCTGCCCTGATTGCTATGCTACCCAAGGAGGCCTGCTACTGGGCACTGCGGCCGCTGGGTACGCCGGCAGGGTTACGGCGAAGTGCGTCGATTGCGGGAAGTCCATAGACTACTATGTCGATTCCGCGGTGGAGAAGATCTGGAAGCTGGACCCGGTGGAATCGAAAGGGGTCAAGATAGAGCATTGAGCTGCGATAGATCCAGCCGGGTCGTTGACACCGGCTGCTGGGTCACTATCGAGAAAACCAATCGCATAATAACAGAATACGTCTCCCTGGCACCAAATGCCGGCGCCATGACCAACCAGTAAGAACTGACAGTTGTCTTTGATCACTTCCGAGCACGCTGAGGCTCAGCCTCGGTGTGCCGTTTCCCAATCACTTGCACCACCTCCTCTTGAGAGTCACGCGGCATGAATGTCTACCTTGGCATCGACATCGGCTCAGTCACCATCAAACTGGCCCTGGTTGACGAGGGCGGCCGCCTTGTCGACTCCGTCTATCTGCGAACGCAGGGCAAGCCAATATGGGCCATCCAGGAGGCGCTAAAGAGACTCCAGATCAAGCTGCCCAGAAACGGGGCAATCAAAGGCGTCGGCACGACGGGCAGCGCCCGCTTTCTGGCGGCCGCCATGGTGGGCGGAGACGTCGTCAAGAATGAGATCACCAGCCAGGTCATTGCCACTGCCCGCTGCGTGCCTGAGGCGCAGACCATCGTGGAGATCGGCGGGCAGGACAGCAAGATCATCTTGATGAGACGCGGCGTTGTGGCCGATTTTGGAATGAACACCGTTTGCGCTGCCGGAACGGGAAGCTTCCTGGATCATCAGGCGGCGCGGCTGGGTATCGCCATTGAGGAGTTCGGTGACCGCGCGCTCCGAAGCCGGAGCCCGGTTCGCATCGTGGGTAAGTGCACCGTGTTCGCGGAATCCGACATGATCCAGAAGCAGCAGATGGGGCATCGCACAGAGGACATTCTCTATGGCCTGTGCCAGGCGCTGGCACGGAACTACCTTAGCAACGTAGGCTTGGGAAAGGAAATCCGGACGCCGGTGGTGTTCCAGGGCGGCGTGGCTTTCAATAGCGGGATGCTGAGAGCGTTTAAGGAAGCGCTGGAGACCGACGAGGTAATCGTGCCTCCTCACCCCGAGGCGATGGGCGCCATCGGCGCTGCGCTTCTGGCCTTGGAGGAAATGCGAGCGAAGGGGAGCAAGACTGCTTTCAAGGGATTCGAGGTCAGCGAGGCTGAGTACAAGACCACCGCCTTCGAATGCCGGGCCTGTCCCAACCTCTGCGAGATGGCCCAGATATCACTGGATGGCCAAGTCATCGCTCGCTGCGGAGGCCGTTGCGATATGTGGGAGCGCAAGCCGGCTGCACAGACAGCAGGGGCGTAGCACAAGTGTGTGGCGCTGAAAGGCCGCGGAACGAATGCCAAGAGCGAAACGTCAGCCAATCCTGGTCACGGTAGTCGATGACGCCGCGAGCCCGAAGTGCGAAGCACGTTGCGGCTTGGACTTCTCGTCACCTGAGACCTTCAAGTCAACTGTCAGCGTCCTGCGCAAGCTCTTCGGCAGCAGAGTGAAGCTCGAATACGCCGGCCTCGACGCCATTCAGGCAGGGCCGCTGGCTGAGGTGGGCGAACGGTTGAAGAGCGGCGACCTTGTCCTGCCGCTGTTGCTGGTCAATGGGAAGCCCCGAATCTCGGGATACTTCGATCTCCACTCGCTTCAAGAAGTGATACAGGCCGAAATAGAAATGGCCGCCCTGTAGGACGGCCGTCTCTTGCCAGTATTCACGATCCGAATTCAATCGATCGGCGTTCTGTGTACTACCTGCCCTTCCAGACAGGCTTCCTCTTCTCCGCGAAAGCCCTTGGCCCTTCTTGGGAATCCTCCGTCTGGGCCAGTATCTTGCTCACCTCGATCTCCATCTTGAGGCCCTCTGCCAGGCTCGTCTCAATGCCACGGAGCGCTAGTTCCTTGACAGCCCTGACCGCGCACGGGCCGTTCTCACAGATCCGGGCGGCCAGCGCCTCTGCCTCAGGCATCAACTGGGCAAAGGGGACCACCTTGTTGACCAAGCCGATACGGTAAGCTTCCTGGGCATCGATGAAATCGCCGGTGATGAGCATCTCCATGGCCTTGCCGAAAGGCACCAGCCGGATCAGCTTCTGAGTGCCGCTATTGGCCGGAATCACGCTCTGCTTGGTTTCGGCCAGCCCCAGCCTGGCCGTGTCGGCGGCAATGCGGATGTCGCAGGCCATGGCCAGCTCCAGCCCGCCGCCAGTGCAGATGCCATTGATGGCCGCTATGACCGGCTTGTACGTCTCCAGCCCGCGCATGGGGTTGACCTCGGGCAAGGGCTGTGCCGGGCGCTTGTCCTCCGGGATCTTCATCCACTCCATCACTTCCTTGAGGTCCTGGCCGGACGAGAAAGCCTTGTCGCCGGTGGCGCTGACGATAGCCACCCAGACGTCGGGGTCATCCCGGAAATCTATCCAGGATTTGACTAGGCCGTCCCAGACCTCCGCGTTCATGGCGTTGCGTGCTTCCGGGCGGTTCAGGATAATGTGAGCCACCCTCCCCTTCTTTTCGTAGATAAGTGCGGGCATTCCCTCAACCTCCTTGTAGTTGCAGTTGTGCTTAATTCTACGCTAAAAGCCCTTGGTTGGCCAAAAGGAGCTTCGCACCGAGGGAGAAAGCAGCCCGCGGAGGTGTAGAAGAAGAGTCCTGCCCGAGTCTGGAGGTGCCCCGCGATCCTCCTTTTCAGCGTTTCAGCCAAGCACGAGGTTATGTTATACTTGAGAGTGAGTAGCCACTCGAGGAGGAACACCATGGACGCTGCGATCAAAGAGCTAAAGAAGAATGTGGTCATCAAGGCCGTCAAGGGTCTGTACAGGGGCCAGACGAGGATAGACGATGACGCCGGCTACCGGGGCGAGGTCAAGGTCTGCCTGGAGCGGGCGCGGCTGATCACCCAGTCATACCGGGAGACTGAGGGCGAGCCCATGGTCATGCGGAGGGCCAAGGCCCTCAAGAAGATCCTGGACGGGATGACCATCTACATCCAGGACAAAGAGCGCCTGGTG
>JAFGCL010000128.1 GCA_016932645.1 Dehalococcoidia bacterium | reverse complement strand
GAGAGCGAGGGCTCAATACGGCAGCAAGTCCGGTGGAATTCCGGCACAGTCCCGCCTGCTGTGACAGTCAGAACTCCGACCCCTGTCTAGACAGCCCGGCTAGTCTTCATCTGACCGGGTAAATACAAGCCTCCGCGGAGAAAGGGGAGCGACAATGACTAGAGCACCCTGATACCCCTCGCTCTGCCGGGCCAGGGGTTTTTCTTTGCCCTGCCGGCTGAGCATCGCCCGCTGTCCGCATTGGCAGACGCTTCGCAGCACGGATGGTGCCACACTCAGGCGCTTACTCAATGTGTGTGGGATGGCCGTCGTTTCTGGCTGGCGATGGCGTTTGCTATGACCTGGATCCAGGATCGGGACAAATGCTGCATTGCGTGATGCAATGTCCAAGCATCATAAGGAGGATTTGGTGAGAAAGTCGATTCTCATTGCGTTGCTTCTGTTGTTAGTGATTGCCTCTTCGGGATTGGCTGCCTGTGGCAACGAGTCGTCCAGCGTGACTCTTGCTGATGATGAAGGCAGGGAGGTTTCCGTGCCAACCGACCCACAGAGGATAGTCTCGCTTGGCGCTCCCATAACTGAGATTCTTTTTGCACTGGACCTGGGAGATCGCATAGTCGCCACTGACGATTACTCCGACTATCCGGATGAAGCCAAGTGCATTGCCAAAGTCGGTGCTCCGTGGCCGGGATTCAGCACGGAGACCATACTCGACCAGGAACCTGATCTGATACTGTCGTCCAAAGGAACGATAGTGCAGCAACTGGAGCCCTATGGCGTGCCCGTGTTCGTTCTTCAGCCCAGCGGTATTGCGGGCGTCTACGAAGACATCCGGCTAATCGGGCGAATGACCGGGAAGAAGAAACAGGCAAGTGATCTGGTAGACAGCCTCACAGCGAGGGTGAGTGGGGTGACAGATAAGACAGACAGTCTGACAAATGAACAGAAGCCCACTGTATTCTACGAAGTTGATGCCACTGACCCGACCAGCCCATACACGGTGGGCTCCGGCACTTTTCAGGATGAGCTCATCGCGCTGGCTGGTGGCAAGAACATCGGTAACAGTCAAGCTGGGTGGTACCAGATAAGCATGGAAGCGATCGCGGATGCTGACCCAGACATGATCATACTGGAGGACTATCAATACGGGGTCTCGCCGGAAAGCGTCGGCGCTCGTTCTGCTGCCTGGGCGGGGCTTTCGGCTGTCAAGAATGGACGTGTGTACCCTATTGAGGACGCTGATCTGACATCACTATACGGGCCGCGTATAGTGGATGGCTTGGAGGTGTTGGCCATGATTATCCACCCGGAACTGTTCTTGGAGGGCGGATAGAGGCCATCGCCTGTCGAATGAGATCCGGAAGGCTGGCCTGTCTGGCGGCGGGCCAGCCAGGCGGTCCTGACATACGAATGAACAGATGAGAATACCTTCCGGGAGGCGTCGCCATATCGGCATCATCCTGCTGCTTCTGTTGGCGTTGATCGGCTGTCTGGCCGTGGCCACTGCAATAGGCTCAGTGTCTGTCCCCTTTGGCGACGTTCTCAAGATCTGCTGGAACAAGCTGTTGCCGTTCGATTTTGGGCCTACATGGCGAACGGTGGACGAGACGATAATTCTAGACGTCAGGCTGCCCAGAGTGATTGGTGGAGCCTTGGTGGGGGCAGGTTTGGCGACGGCGGGAGTACTCTTACAAGGCCTGCTGCGCAATCCTATGGCAGACCCGTATATCATCGGTACTTCGGCAGGGTCAGCACTGGGAGCAACCGCGGCCATGTTACTTCCTATCAGCATGGCTTTCCTGGGTTTCGGGATGGTTCCTATGCTGGCGTTCGCTGGCGCTCTGTCAACGGTGTTTCTGGTGTACTACCTGGCCCGGGTGGGAGGAAGAACGCCCATCGTCAGCATGCTTCTGGCAGGATTCGTGGTTAGCGCCATGCTGACAGCCTTCATGTTCCTTATAATCACCATCAGTGACTCCCTGCACTCAAGATTCTCTTCCGTATATGGTTTTCTTATGGGTGGCGTTTCGGTGTCCGGCTGGGGACAAATAGCCGTTACTGCGCCCATCATCTTGGTTGGGATCATGCTGGCCCGCCTGTGGTCCTTCCGCCTGAACGCCTTTGCTCTGGGGGAAGAAGGGGCGGCCCATGTTGGTGTTGAGGTGGAGCGCAACAAAGCGCTGTTTCTGGCACTGGGCTCAGTCCTGACTGCCGCTGCCGTTTCCATCAGCGGTCTAATCGGGTTCGTCGGCCTGGTGATTCCGCATGCGTTAAGGTTAGTTCTAGGACCGGACCACAGGATCATGATTCCGGCTTGTGCGCTAGCTGGCGCTGCCTTCCTGGTGATTGCCGACACGCTGGCGCGTACAGTGGCATCTCCCAGAGAATTGCCAGTGGGCATTATCACGGCCTTGATCGGGGCGCCAGTCTTCCTGTATCTGCTGCGTCGTGGCGGAAAGGAGTACTCACTATGAGTGCGATCGAGATGAAGAGGGTCTGTTTCTCCTATTCCAACGGCTTGGTGCTGCGGGATGTGGAGCTTTCCGTGCGGAAAGGGGAGATGGTAGGCCTTATTGGCCCTAACGGCGCTGGTAAGACTACGCTCATAAGGGTAATCAGCGGAATCCTCAACGCAAGGCAAGGCGAGGTGAAGCTTGACGGTCTGGACGCGGGCAGGCTCAAGCGAAACGCACTAGCCAGAGAAGTGGCGGTGGTTCCTCAACAGTTCAACATCCCCTTTGCCTACAAAGTCGAAGAGGTGGTCATGCTGGGAAGAACGCCCTTCATGAAGCCTTTCCGCGATTCGTCGGAAATGGACAGGGGCGTGATCATGCAGACCATGGACAGGGTTGGCGTCAGGCAACTGGTGGGGAGGTACTTCGGTGAACTGAGTGGCGGTGAACGCCAGAAGGTGGTGCTGGCCATGGCTCTGGCACAAGAAACAGGACTGCTGTTGCTCGATGAGCCAACTGCGCATCTCGACATAAGCCATCAAGTGGAGATGCTGGAACTGCTTGCTGAAATGAACGCGAAGAGAGGACTAACCATTATCAGCGCCATGCACGACCTCAACCTGGCCTCGGCATACTTCAGGCGGTTGGTCCTCATGAAGGAAGGAGCCATAGTCGCCGATGGCCCGCCTGAACGAGTGCTTACGTCAAGCACGATCGCGGCAGCGTACTCCGTGTCGGTGCACATCCAGCCTCATCCATTGACCGGTGTGCCGCAGGTGGTCGTCCTTCCATCAACGGCCGCTGCCGAGAGACTGCGGCATCACAGTGTGGCTTGAGGGCCCTAGCCCCCAATGTCGCGTCAAAAGAGGCGGCCAGGGGACAACCCCAGACCCTCCGCAGTGAGGAATCCCAGCACCCTCTTTCGGGTTAACCGGTGGGAAGCCTGATCCCTCTCGTCCCACGCTGTCTCAAGGCCAGTGCGTGACCTCTTGTGGGCGCTTGCGCCAAGCCATATAATGTGTTCCCGCGCCCACGGATATGAAATGATTCGAAGGATGTACGAGTGTCCGAGTTCCAGTTGGAGATGCTCTATACCCCCGGCGATATCGAGTCCGCCATCGCCAGGCTCGCCCGGGAGATCAGGCGGGACTACCGTAACAAGAATCCCGTGCTTCTAGGCGTACTGAAGGGCTGCTTCGTCTTCATGGCCGATCTGGTAAGGGCTTTGGACATCCCCCTTGAGACCGAATTCGTGTCTCTCTCGAGCTACGGACCGCGACGGACACAGAGTAAGGGCACGATAGAGGTTTTCCAGGGTCTGCGGAAACCTGTGCGCGGCAGGCACGTCATTGTAGTCGAGGACATTGTCGACACAGGGATCACGGTGGACTTCGCCATCAGGTATCTGAGACGGAGGCGGCCGGCTACGCTTCGGGTATGTGCCCTATTTGACAAGACCGCCCGCCGGCGGGTCGACGTTCCGATTGACTACCTTGGCTACAAAGTGCCTGACTGTTTTCTGGTGGGGTACGGCCTGGATTACGACGAACGCTTCCGTTATCTCCCCGGCCTTTACTGCCTGAAGGAGGACGGTTGAACCAGCAGGAAGTGAGGCATCTCATCAGGGTGGCCAGGGGTGAGGTGCCTGCGGACCTCATTCTGGCGCACGCGCGGATCGTGAACACGCTGAACGGCGATGTGGAAGACAACAACGTGGCCATATGCGGAGGCCGGATCGCCGGAATCGGTGACTATTACGAGGCTCGAGAGACCATCGACCTTGGCGGCGACTATGTGGCCCCGGGACTGATCAACGGGCACACTCATGTGGAGAGCTCGATGCTGCAAATCACCCAGTATGCCAGAGCTGTGGTGGCCCGTGGTACTTCGGCCGTGGTCACCGACCTTCATGAGATTACGAACGTATGTGGCCTCGATGGCGCGAAGCAGGTTATGCATATTGCAGAGGGGTTGCCTATCGACCTATTCTTGATGGTCCCATCCTGTGTACCGGCTACCGACCTGGAGACCGCTGGAGCCCATGTCACCGCAGACGGCGTTCAGTCGGCTTTGGCCTGGAAGAACAGCATTGGCCTGGGGGAGATGATGGATTTCCCCGCGGTTCTGCGTGGTGATCTTGAGGCGCTGCTGAAGCTGTGTCTTGCCAAGGGCATGATCGCGGACGGTCATGCCCCTGGCTTGCGCGGCAAAGACCTCAATGCGTATGTTGCCGGAGGAATCGGCTCGGACCACGAGTGCACGCTACTGGAAGAGGCCAGAGAGAAACTGGCCCGGGGCATGTGGTTGATGATCAGAGAGGGATCCTCGGAGAAGAATCTGGCTGCTCTGCTGCCGGTCGTGAATGATCAGACGTTCCATCGGTGCCTCCTGGTAGTGGACGACCGGAGTTGTGAGGACCTGCTGTGGGACGGAGACATCGATGCCGTGGTAAGAAAGGCCATCCGACTCGGACTCGATCCGGTTCGCGCGATCCAGATGGCCACCATCAACGCAGCGCAGTATTTCCGGCTGGAAGGGTTGGGGGTGGTGGCGCCTGGATATTACGCCAATCTGGTCGTGTTCTCCAGCATGTCTGCCCTTGACGTAGGCAGGGTCTTCTACCGCGGAGAACTGGTGGCCATGGATGGACGGGCTTTGTTCCCGGCTGATGTGACCGGCGGCGATCGGCTGAGGAACACGGTCAACCTCAGGCCTTTTGATCCGGCTGCGTTTCGGCTGGGAGCGGAAGGAAGGCATCAGCCCATCATCGGGATTGTTCCCGGGCAAATCACCACCAGAAGGATAGTTAAGGACGTTCAAGTCAGAGAGGGCGTGGTTGTGACGGATGTGGAGGAGGACATTCTGAAGCTGGCCGTGATCGAACGGCACAACGCCAGCGGGAACACCGCCATTGGCCTAGTCAAGGGGTTTGGTCTGAAACGGGGAGCCATGGCATCATCGATAGCCCATGACTCACACAATATCGTTGCGGTGGGAGTAGATGATGACGACATGTTTGTGGCCGTGAAGGAAGTCGAGAGACTGCAGGGAGGTCTGGTGGTGGTCTCGGGAGGGGAGGTCCTGGCTACGCTCCCTTTGCCCATAGCTGGCCTGCTCTCGGATGAGCCCCTGGAGACGGTTGTTCAGCAACTTAGCGGCGTGGAAACAGCGGCGGCCTCTTTGGGGTGCTCTCTGGCATCGCCTTTCAGCACTCTCTCTTTCCTGGCCTTGCCCGTCATTCCCCAGCTGCGACTGACTGACCTTGGTCTGGTAGATGTGGAGCAGTTTGACTTGCTTCGGTAGGTAGATGGGCTGTGCGTCCGGTGTACTCTGTGGGCATGCGGACCGTGCCATGGTGAAAGACATGATGCTGAGACGACACCTAGGATCGGCCACGGGCGACATGGATGTCGTCCCTTTTGGCCCCACCTGGCCTCATTATCTATTGCTCAGTAAGCCCATCCATCTCCTCTGCGCGAGATGGAAAAGTATCAATGTTCATGCCAGAGAAGCTCCCAACGACAGTCGCCAGTATTCTGGCCAAGCTGTCCGTCCCAACCACGGAGAGGCCCATAATCACCGGCTGTACGGCCTTCGCGCTCCCCTTTGCTTCCTTGACCGTCGCATCCATGAAATGGGTGTTAGCGAGGTCAACGAGAAGATAGTGAGGCTCCTGCACATCACTGCGCATCTTGAGGAACCCGATGCTCTCCTTATCATCCTGTAGATTGGACAAGTCCAGCACTATGATCGTTGCTCCCCTGTGTGTGATCTGCTCGAATCTCTCTGCCGTGTTCTCGCCTACTGTGGCTATCGACAGGGCGCAGTATAATCGGCATGTGTCGCGAACGTTAATCGGTAGGCAGGTGTCGGCAGCACCGAAACCAGCGATAACGGGGGTTTGACAGGCGGGGAGGCTTACTCTAGAATCACGAAATCGGCTCGAAGACATGCCAGTTAGGATAATCACCGACAGCACTGCTGACATCCCGCCTCATGTGGCCGCAGAGTTCGGCATCCGCATCATGCCCTTGTATGTCCATTTTGGTAACGAGGTCTACCGCGACGGGATTGACTTGAAGCCTGATGACTTCTACCCCAGGCTCGTGGCGAACAAGACCCTCCCCACGACTTCTACGGTGGCCCCGGTGGAGTTCGCACAGATCTGTGATGAGTTGTCCAAGGAGACTAACGAGATTCTGGCAATCACCATCTCCTCCAAGTTGAGTGCTACCTACGACGTTGCCTTGCAGGGCCGAGAATTGAAGAAGGACGAGAAATGCCGGGTGGAGGTGCTGGATTCCAAACTTTTCTCCATGGCTTTGGGTTTGGTAGTCATTGGTGCTGCGCGCCAGGCGAAAGAAGGCGCAAGTCTGGACAAGGTTTTGGAGTCTGCTAAGGGGCTGTACTCCAGAATCCATGTCCGCATGACTTTCGATACACTGGAGTATGTGAGGAAAGGCGGACGCATCGGTGCGGCGGAAGCTTTCATGGGCCGGATGCTGGACGTGAAGCCGATTTTGACACTGAAGGATGGCATGGCCACGCCGGTGGTCAGAAGGCGCACGCGGGCGAAAGCCATCGAATACCTGCGCAAGTTTGCCGCAAGCTTCGACAACATCGCTGAGTTGGCGGTGGCATACACAACTACGCCCGAGGATGCAGTGGGGCTGGTCAACGATTTGGACGGCGTTTT
This sequence comes from Dehalococcoidia bacterium, assembly GCA_016932645.1. Taxonomy (GTDB): domain Bacteria; phylum Chloroflexota; class Dehalococcoidia; order UBA2247; family RBG-13-53-26; genus JAFGCL01. Next base: position 7,602 of record JAFGCL010000128.1, on the reverse strand, counting down.
CCCCAAGGAACGCACCTACTTGTCAGTCATTGGGCCGGTGTTGGGAACGCACCTGGGGCCGGGTGCTCTGGGCATAGCAGTTGTGGAGCCTGAGCGCTAGACCGTGGTGTCCGGCCACACTCTCTGGCCAGTCTGCAAATGAGATCCCTCGGTAATCACAACGTTGTCGCCCACTACCGAACCGGGCTCGATGACGCTGCTCCTGCCTACGACGCAGTTGTCACCAATCACTGACTCCCGGACACTGGCTTCCTTGCCAACACGGACATTTTGCCAGAGGATGGCTTTATCCAGGATTGAGCCGTCGGATACGCTGCAGCCATCTCCAAGGACGGTGGGACCCTTGATGCGAGCGCCCGCACCGATGGAGCAATTATTGCCGAAGACAATCGGTCCTTCCAGAACCGCAGACTGATGAACAACAGTGCCGTGCGCGGCAACCGTGTTGGCCGCAGCGGTCTCAGTGTACAGGAGACTGGCGCATTTTCTCTGGAGGAGGTCGTATTGCACTTGTCGATACTTCTCCGGGGTGCCCATGTCAATCCAGTAGTCGCTTGTGGAATAGGCAAAGACCGCTGCTCCGTCAGAGAGGAGAGATGGGAAGAGTTGACGCTCGAACATGCAGTGTGAACCATGCGGTATGCCTTGGAGGACTGTGGGCTCGAGAATGTAGATGCCGGCATTTATTAGATTGCTCGGTGCCTGGTCGGCCGGAGGCTTCTCTATGAAGCGCTTCACTCTTCCATCGGAGGCTGTCTCGACCACTCCGTAGGCCGAAGGGTTCTCCACCGGAGTCAAGGCAATCGTGGCCACGGCATTGCGTTTCCGGTGGAAGGACAACATGGACTGGAGGTCGATGTTGGTGATGATGTCTCCGTTGAAGACGAAGAAAGCGCCGTCCAGGTGCGACTCGGCGTTCTTCACAGCGCCGGCTGTACCCAAAGGGGTCTCCTCCATGACGTAGGCCAGCTTGACACCGCACTCGCTACCGTTGCCGAAGCGGTTCTCGATGCGGTCAGGAAGATAGCACAGAGTCACGACTATGTCGTCCACACCGTGAGATTTCAGATAGCCTAGCAGATGCTGGAGAAAAGGCCTGTTCACAATAGGCACCATGGCTTTGACGGTGTTACAAGTCAGCGGCCGCAGGCGCGTGCCCTCACCACCGACCAGGAGTACGGCTTTCATCGAATAGGCCTCCGGTGTTCCTGCACAACGATGTGCATCAAATCGAAGTAGAGTGTCACAGCGGGCCCCAGGCGATCTCTCCCCGATGGTATCAGATTATACATGGCTATCTTAAACGTGCTCAAGCCGATTGGCCCCCGTGCAGTTTGTCTTGACTTCACAGTGCGAAAAAGGGTATCATACGCCTTTGAGATTGAACGGAAATGCCCAAGAGGACTTATCAGCCCAAGAGACTGCACCGGAAGAGAGTGCACGGCTTCAGAGTTCGGATGAGAACTCGGAGGGGGCGAGACGTGTTGAAGTCAAGACGGCTGGCGGGTCGTCATCGCTTGACAGTATAGCGACGTCTCAGGCCGCTTCGTGCCCATAGTCGTGATGAGAAGGGAAGAGCGCCTTACTCGCAGCAGCGACTTTGCCAGAGTACACGGTCAGGGGAAGTCTTGGGCGAATCGCCTTCTGGTCATGAGGGCCATCCCTAGCGGGCGCGAGCAGAATAGGGTGGGCTTCTCGGTCAACAAGCGTGTGGGGAATGCAGTGGCGCGCAACCGGGTGAAAAGAATACTCAGGGAGGCGGTTCGGTCGAAGGCGTGGGAACCTGGCTGGGATGTAGTCTTCATAGCCCGATCAGGGATTGCGATGGCCAGCTTCCATGACATCGAACAAGCAGTGGACGATTTGGCTGAACGTTCAAAGACAAGGAAATCAAGTTGAAGGGAATCGCACTCAGGTTGATACGCGGCTATCAGTTGACCTTGTCAAAGGTGATGCCCTCTGTCTGTCGTTTCACTCCGTCCTGCTCTCATTACACCTACGAAGCAATCCAGAAGTACGGCCTATTGAAAGGGGTCTTTCTCGGTGGGCGTAGGATAGCGCGCTGCCACCCATTTAACCCAGGGGGGTATGACCCCGTTCCTTGATTTGCTGCCCGCGTTACCTGTTGGAAAGAATTTGACTGATGCTCTCTAAGGCCACAAGACCGAGGCTATCTCGGATTCTAGTTCTGGCGTTCTTGGTCTCTGCTGCTCTTGCGGCAGTGGGGTGTACTGGCGCACCGAGTAGAGGGTGGTCTGGACCGCTAGTGACCGACAACGTCCTCTACGTCGGCACCCTCGAGGGGAAGATCGTGGCTCTGGATCTCACCACTGCTGTTCCCAGTGAAGGTTTGGCTCCGATTACATGTTGGGAACCGAAGGATGTGGTGGAGGAGACGGGTGGTAGCTTCTTGTCCTGCGGCCGCGTGTCATCGCCGATGGGCATCTACGGCACACCTGTGGTGAAGGATGGGAGAATATATCTTGGTACCTACAGTGGTGCGGTCTTGTGGATCGCAACCGACGGCTTGTCAGGAAGCACCACGTCGTTTGAGACAGATGGCTCGATTGTGGGTAGTGTTGTGATTGATGGGGACACGCTGTTTGTCGGGACCACCGGAGGTACTCTGTATGCTCTCTCTCTCGACCTCGACGAAAAGTGGCGATTCGAGACCAAGGGTGAGATCTGGTCGACCCCGGTCGTGGACAAGGGTATTGTCTATCTCGCATCCGCAGACCACAACCTCTATGCTTTGGATGGCGAGTCGGGCAAGGAGATATGGCGATTCGAGACCAAGGCAGCCATCATGTCCACACCTCTCGTTGCTGATGGGAAGGTCTATGTGGGGGGCTGCGATCGCAAGTTCTATGCCATAGAAGCTGCAACCGAAGAGGAGCGAGTAGCTGCTGCCAACGGGGCTACGCCGACTATAAGGGGAGCGGATAGCGTCTTTGAAGAAGCCAGCAACTGGTTCTGGACGCAGGCTCTGGCCTACAATGGCGAGATCTGGGTGGGATGCCTGGACCACAGAGTTTACGTGCTCAAGGCTGATACCCTGGAGTATGTGACCGAGATCAAGACCGGAGGGATGGTGCATGCACCGCCGGTCGTTTTCCCTGCCGACGGACTCATTGTCATCGGTTCTCAGGATGGCATGATATACGTTATCAATGCGGCAAGCAAGGATGTGTCCGCTTATGCAGTCGATGCCAAGACCGAAGAAGTAGTGAAATCACCGGAGAAGCCTAAGCATCCACTGCCGCCGATCTTTGGCCCGCTTCACGCGGACACGGTCAATGGTATTGTCTACTTTCATGCTCAGAATGGCACTCACACGCTCTATGCATTCAAGCTCTCGACAACGGAGATCCTTTGGAGCTTCCGGACGGACAAGATTAGTGGTTGAGGCGTTAGCTTGGAATTCTTGAACCTTATTCTGCTTCAGCCCATCCTGAACATCCTCCTGGTATTGACCAACATCCTCTTCAGCAACTTTGGCCTCGGCGTCATAGCGCTGACCCTTCTGGTTCGCCTGATCTTGCTCCCATTGACCTTGAAGCAACTGACCAGCTCCAAGAAGATGACGGAGACGATGAACGCTATCAAGCCGAAACTGGAGCTATTGAAGAAGAAGTACGCCAAGAACCCCCAGAAACTGAACCAGGAGACAATGAAGCTCTACAAGGAGGCTGGCGTCAGCCCCCTCGGGTGCTTGTCCTCACCAATGCTGCTGTCAACGGCCATTCAGTTACCAATCTATGTGGCCCTCTATCGATCCATAATCCAGGGCCTGGCGGTTACGCCCCAAGACTTCCTTGGGCTTTCTCAGGATCTCTATTCTTGGGGGCTGGCAACCCAGGGACTGCCAGTATCTGGTCAATTCCTCTGGCTCCATCTGGCCAGCCCTGATCCCTATTTCGTACTCCCCATCCTGGTTGGGGTGACTCAGTATGTCTCACAGAAGATGATCACCCAGCCCACCGCCGATGCGCAGCAACAGTCCATGAACAGCATGATGCAGATCATGATGCCCCTCATGATGGCCGGAATAACCTTCACGCTGCCGTCAGGGCTCGGGCTGTATTTCTTGCTCTCTGGCATTATTACCATGGTGATTCAGTACTTCATCTATGGGTGGGGTGGACTGTTTGCCAAGGCTGCAGCGCCGGAAGCAGGAACGAAGCATGATGGCAAACCTGACAAGGGGAAGGCAGATACAAAGACCGTCAAGCCGGCATCGCCCCCGATAGCCGGCGCAAAGCCTGCCGACTCCGTTTTCAGTGGTTTGCTGGACCGATTCAGGCGCAAAGAAGGTGGCAATAAGAAGAAACGAGGCTGAGCTGGGATCGGTGACCCCAGTCAGCCTCTGACCCGGAGGACATGGCATATGGACAGTCTGGAAGTCAGCGCGAAGACAGTAGAGGAGGCCATTGAGCGCGGTCTCCAGCAATTGGGCTTGACGCATGAGCAAGTGGAGACTGTGGTCCTGAACAAGGGCAGGTCGGGTTTCCTGGGCATGGGAGCGGAGGAAGCTGTGGTGAGGTTGACGCCTTTGCCGGCACCCCCGGGTGAGAAGGATCTTCCGTCTGCGGCCAAGGCGGCCCTTGAGGAGATACTCAGTAGAATGAAGCTAAAGGCTCATGTAGAGTTGCGCACTGATGTGCAGCAGGAAGAGGGGGAATCAGGGATTCCGCCGATTGCTCTTGAGGTGGACGGCGAGGATCTGGGCATCCTCATTGGCCGGCGTGGCGAGACTCTGGCAGCCCTGCAGTACATCCTGCGACTCATTGTCGCTCACCAGGAGAAGGCCAGAGTACCCTTGACCGTTGACGTCGAGGGATACAAACAGAGGCGCTATGGATCACTGAGGGAGCTAGCTCTCAGGATGGCGCAGCAGGCAGTCTCTACCAAGCAATCCAGGACGCTGGAACCTATGCCGCCCGATGAGAGGCGCATAGTACACCTGGCACTGTCGGTGAATCCTGATGTGGTGACCCAGAGCGTCGGCGAGGGTGAGCTGCGCAAGGTGGTCATCATGCCTCGCAAGAGGTAGCCAGGCGGCTCGCAAGAGTCTCCTTCCAGTGTGAGACATCTGTTCAAGTCCGCGTCTGCAGATACCTCAGGGCGGACATGGTGGCAGCAACCCCATCTCCGACGGCACTGGCAATCTGCCTGGGTGAGTTCTGCCGTATGTCCCCGGCAGCATAGATGCCCGGAACCGACGTGGCCAACTCCTGATCCACAATGATGCTGCCCGCATCGTCAGTCTTGAGGATACCGGCAAAGGGTTGGCTGTTGGGCACTACCCCTACGGCAACGAATACGCCCGATACCTTCAGAGTGTGCAACTTGTCGGTCTTAACGTCCCGCACCTTCAGAGCGCTCACCATCTGATCTCCGGCGACCTCCTCCACCACACTGTTCCAGACGAACTCTATGTTTGGCTGGCTCGTGGCTCGCTGGACGAGAACCTGACCAGCCCGCAGTTCATCGCGCCGGTGTATCAGGTGGACTTTTCGAGTGTAGTGGCTCAATTCGAGCGCATCACTCAGGGCCGTGTCTCCCCCTCCTACCACTGCGACATCCTGATCGCGAAAGAAGAAACCATCACAAGTGGCGCAGTACGATACACCCCTGCCGGCGAACTGCCTCTCGCCCGGCACGTTCAGATGCCGGTACTGCGAACCGACTGCTATGACGATGGCTCTCGCCTCGATTGTGCCCTCGCTGGTCACAACGCGGTGACTTGACCCTGGCACTAGTTGGGAGACTTCGGCAAAGAGGGTCTGCAGGCCGTGTTTGGAAGCTTGCTCCTGCATCAGCGATGCGAGTTCAATACCAGCAACTCCATTGGGAAAGCCGGGGTAGTTCTCTACCACTCTCGCGTTGATTATCTGGCCGCCAAAAGCGCCGCGTTCTATCAGGAGGCTCTTCATTCCAGCGCGCGACGCATAAAGACCAGCAGTCAAACCCGCCGGTCCGCCGCCAACAACTATGATGTCATACGAGCTCATGATCATCTCCTTCTGTCCTCAAACCATCCCTATTCTGTGATAAAAGGCCACGGCTATGCAAATCCGGCTGTGCAACCACGACCTGCTGCAACTGCATCCCATGCGGCAGGTCATTTGACAACTCCTCAGCAAGATACTACGCTGTGAGAGATTGGAGTTCGGGCATGAGTGATTGGGCAGCGTTGCAGAGCCAGTTGGGAACCACTTTCAATGATCTATCTCTGCTTCAGCAGGCTTTCGTTCACCGCTCTTACTTGAACGAGAACCCCGATTTCAAGCTGGGGTCAAACGAGCGTCTGGAATTCTTGGGCGATGCGTTGCTCAGTCTGGTTATAGCTGAGTTCCTGTTCAAGGAGTTCGGGGATCTCAGCGAAGGCGAGCTGACCAAGTTGCGATCGGACTTGGTACGTCAGGACAGTTTGGCTCGGCTGGCTTCGTCTCTCGGGCTGGGTGAGTATCTCTACCTGGGGCAGGGAGAAGAGAAAGGTGGAGGAAGGAAAAGGTCGCGCAACATGGCCTGTACGTTGGAGGCGCTTCTCGGGGCAGCGTTTGTGGACCAGGGATTCGACGCGACTCAGGAACTTATTCTGAGGCTGTTCGCATCGAGCATCAGCGTTGTGAGGCAACGGGGACAGGCCAGCGACTGTAAGTCGCAGTTGCAGGAACTCATTCAAGCCGAGAGGCAGGAGAGGCCCGTGTACCGTCTCGTCGAGGCTGTCGGGCCGGACCATGACAAGACTTTCTGGGTGGAGGTGATGGTTGGGGGAGAAACGCTCGGTCGGGGATCGGGCAAGAGCAAGCAAGCGGCGGAGAAGGACGCAGCCAGGCAGGCCCTTGAAAGACGCACTTAGAGGATCATGGCGATGGCCTCTGCTGAGAGCAGCTATTGACGAGCCAGATGACGCAGGGCAAGTCTGATCTTCTCCTCCAGACTAAGATCTTCTGAACCTGGCACCGCGGCCGCAGCACGCGTGGCATCCGGAGTCGAGTATCCCAGATTGGTTAGAGCGGCGACTATGTCTGCGTTGTCCGCAGTCGGTCGGCTGATCACCGTTCCACGCCATCCCTTTTCCAGATTCCCCTTCAGATCCAGGATGACACGGCTTGCGGTCTTCTTTCCAATCCCCGGCGCCTGGGCGATGAGATCCGCATCGTTGCTGAGAATCGCAGAGACCAAGTCATCAGGTTTCAGGCTGGAGAGTACAGAGAGAGCTGATTTTGGGCCTACGCCACTGACGGCAATGAGCATCTTGAAGAGGTCAAGTTCCTGCAACGTGGTGAAGCCGTAAAGAGACGTGGCGTCTTCCTTCCAGTGCAAGTAAGTGTGGAGACGAACTCTGTCTCCTATCGACCCGAGTTGGCCAAGGGCGGATAACGGTGTGTAGATCTGAAAACTCACGCCACCCACCTTTATGATGGCCGAGTCAGAGTTGAGTTGTTCCAGTGTTCCATCGAGCCCTGCTATCATAGTCAGCCTACTCACTCTTTGCCAGGAGGCCTAACAACTGCTTCTCGCGCAGGTGGCAGAGCGCCACTGCGAGGGCATCGGTGGCATCACTCGGCCCGGGACTCTTGCTCAGCCCGAGTT
>JAFGCL010000127.1 GCA_016932645.1 Dehalococcoidia bacterium | reverse complement strand
TGTACCAGGAAGCTCTCGCTAATGGCTGGTCCCGAAACCATCTCAGCCAGAGCCTACACGGAAACGTGTATGCTGTCAAGAGGTGCAAGGCTGTCCAGGCTGAAGCACGGCCTGCTGAATGTCAGTCTAGGCTGCGTCGATCCGCGCTTCGCGCAACCATGAACAGACCTCGTCGTCGATATCCGCGGCGGAGAGCAGTTCCAAGTGATGGGTGAACCGGCCCGGCGTCGGCTCGACGATCTCCTTCCAGCGAGGCGACGGATCCCTGCGTCGGAGCGATATCGTGAGCACCAGCGGGGCGTGCTGGCTGCGGAGATAGGTGCCAGGCATCCATGTCCAGGCAAACGCTCTGCGCCGGCGAAACGCGATTTGACTCTTCGTGACCCGTATCTCTGCCTTGCCAACGGCGTCAACGGCAACACGCACTGCTTCGAAGATTAGCCTGGCTTCTTCCCGTCCGACGAAGAATTCATCCAGTGTCATTGGGTGCTCTCGGTGCTAGAAAAGTCAGTGTCGTCGGCGAGCGAAGACTGTCCTACCTGTTGCTCTTCTTGTTGGACTCGCCCGATTTGTACTCGAACCCGGCCCTCTCGGCTACCATGGTCAGCAGTGTGGACGAAGCTCCGCGGGGCTGGTACATGCCTGTCTCCCACTCGCTGATAGTCTGCTGGCGGGTGCCCAGTTGGTTGGCCATTTGCTGCTGCGTGAGGCCCAAGTGTTCCCGCAGGGCGCGGACGCGTTCGCTGTCCCACTGCCGGCGCTTCTTGTCTGTCATCGGTTGAATGGTAGAGGAAACACCTTGAGTGAGTCAATCAACCCCCTTGCCTCCAATCTTGGGGTACGAAAAAAAGGGGTATTTGAGGGACACCCTCAAACACCCGGCAGGGACGAATCCCTGCACCCTCTTAGGCGTGGGATGGGCTGTGCCCACCTCCCCCATCCCCCCAAGCCAATCCCCCTGTGTCCCCCTTTGGGAAAGGGGGAAATGAACAATGACGCAGAGGGGCTTCGCCCCTCTGCATGCCCCGTGTTCGAATCCGTCGGGTCGTAGGGGTGAACCTTGTGTTCACCCTGGAAATGACGTCCCATTGCCGATCCCGTAGAGGCGGGTTTCAAACCCGTCTGGAACGCAACACATGATATGTAAGTGCAGGCCCCTTTGTCTGCCCTTCTCGGTCGTTCATGCGCAGGTGAGGATCCAGATGTGGTGATTCGGATGAACTACGAAAGGCGTTTGGAGTCGGGGAGGCCGTCGAGTATCCTTCGTGCACGCGGCGCGTCGGACGCCAGAATGTATATCCCGCATGGCAGGAAGGGGCTATCGGAGCCCATTTCCAGTTTGTAGGCCCCGCCCTTCATGGTGGAACGAATGCCGTTGTTCTCAAGGGACTCCATCCACATCCTGGCGACTGGCTCGTTTGGAGCGTCGGCGCTGTGCAGAAGAGACTCGCGCCCAACCTTGGTGGCATCTGACGCCTTTGATAAACAGGGCAACTCTGACACCAGGACAACGCGGCAGTCTGGACAGGTCTTCACCCAGTCCTGGAATTCGTCGCGGCACTTGGGACAGTAGGGCATCTCTGTCTCCTTATCGGCATGAATCTACTGAGACATCATAGCACTTTGGTGCTATTGCAGCACAATCAGCGCTTCAGCGTCGCCAGAACGCCTTCCACCGTCAGCGTGTTTAGGATATGCCCCGCCCCCGCCCACCCCCGCCGCGCGATCCCCACCCCGAACCGCATTAGCGGCAGGTGCTCTGTGGCATGGGCATCCGTGCCCAGCGACAGCTTCACGCCCAGCTCCCTGGCCCGGAAGATGTGGATGTCCTTGAGGTCGAGGCGGTCCGGCATGGCGTTGATCTCGAGGGCGGTTCCAGTCCGGGCTGCTGAGCGGAAGACAGCCTCCATGTCCATGGCCATGGCCTCTCTCATTCCCAGCAGTCGGCCCGTGGGGTGGGCGATGATATCCACGTGCGGGTTCTCCATGGCCTTGATGACCCGCCGGGTCATCTTCTCCTGCTCCTGCCCCATAGCCGAGTGTACTGCTGCCACCACCACGTCCAGATCTGCCAACACTTCGTCGGGAAGATCGAGAGACCCGTCAGCGCGAATATCTACTTCAATCCCGGCTAGAATCCGGAAACCCTTAAGGTTCTGGTTCAGTCTCCTGATCTCTGTCCTCTGCTCCTTGACTCTCTCTTCGTTCAGGCCGTGGGCGATGCCCAGCCCCTTAGAGTGGTCGGTGATGGCGATGTACCGGTAGCCGTGGCCCCTGGCTGCCAAAGCCATATCCTCGATGGAGTCCCGCCCGTCGCTCCAGTTGCTGTGGGCGTGGAGGTCGCCCTTAACGTCCGACGGCTCGATGGGCTCGGGGACCTTCTTCTCTTCCGCCAGAGCGATCTCGTTGGTGCCCTCGCGAAACTCGGGAGGAACGTACTGCAGCCCCAGCCGGGCATAGAAGGCCTTTTCGGTGGCGAACTTCTCCAGCTGCCCGGTCTCGACAACCGTGATGCCATACTCGCTGAGGCTCAGGCCCTGCTTCAAGGCCCTCTCCCGCAGGTTGATGTTGTGCTGCTTGCTTCCGGTGAAATACTGCAGCAGGGAGCCGAACTCGTCGTGCGGCACGACGCGGAAGTCCACTTGCAGATTGGTGTGCGTGACGATACTGGCCTTGGTTCCGCCTTTGGCCAGTACCTCCCTCACTTGGGGCAGCTTGGTGAAAGCCTCGATAACAGCTTCGGCATCGTCGGCCGTCCCCAGGAGGTCGATGTCCCCGATGGTATCCCTGAACCGCCGCAGGCTCCCGGCCGGCGTCAGGTTGCGCACCGTCACGCGCTCCTGCAGCGAAGCCATGATCTCCTCGGCCAGTGGCAGGGCGACGCCGATGGGTATGCGCTGCTCCTTGGTTCGCATCGACTGAAGGCCGCGCAGGATGTTCTCGGCGGTCTTGTCGCCCATGCGGAACAGGCCGGCCACCCTTCCATCGACGATGGCCCTCTCCAGGTCCTCGATCGACTTCACGCCCACCTCGGTGGAGAGCCGCATGGCTGTCTTGGGGCCGACACCCGGCACTTGAAGGAGCGAGACGACTCCCTCGGGGAATTCGGCACGGAGTTCCTCGTAGTATTTGAGGTGGCCTGTGTCGAGAAGTTCGACGATCTTCTTCTCGATGGCCTCGCCGATGCCGGGCACGTCCCGCAGCTTGCCCTCGGCCTTCAACTGCGCCAACTCGACGGGCAGGTGTTCGATGGAGCGGACGGCCTTCTGGTAGGCCCGGGTCTTGAAGACGCTTTCGCCCTTGAGTTCGAGAAGGTCGGCGATGTCCTGGAAGACTCTGGCGACCTCGCCGTTGTTCATTTACCGCAGCACTTCTTGTATTTCTTGCCGCTGCCGCAGGGGCAGGGGTCGTTGCGTCCAGTTTCCTTGTTCGTGGGTACGGCATGCCGCTTGCTGGCGGCGGTCTGCTGCGATGGTTCCTTCTTGACTATATTGGCGTTGTAGATGACATGCACTAGGTCGTGGCGGATGTTGGCCGTAAGGCTCTGGAAGAGGGCATGGCCCTCCTTCTTGTAGGCCACCAGCGGGTCGCTGTGGCCGACTGCTTGCAGGCCGATGCCTTGGCGCATGTGGTCCATCATAGTAAGGTGCTCTGTCCACAGACTGTCGAGGACCCGGAGCATCACCAGGCGCTCCAGTATCCGCATGTTCTCCTCGCCGAGGTCCTTCTCCTTGAACTCATACAGCGATTCAGTGCACTTGATCAGTCTAGCCTCGATCTCTTCCGGACGAACGCCGGCCAGTCCCTGAGGAGTCATGTCCGGCGGCAGCGCGGGCATGATGCGCTTCATATCCTCCAGCAGGCCCGCGACGTCGGACTGCTCCTTGCCAAGGTGGACCGCAACCAGTTCCTGGATCTCCTCCCGGATCATGGACTGGATGTTCTCCTTCAAGTTCGCATCCTCCAGTATCCGCTTCCTCTCGCCGTAGATGATCTCGCGGTGCTTGTTCACTACATCGTCGTAGTCCACCAAGTGCTTGCGCACCTCAAAGTGATAGCCTTCCACCTTCACTTGGGCGTTCTCGATCACCTTGTTGAACATGGAAAGCTCCAGGGGGCTGTCTTCTTCGCCCATGCCTCCCCATTCCATCACTCCCTTGACCCGGTCCCCGCCGAAGCGCTTCACGATGTCGTCCTCCATGGACACATAGAAGCGGGAGCTGCCCGGGTCGCCCTGGCGGCCGGCACGGCCGCGGAGCTGGTTGTCGATCCGCCGGGCCTCGTGCCTCTCCGTGCCGATGACGTGCAGCCCGCCTATGGCCATGACCTTGTCATGGTCCGGCTGCCACTCCTCTTTGGCGCGTTCATCTGGGTTTCCTCCGAGGATGATGTCGACACCGCGTCCGGCCATATTGGTGGCCACCGTGACCACCCCCGGCCTTCCGGCCTGGGCGATGACGTAGGCCTCCTTCTCGTGGAGCTTGGCATTGAGCACCTCGTGGGTTATGCCTCGCCGCATGAGCATGTCGCTGAGGCGCTCCGAGGTCTCGATGGAGGTAGTGCCGATCAAAACCGGACGCCCCTCGGCGTGGAACTTCTCCACTTCGTTGCATACGGCTTTGAACTTGGCCTCTTCCGTGCCGTAGATCTGGTCAGGGTAGTCCTCGCGGATCATCTCCCTGTTGGTAGGGATGGCCACCACCTCCAGCTTGTATATCTTG
>JAFGCL010000015.1 GCA_016932645.1 Dehalococcoidia bacterium | reverse complement strand
CTGGAGAGGCCCATAGTACATGGCAATACGCCCTTCTTCGTCATGGTGAATACCGCTGGTGAGGACTCAGTGGTGAGCTGGGTGGCAAAGGGGAATCAAGAGGGTGAGAAGCCGGTCATGATTGTCGCCACCCGCGGATGGGAGGACGACAAGATGGCTAGCCTCGCTCCGGAGGAGCGACGCCGGCTGGTCATCAGAGAGGTCCAGAAGATACTGCCCCAGTTCCCAGATGAGCCAGTGATAACCAAGCTGTTCCGATGGGAGCGGGCAGTGAACCTAGAAGCACCAGGACAATACGTGGCCATCCAGGACCTGCTCAAGAACCATATGCGGGACGTGGAAGGCCTCTACCTGTCCGGAGAATATCTGTTCCTCATCGCCTGCACAGAAGGGGCTTTTGCCACCGGAAAGCAGGCAGCCCTCAGCGTGGTCGAAGACCTGCGCCGATAGTGCCCTCTGACGGCCAGCAAGCGACGGCGCTTGGCGCTGGCAGTATGATCCTGTTTTACGTACTCTCGCTGGCTATCCGTCACTCGCCTCCGATTCAGCCCGATTCAACATGCAGCCATCCTGACCTATTTCTTTGATAGACTGAAACGTGAATGCTAGAATTGAGTGTTAGAATGCCAAAGGATAGCCCCGGCAACACTCATCCCCTGGACTATATGTTCCACCCGCAGTCGATAGCGGTGGTCGGTATCTCCGCCGACCTGCCCAAGTTCTGGATGAGGCAGCTCTATTTCGATGCGTTGGTGCGCAGCGGATACCCTGGCCGGCTCTACCTCGTCAATCCAAAAGGGGGTGAACTCGAGGGATACCCCATCTACCGGATGCTCACGGATGTCCCAGGGCCAGTGGATCACGTGGTCGCCTCCATTCCCGCCAAGTTCACACCAGGTCTGATGGAGGAATGCCGAACGAAGGGCGTCAAGGTGGTACACGTCTTCGCCTCCGGCTTTGCCGAGACGGGTGAGACGGACCGTATAGCCCTGCAGGACCAGTTGGTCGAAATAGCCCGCCGCGGAAACATCCGCATCATCGGCCCCAACTGCCTGGGCATTTACTATCCCAAGGGCAAGATCGGCCTCAGCCCGGACTTCCCCAGAGAAGCCGGTGCCATGGGCTTCCTCTGCCAGAGCGGCGGCAACACCGACTTCATGGTGCGGCTCGCGGCAGCTCGCGGGCTCCGCTTCAGCAAGGTCGTAAGCTACGGGAATGCCTGCGACATCAATGAATGCGATCTCATCGACTACTTCGCTGCTGATCCTGAAACGGAGGTCATAGCCGCCTACATCGAAGGCGTCTCTGACGGCCGCCGTTTTGCCCAAGTGGTCAAGAAAGCCGCCTCACTCAAGCCAGTCGTGATCTACAAGGGTGGGTACACCGAGGGCGGCCTCAGGGCCGCGGCCTCACATACCGGTTCGCTGGCCGGGACAGACGCGGTCTGGGACGGGGTTGTCCGTCAGGCGGGAGCCATCAGAGTCCACAGCATCGAAGAGATGGTGGATATGCTGGTGGCGCTGCTCCGCATGAAACCTCCAGAGGGACCGAACGCGTGCGTTGTCGGGACCGGCGGCGGTGCCAGTGTCATGGCCACCGACGAGGTTGAGAGGGCCGGACTGCGCCTGCCGCCGATGCCTCCGGAGATAAGGGAACGGCTGAAGGAGTTCATCGACCTGGCCAACAGCATGCTGCGCAATCCCATCGATGCCGGACCGGTCAGTTCGCACGACGGTTTCGAGTTCCTGGTCGGCGCCGGAAATATGAGGCCTATGGAAGCCCTGAGGAAACAGGCTGACAGGGAGGTGGGTGCGTATTGGAGGCGGTTCCACGACGTGCTGCAGGATTGGAGAGACCTCGATCTTTTGGTCTTCCACCATGGCTTCGACATATCCCCGGTGCCGGTAGACGAGTACGCCGTGGTCGGGGCCGCGGGTCTCATGGTCCTCGCTTCCCGGCAGTTCGATCTACCAAAGGCGATCGTGCTCCACTCCATAGCAAACGACAGCACCTGGCAGGTTTCGGCAGAGCTAAGAGCGCTGTGCGTTGATCTAGGCCTGCCGCTGTTCCTATCCATGAGAGGAGCAGCTACGGCCATCAAGAGACTGCTGGACTTCCACCGGGCGCACCCGGACTGGCGTCCCAGCCAGGGCGCGATTGCTGGCGCGTCCACGAAGGGACGTGCCCGGCCAGGCGAAGCCGTGAAGCTCGACACTGCCGCGCTACTGGGGATTCCAGCTCCTGTGAGCCAAGAAGCCCCGCAGACAGAAATCCCTGACGACGGTTTGAAAGAGAGAGAAGAGCGGTTCCGGGTGATGATCGAAAACTCGCTGGACGGTGTCTGCATTCTGAGCAGCGACATGACGATTCTGTACGAAAGCCCTTCAGTGGAGAAGATCATCGGCTACCGACCCGACGAGATGGTAGGCCGGAACATAGCGGACTTCGTCCATCCGGAGGACATGCACAACACGGTCAGAACCTTCGGGAAGCTGGCCAGACACCCGGCTCCGCCGGTAGCGGCGACAGTGCGTATAAAGCACAAGGATGGTACATGGCATGCCATAGAAGGCAACGTTCACAACCTGCTGGGTAACCCGGCCGTCAGGGGCATTCTGGCCAACTACCACGATGTCACCGATCGTCTGCGGGACCAGGAAGCTCTCAGGGAGAGGGAGAGGCACTTCCGCGTCCTGATCGAGAATTCCTTGGATGATGTCGCCGTCCTCGACGCGAATGCCAACGTCATCTATGAAAGCCCCTCCAGCGTGCGGGTGCTGGGTTATCGGCCTGAGGACTATAGAAGAAAGAACTTCCTGCGATTCTTGCATCCGGAGGATGCCGCCAGAGTCTCAGAAGAGTTCGCCCAGCTCATGAGGAACCCCGGTGGCACATACCAGAATGAAGTTCGCGCCCGCCACAGGGACGGATCCTGGCGCACGATTGAGATCATGGCACGAAACCTGCTCGACGATCCGGTGGTGGGGGGTATCATCATTAACGTGCGGGACATTACGGAGCGCAAGACAGCGGAACGGGAACGGGTGGACCATGCGGCGGCTCTGGCCAGGGCGGAAGAACTGGAAAGGTCCCGGCAGAGGATTGTGGCTGCCCAGGAGTTCGTGAGGCAGGACATTGCTCACCAGCTCCACGGCTCCGTGCAGAACAGGCTCATCATAGTGCTGCACCGACTGGCGGAGATAGAGCGCTCGATGGAGCAGAGAGAACAAGCCCAGGAGTTGGCGGATCTGCGTCAGAAGCTGGCCGATCTATTGGACAACCAGGTCCGCCCCATCAGCCACCGTCTGTACCCCTCAATACTGCGGCGGGGACTGATTCCGGCTCTGCAATCACTCTGCGACCATTTTGAGAGGTCTCTGAGCATCGACTTGGAGCTCGAAGAAGTGCTGGTGCGAAACGAGAGAGCGAATCCCAATCTGATACCGGAGCAGGTGAGACTGGCGGCATACCGGATTGCTGAAGAGGCGCTGACCAACATCGTCAAGCACACCAAGGCCAGCGTTGTGACCATTGACCTGCGCCGGGCACCTGACGAATGGCTTACTCTGAGACTGCGGGACAACGGTCAGGGATTCGACCTGGCGCCCGCTTCGGCGGGGCGGGGCCTGATGATGATGCAGGACTATGCTGCGGTGGCTGGCGGCAATTGCTCGATAGAGAGCGCCCCGGATGAAGGCACAGAAGTCACGGCTCAACTTCCCCTTTCAGCGCCTGACGCAGCGCATCCAGAGAAAGCTTAGCTTTGGGGATGAACGCCAGCGCTCCTTCCTCTCTGGCCAGTCTCTCGTAAACACGCTCCTCGTGGGCACTGACGAGTATGGCCTTGATGCCCGAGAAGTGATGCTGAACGTACCGTACGACTTCCAGACCGTCCGGGTCAGGTATGTACATGTCGGCGATCACCAGATCCGGCAATAGAGAAGGGATCAATTCCATGGCTTCCGTGCCGTTGCTCACCTCCCCAATCAAGCGGAAGTCTCCACTATCGTCGAGCACGGACCTCAGCCAGCCACGGAACTCTGGCTCATCGTCCGCCACCATCACGCGGCAAACGCTGTTAACAGACATCATCACGGAAACTCACCTCTCACCTACGGTGCTGGATTTGATCATATGGCGGCCCTTGGGTTTTGAGACATGGTGCGGGCCTGACGGTTTTCCGTGCCTATACCCGGCGAATGCTGGAGCTTTCCAGATAGAGAAGGGTAGCCTTTACGCGGGCGTGGATGTCTTCTTCGTGGGAAAGCTGCAATTCCTGGTAGATCACATTGATGTATGTTTCCACGGACTTGCGGGAGAGCCTCAGCAAGCGGGCAATAGCGGCGTTGCTGTAGCCCTGGGCCATGAGCTCCAGCACCTCCTGATGCCTGGGATTCAACCGGGCTACGGGCGAGCCTTGCTTGGGGCGGAGGCCCGACACGACCGAAGGATCCAGGACCACCATGCCTGCCTTGCTGCCCTGGATGGCGCGCACCACCGTCGCCAGGTCCGGTGCTGTCTGTTTGAGCAGGTATCCCCATCCCTGCATATCTTCCAAAGGCAGGCTGGTCACGTAGCGCCGTTCGTTGTGGGCGGATAGAATCACTACTCCTGTCTGTGGCCTCTCCTTCTTGATCTGGAGCGCCGACTCGATTCCGTCCAGCTTCCCCGGCATCTCAATGTCCATGAGCACCACGTCGGGCTTCTCTTTCCTGGCCAGGAGAACCGCGGACTCTCCGTCACCAGCCACACCCACGACTTCGAGATCCTGCCTGGCTGATAAAGTACTGCAGAGGAGATCCCGGAAAAGGGGCTCGTCATCCACAACGATGAGCCTTGTCTTCATCCCTGTGTCCTTCTCCACGATGCGCCCGCCGGTGCAACTCAAACGTATCCGCCATCAGTCTCGCCACACCTATTCTGTCAGGTGACGCGCGAGTTGTCCATATTGTGTGGCCTCTGTCTTCCAATGGTGTTGTCTCTAGCTGTGGCCAAGGGGTTCTTTGCACGAAAGCAAGTATCAGCACCATGCAAACGGGCTGCCCAAAGTCGTATCCTGTATGTAGCGCCCCCGGCAGCAGTGCGGGCAACGAAACCCTGCCGTTCGGGCCGGCCATCGGGCCTCGGAGGTTGTGAGAGTTGAACGAGACAAGCAGATCGGACTTGAACGCGTTCTTTGATCCCTGCAATGTGGCCGTCTTCGGCTCCCTACGAGAGATACCGGGAACCGCCTACTGGGTGGTCAGGAATATGCTCCACTTCGGTTTCCGCGGTGACATATACCCCATCAATCCCGACCCTTCGAAATACGGTGAAGTGCTTGGCCTGAAGTCATACGCCGATATCAACGAAGTAGGCGAAGCCGTGGATCTGGCCGTCGTGATTACACCTCCGCCAACGATACCGGAGATTGTCCAGAAATGTGCGACTGGGGGCGTCAAGGCGGCCATTGTGCTGTCCGAAGGATTCACGGAGGCTGGTGAGGGCGGGGCGGAACTCCAGCGGCAGCTCACCGAGATCTCGCGCAGTACTGGGATACGCATTATGGGGCCCAACACCTTCGGCGTAGTCAATACGGCCAACGGTTTGGTGACAGTACCACCCTACACCGACACTGAGCGGATCGAAAGAGGGGGGATTGCTGTCTGCGGCCAGACTGGTTCCATTGGTCCTCACCAGATTCCGCTCGAGGACTGGGCCTATCCGGTCAGCAAGATGTGCGACATCGGCAACAAGTGCGATGTGAATGAGGTCGACATACTGAACTACCTAGCCACTGATCCCGAGACGAAGGTGGTAGCTATGCACCTGGAAGACGTCAGAGAGGGTGAGGGGTTCATCGAGGCCGCGAGGAGGCTAACGTCCGTCAAACCTCTGGTGATCCTGAAGACCGGGCGCAGTGAGGCAGGAGCCAGAGCCTCGGCCTCCCATACCGGTTCAATAGTAGGGACGGACAGGATATACGAAATCGCCTTGAGGCAGGCCGGGGCCATCCGGGTCAACAACTGGCAGGAGTTGTTCGAAGTCCCCCGGACGTTATTGCTTCAGCCGCTTCCGGCAGGCAACCGCTTTGCCGTCATCACTCTTACCGGCGGACAGGGCGTGATAGCTGCCGACTCAGCGTCAGCGTCGGGTCTAGCAGTGGCACGCTTCTCACCGGAGACGACAAGGAATCTATCGGCATTGTCTCCCAGACTGGGCGGCAACCCGGTGGACTTGGGACCCGCTATGTCCGACTCGCGAACCATGTCCTCGCCGAACCCCTTCGCGGCCTATGGAGAGGCATTGTCCCTGGTGCTCGATGATGCCAACGTGGACTGCGTCACCGTCGTCTTTGCCTGCGGCAGACAGACCGTGCCTCTGTTTCCCATGATAGTAGATATGCTATCCAAGTCCACAGTAGGCCACGCGAAGACGGTAAATGTGTTCCTCTACGGCACCAACTTGTCGGCCCTTCAGGAGATGTCACGCCGGCTGCAAGCACAGGGTCTGCCAGCCTATCTCGACCTGGATTTGGCCATCAGGTCACTTGGCTATGCCGCGTACTACTCACGAGTCAAGGCGAGCCTTGACGAGTCCAGGCTGCTATGTGTCTGACGGGGCCGGGATCTTGAAGGCAGCAATGGAGACGACTCCAGCACGAACCGAAGGGGATGGTCCAAGGTGGACATCCCCCTCGCCATCACTACTCTGTGAAGGGTTTGGGGCGCCCCGGGAGTTGGGGATCAAGGGTGTTGGAAAAACGCTGCGAGACAGCTTCTCCGCTTGCCCACTCTGCCAGCGATTGGTATGCAGTAGGCAATTTCCCTTGTCGAGGGTCCAGGTGCGCCGCCAAATCCACTCCCCTGGTTGAGGACGGGTCGGGCACCGGGCTGGAAACAGATGCGGCCGAGGTTCTGATGAGCTATACTGTGGCCGCAAATCAGGTGAACCCTACTCTACAGGGTGCTATCCTCCAGGAGCCTATCCAGGGATCACAGAGGGTGAGATTCGGACAAACACCATGTTCAGAAGGATGGCGAAGTCTTATCCTGCTACTCGCCTGCGCGGTCGCATTCCGGCGCTGACGAACCGTTGTCCGCGCATCGGGTGGGACCTGCCGGCAAAAAAGGGGGGAGGAGGCTAGGGCGGCTGCCCCAGGATCTTTTTCATGCTCATAAAGAGTGGGAAGGCGGCATGCCGAAAGCGAAGAAGCATGGCCCGTGGGCTGATCTGGCATGGCGCATGATATTCGACAAAGGATAAGGAGGGAAGATGGCCCAGAAATTTGACTTCATCATCGTTGGAGGCGGCCCCAACGGGCTGACGATCGGGGCTTACCTGG
>JAFGCL010000126.1 GCA_016932645.1 Dehalococcoidia bacterium | reverse complement strand
GGATGGCCCGGCTATCGAAGGGAGCAGCGATGAGTACCGGAACCCGGTACACACGTACCAGACGAACAACAGCAGCGGCTACATTGTGGTTCTCACGGTGAAGGGGCCTGGAGGCAAGGAGTCTGTCGACAAGGTAGCGGTCACCGTGCTCAGTTGCTCGGAAGCGGCTAATGTAGAGTTGAGCGAGGCCAAGCTGGCCATACAAAGCTGCATAAAAGCAGCAGGAAGGACTCTTGACGCTCCTGTGCCGGCGTGGGACGGCGCGCACGGTATGGTGACCGCCGGCGGCATCGACGCGGCGGACTATTTACGTTTGTGGGACACCTTCAAGGCTACCTACAGAGTGAGACAGGATGGAGTAATAGAGGAAGGCATCGATGTATCCTGGGGCTGCATCAAGTGGGCCATCAGCATCACGGGAATGCGGTGGATGGCGATCGAGCTCTAGTCTTATCTAATCTGATTCCCCTGGATCCATATTCTGGCCGGCAAGGTCTTGACGGGCTGACACGGTGACTCGTACCGGGCGCTTTTCACCAGGACGGATATCAACGTGCCCCTGCAGATCCACTGAGAACGCCCCGCGCTCCAGCCTACTCAATGGGTTCAAGGCAATTCTCGCTGTCCTGGCGCCTGCTCACGCATCCCCTTGAGCCCTGTGATGTGCTACGTCCATAATCCTGCGGACACTCCTGGGTTGCTCAGACACAAGTCCGAGCTGCGTCTCATGATGACCTGCCGTCAGTGCTCGTCCGCGATCATGTGACTGCTCCGTAAGCATCTTCAGACACCAGATCGGGCAACCCCACAACTGATGCACGTCTAAGGCGCAACAATCCGCTTGTTCCGGCGGTGGTAGTGAGTTGCCGGTTCTAGCATGGGAGCCGGAATGAGACATGTATGTGAGACGCGGCGATTCCATGGAGATACCATTGAGAAGCACGTGGCAGTGGTGGTGACGCGAGCGTGAGAGAAGCCGGATAGACTGGCCCCAGCATGATCTGCTGGTGTCTGCGGTGGCTTCAAAGCCCATGCGGCGCATTTCAACGCGGCGAAGCAGTATCCGAGAAGGGAACCGTAGCTGCGAGCAAAAGGAGTGAAATAATGACTGCGAGGAATCTGGTTTCGAAGCTGGCCCTAATGGTGTTGGTTCTGGTGACGGTAGTGGCTGTCGGTTGCTCATCCGGCGGCAATCAGAACAACAACAATAACAACAACAATAATCCGCCTGTGGTGACCAACATCACAGGGACGGTGTTTCTAGACGCGGACGGCGACGGCCTCAAAGGTACTGCGGAAACGGGGATTGCCGACATTGTTGTCTCCAATGGGGTGACCGCAACGACCACCGGCGCGACTGGCAGCTTTACGCTTCCAAAAGAAGGGGCCTTTGTCTTCGTGACTGTTCCCAATACTCATGCTGCGTCAGGCGTATGGTACCGGAGCACCTCGTACACACAGTTCGATTTTGGTCTCAAATCGGCGCCGGAGAAGAGCGGCGACGATTTCACTTTTGTACATGTGACCGACGTACACCTCGATGCCGCTAACCTCGTGACTTTCGACAAGGCAGTGGAGGAGTTCAAGGGTATCTCGCCGGCTTTTATCGTCTCCACCGGCGACCTGGTGAACACAGGTGACGGCACGACGATATCAGAGGCACAGGCTGCTGACTGGTTCACCGCCTACAAGAACGCCATGAACAGCCTGAGCATGCCAGTATACAATGCGATGGGCAATCACGATGCCGCCAATCTGGCCTGCGAGACGGCTGCCGGTGCGACGGCGGGATGCAGCAAGACCGCTTTTCGCACTAATTTCGGGCCCACCTACTACTCCTTTGACTGGGGGCAGTACCACTGCGTGGTGCTGGATCCCAACGGAGTAGCTACAGGTAAGGAGTCTTTCTCCGTTACCGGATCGCAGCTGTCCTGGCTCCAAGCTGATCTTGCCTACCGTGCGAAGAGCAGTCCCGTGCTGGTGTTCACCCATGAACCCACCAGCTCTTGGCGAAGCCCGGAAACCGTGCTGAATCTGCTGAAGCAGTACAACGCCAGGATATTCTCAGGCCATTCGCACCAGGACCTTCTGATGGACAGCGGAGGCGTTCCTGAGCAGGTTACCGCTGCTCTGTCCGGCGAATGGGGTCATGGGGACAATCTGGACGGGAGAAAGCCGGGATATCGGATTGTATCAGTGACTGGCAGTGTGCTGGACGACTTCTACAAGGAGATCGACAGCACGCAGCAGATAGAAGTCAGCCCCGCTGGAGCTACGTGGCCCATAATCAACGGTCAGGTGGAACTGGTGGCCAAGGTATTCAGCGGCGCCGGCACGGTCTCCGGAGTCACATATGGTGTCGATAATGCCACGGCAGTAGACATGACCCTTACCACCGGAGCGAAATGGGTCACAGCCAGGGCTACCTGGGATACCGGATCTGTGGCACAGGGCTATCACAAGATCACTGTCGCGGCCACCGGCAGCGCCGGAGCCTCTCAGATCGAGGAAGAGGTGAAGGTGAGCACCGAGACAACGCTCACGGCCGCGGAACTGCACGCCCATCTGACTACTTACCAAGGGCACTATGTGACCTTGCAGGGCACGGTGGAACTGGCTCTGTTCAACACCGGGATGGCCCCCGAGGGGTCTGGCGGTGCCGTGATAGTGGATGCAACCGGTAAGGTGCTGATCTATGCGGGGGAATGCTATAGCCCCGCTCTCCCCACGGTGGCCACGGGCAGCACTATCAAGGTCACGGTTGTTCCCGTGCGTTTCACCTGGGCGTTCATGACCTCGTCGCTGGACCGCGAGGGAACCTACGACCAGTTCACGTTGCAGGAGGGCATGCTGCCGGCCGGCCAGAAAGAGGATGTCGGCGCCACCAAGGTGGCGAGGTGGTACATGCGACTGGTGAGCGCAAGCGACATCACGATACTCTAGAAGTCGATTGACTTCAGTTGATTGGTCAGGAACTGCGGAAAAGGGAGAGGGAAGGAACCAAGACAGGGAGGAGCCCGGAGCTAGGAGGCAGGTAGTGGCAGTATTCAAGAGGTTGAGAGCGAGACAAGTGAAGTTCGGCATCATGTGGAAGATGTTTCTGGCGGCTATTGCCGTAACGCTGTTTAGCGGCATCTATGTGATAGCCTACGTTCTGCCGCAAATGGAAAGAAGCCTTATGCACGAGAAGGAGGTCAAGACGCAGGAAGAGGTGGAAGTCGCGTACGGCATGCTGCAGTTCTGCCTCAATCTTGAGAGGACGGGTTTGGTGACCAGGACCGAGGCCCAGACTTATGCTCTGGCGGCTCTGAATGGCCTGCGCTACGGCGAGAACAAGGACGGCTATTTCTGGGTGAATAACTATCAGCCGGTCATGCTGCTGGAGCCCTTCAGACCGGATCTGGTTAACAGCAACGTCTCCGACATCCAGGATGATCGGGGCAACTACATTTTCCAGGACATGGTCAACGTGGCTCAGACTGAAGGCGGGGGATTCTACACATATTACTGGCAGTACAAGGACGAAGAAGGTCACATTGTACCCAAGCTCTCCTACGTGAAATCGTTTGAGCCTTGGGGTTGGGTAGTCGGAACTGGAATCTACACGGAAGATGTAACGCAGGCGATGAACACTCAACGCACCTATGTGCTACTGGCCTATGGCGGAGTGGCCGTGATGGGCCTGGTTCTCTTCTGGGTCTTGACGAAACTGGTCATAGGTAGACCCATATCACAACTGGCGAGGACCTCCAAGGCTCTAGCCGAGGGCAACGTGGAGCAGGAGATCAACCTGAAGTCAAATGATGAGATCGGCTCTTTGGCGCAAGCGTACTCCGGTGTGGTCGACTACATGAGGAGTATGGCCGGTGCCACGAGGAAACTGGCTGATGGCGACATGACAGTGGAAGTCGAGCCGAAATCAGAGAACGACGTCCTGGGCAATGCTTTCGTGGAACTAGTGTCTAGACAGCGGGAATTGATAGGGCGGACGAAGGCTGCGGCGGGAAGCGTGTCTCAGGCCAGTATTCAACTGACCAAGGCAGCGGAGCAGACGGCGCAAACAACCCAGCAAATCGCGGCCACGATACAGCAGGTCGCCAGAGGGGCGAACGACCAAGCGTCATCCCTGCAGCAGACCGCGGGAGGCATGGGACAGCTATCCAAGGCCATAGACCAGATAGCGGAAGGCGCACAGGAACAATCGAATGGTGTGGATGAAGCCACCGGCATTGTCAGGAAGGTGTCGGAGGCCATCGGCAACGTGTCGGGCAATGCCGCGGCTGGAGCGGAGGCCTGGAAGGTCACCTCTTCTTCTGCAGCCGATGGGGCGAGAATGACTCATGAAACCGCTGAGGGCATGCGCCGGATCAAGAAAGCCATGGACGTCGTGTCATCGAGGGTCACTGACCTTGGCGAGAGGTCAGGCGAGATCGGCCGGATAGTGGCGACCATAGATGACATCGCGGCACAGACGAATCTACTGGCACTCAACGCAGCGATAGAGGCGGCGCGGGCTGGAGAGCAGGGGAGAGGCTTTGCGGTGGTGGCGGATGAGGTGAGGAAACTGGCGGAGCGGTCATCGGTGGCTACCAGGGAAATCGCCAGTATCGTGAGTGGTATTCAGAGTGGGGTGAGAGAGGCAGTGAGCGCGATGCAGGTGGGGACCAAGGAAGTTGAGACGGGTAACAAGCTGGCATCGGAGGCTGGAGGGGCGCTGGATAATATTCTGGAGAGGTCACAGAAGGTTGGAATACAGGTGGAGCAGATACTCCAGGCGGCTCATGAGCTGCAGGGCCTGAGCGGTGGCATGGTTGAGGCAATAGACCGGATCAACCGCATAGTAGAGCAGAACGCGGCGGCTACCGAGGAGATGACGGCGAGTTCAGAGACGGTATCGAAGCTGATTGAGAGTTCGGCTGGGGTGGCCGAGGAGAACAGCGCGGCATCGCAGCAAGTGTCGGCATCGGTGGAGCAGATGTCGGCGCAGGTAGAGGAGTCGCTGGCAGCAGCGCAGTCGCTGGCCGACATGTCAGATGCCATGGAGCGGGCGGTGGCAGTGTTCAGGCTGGAAGCCGAGGAAGTTGCGAGCGGAAGCGGGTTGGCAGAGGACTAGGACTGGTAAAGAAGGCTTGATTGTCTCAGCAACCAAGGTGGTGTTGGGAGGCCAGTAGTCCCGGTCTGTAGAATCCGGCAACCAGACGCTCTGTGGCCGTTCAGAGAGTCAGAATAGGCGCCTTGGCATCCAAGCCTTCAGCGTCGTAGAATGTGAAGGTGGAACTGGCGTTACTGTAGACAGAAGTCCCGGCTTCGAAATGGCGTTCAGTCTGGCATAGTCCCGCTGTGACAGTCAGGGCACAACCACGAAAGCTCTGGAAGAGCAGCAATCCGCCTCACTATCTGCTGACGAAGGTATCACAGAAACCCCTAAACTGAAGGCCCCAACTTTGCGAATCATCGATTGTGATGTGAGGCAATTACAGTCGGCGATTGACAGGAATTCAGCGGCGGTCTATCATGATGTCCTCCAGATCCGGTCCGCGAACGTTCGTCAATCTGCGCGGTTGGCTGTCGGGGGCAATGGGATGAAAACGAGGAGTACTTCTCTGACCGGAGAGGAAAGGGACATCCTTATCCTGGCTGCCCTGCATCCACATGGCAACCACCTCAGCAACAGCGAGATCGGCCAGCGTCTGGGCATATCCATCGGCAGAGTGAAGACGCTGATGCACCAGGCGTGCCTCAAGCTGAAAGCCCACAACAGGATCGAAGCCGTCTTCTTCGCCTTGAAACGGGGAGACATCGGCCTTGACGAAGCCTATTCGCTTGATGAGATAGCCGAGATTCTCAGCTCTTTGGGCCCTGATATGCTCAGGACGATAGCCCAGCTTGTGCGCCAGGAGTTGGAATACGGGCACCTCCCGGAGAAGAACGAAGAGATTGTCCGCACGGAGAGAAGACAAGATGCCGCATTGACAAACAGGGAAAGGGACGTGCTCATCCTGGCCGGCCGCGGATTGACCAACGCCGAGATAGCCGATCGGCTATTCATCTCCGTCAGTGCGGTGAGAACGTTCCTCAACCGGGCATGCACCAAGCTGGGAGCGCGCCGGAGGGCCGACGCGGTGGTCTTGGCGCTGAAACGTAGGGAGATAGGCGTAGGCGAGATCACCTCACTGGATGAGGTGGTGCAGGGGCTGGCCCCCCTGGGCGCTGAGTCCCTCGAGAAAATGGCCCAGCTGCGGTCGCAAGGACCCGGGCAGGAGCCTGTCCCGTCCGGTATCTAGGGCAACCTGCGCGCTCTCTGCTACAATCCGCCTGACCTTATATCCGGGCGCCTTCCTCTTTCTCGACCGCTGGCATCCCCGTTCACAGGCGCTCTCCTCAACAAGCAAACCTGCCACGCCAAATCATTCTCGGTCACGTCTACTCACGCCACTGGGTCAAGAAAGTAGATGAAAGTTGAAAGAAAAGTAGACGAAAGTTGGCCCCGTTCACTTGACTCCCGGGCTGCTCCGAAACAATATGGTTAAGGTAATCACATCCCCAAACACCTGTCCCTGTCTGTGTCTTTGCGTGCATTGCCTGTCCCGTTGCCGTATGGAGCTTCTCTGCAAGGGGGCCACGCGTCAACGTTGAGGAGGCATACTAAGGTGATCGCAGTTCCTGAGGAGGTGCAAATGGGTGATCAGGCCTAGGATGCGGAGGGAGAACGGCTCATTGAGGCACTGACGGAAATGTGGAAAGGAGGCCTATATGGCAGCGAAGTATGACGTGATAGTGGTAGGAGCAGGGCCGGGTGGCTGCAGTGCCGCCAAGTTCGCCGCCCAGAGCAAGCTTAAGGTGCTGCTGCTTGAGCGGGCGAAGAATCCGGGCGAGAAGAACATGTCAGGCAGCTATCTGTTTAGACCCATCTGCGAGGAGTGCTTCCCCGGATTCAAGGATGCTGAATTCAACAAGGGGATGCCTCGTTGGGGAGGGATCGATTTCCGGTGGGCGCTGGACAATGACGAGAAG
>JAFGCL010000125.1 GCA_016932645.1 Dehalococcoidia bacterium | reverse complement strand
GTTCCTGAAGGGCTGTCCGCTTCGCTGCCTCTGGTGCTCCAATCCGGAATCGCAGAAGAGCGAGCCGGAACTGGGGTTCATTGAGTCGCGATGCGTGGGAAGCGGCGCGTGCGGAGCGCCGTGCCTCCCCGCGTGTCCTCTGCAATCGATCCGCTTGAACGCGTGGGACAAACCGGAGATTGACCGGGAGGCATGCGACGCGTGCGGCAAATGCGCCTTGGCGTGCGACAAGGATGCCTTGAGAGTGGTCGGGCGGGAGATGACCGTTGATGAGGTGATGGCAGAGGTGGAGAAGGACCGGGCCTTCTACCGCCGGTCGGGTGGCGGTGTGACGCTGGGGGGTGGCGAGCCGCTGGCGCAGCACGAGTTCTCGGCTGAGCTTCTCAAAGCAGCCCAGGAGGCCTATCTGCATACCGCCCTGGAGACGTGCGGGCACGCACCGTGGAATCATCTGAAGGCAGTGTTGAAGCACGTCGATCTGCTGCAGTTCGATCTCAAGCACCTGGATCCGGCCAGACACGAGGAGTTGACGGGGCAGTCGAACGAACTGATCCTGGAGAACCTCAGGAAGGTGCTCTCGGTCAAGGCTCCGCAAGATGTGATCATCAGAATCCCTGTTGTCCCGGGGTGCAATGATGCCACTGGGAACATCAGGGAGACCGCCAGATTCGTGGCCGGACTCGGTTTCAAGCAAGCCGAGTTAGTGCCCTACCACAGGCTG
This sequence comes from Dehalococcoidia bacterium, assembly GCA_016932645.1. Taxonomy (GTDB): domain Bacteria; phylum Chloroflexota; class Dehalococcoidia; order UBA2247; family RBG-13-53-26; genus JAFGCL01. The sequence continues at coordinate 3,540 of JAFGCL010000125.1, read as the reverse complement.
GGGGTCTCCAAGTACGCCCAATACGGCATGGTCTATCCGATGGCTGGCTGCGATCCCCCGTCCCGCAGGCAACTAGATAAGATGAAGGATATAGTCAAGGAGTACGGGCTGATGGAAATGGCCGGGAGTATTTGACAGCTTTATCTGGCTGAAGGGGTGAACGGATGCGCGCTGTCTATTTCAAGGATGGAGAAGTTGAACTGCGGGAGGTCCCCGAGCCTTCCGGCGAGGGAGTCCGAGTGCGTGTGCGTTCCGTCGCCATCTGCGGGTCTGATCTGCACATGCTGGAGCTGAAATCACCATTGAACTGCGTCATCGGCCACGAGGTGGCCGGAGTCCTGGATGACGGGACTCCCGTCGCGGTCGAGCCTTCCATGCCCTGTTGGGAATGCGCCAGTTGCCGGGCCGGTGACTACAATTTGTGTGCTCTGGGATCAGGCCGGTCGCTGGGCGTCGGCTGCGACGGAGGCATGGCCGACGAACTCCGCGTTCCGGGAAGTTGTCTGGTCTACCTGCCGTCGAATATAGACGTCCGGGATGCCTGCCTTGTTGAGCCGCTGGCGGTGGCGGTGCACGGAATGCGTCAAGCTGGTCTGGAGGCGGGGCAGCGAGTGGCGGTAGTAGGGGGAGGGGCCATCGGCCTTTGCGCCGTAGCGGTGGCTCGGGCCGGCAACGCCACGGTCGGGATCTCTGCGCGCTACGATCATCAAATGGCGGCGGGCAAGTCGTTCGGGGCTGGAGGGATAGAGGGATCATACGACCTTGTTGTCGATTGTGCCGGGACAGAGAAGGCGGTGAACTCGGCGATCAAGATGTGCCGTCCGAAGGGCAAGATACTGGTTCTGGGGACACACTGGAACGGGCTTCTGCTGCAACACATACAGGTGATGATGAAAGAGATCACGATCGTCTCGTCATTCATGTACGCTGCAAACGGTGCTGTGCGGGACTTCGACCTTGCGGCTATGCTGCTCTCCAGGCATCCCGAGATCGCCAGGGTCTTGATCACTCACCGTTTCCCACTGGCGGAAATCAAGCAGGCTTTCGCCGTAGCACGGGACCGGAAGGCGGGCGCCATCAAGGTTGTGCTGGAACCATAGTTGGCAGTCCGTCTATCCAGTGGCATCGGCATTGGGGTTCCTCTCGCCGGCATACCATCTCTTCTATCGATAGATCAGGCCGCGCGTCGTGGATCTGATCGTGAGGAGAGCGGACTGTCTGCTGTGTTTGAGACATAGGTCACATACTGACCAGCGCCCCATACTGGAGAATGTCGGCATCTAAACGATAACCATTACTATTTATGACAGACCCCATTTCAAGTTTTCATTACTGTGTCGAATCGTAGACAAGAAGGGAGGAATGGGAAATGGCCAACTCAGTTAAAGGCACCAAGACAGAAAAGAACATGCTGAAAGCGTTCGCCGGAGAGTCCCAAGCCAGAAACAGGTACACCTATTTCGCCAGCACTGCCCGCAAGGAGGGCTTCGAGCAGATAGCCAACATCTTCACCGAGACTGCCGAGAACGAGAAGGAGCATGCCAAGGTCTTCTTTAAGTATCTCGAGGGTGGTGATGTGGAGATAGTGGCTTCCTACCCGGGGGGTGAGGTCAAGGATACCAAGTCTAACCTTGAAGCGGCGGCGGATGGAGAGCAGCACGAATGGACCACGCTCTACGCCGATTTCGCCATGATAGCTAAGGAAGAAGTTTTCCCGGAGATCGCGCGCTCTTTTGAGCAGATCGCCAAGGTTGAGAGGTTCCACGAATCCCGGTACCGCAAGCTGGCGGCCAATGTCGCCAATGTTGAGGTCTTCAAGAAGAAGTCGCCTGTGAAATGGCACTGTGCCAACTGCGGCTACATATTCGAGGGTACCGAAGCTCCGAAGGAGTGCCCCGCCTGCAAGCATCCGCAGGCCTACTACGAGGTGCTGGCCGAGAACTTCTAGACCATGGACATCTATCTGATATAATCCAAGTTAATGGTTCCAATCAGTTCCCAAGAAAGCACTGGATGAGGAGGAGGAACATCATGACAGAAGAGAGTAGGTGCCCGGTAACTGGCAAGACCGGCAAACCAATGTCCGGAGGCAGCACGTCCAACCGCGACTGGTGGCCCAATCAATTGAACCTCAAGATTCTACACCAGCAATCGCTGCTCTCCGACCCCATGGGCAAGGAGTTCAACTACGCCAAGGAGTTCAAGAGCCTCGATCTGGCGGCCGTGAAGAAGGATCTGCGGGCGCTGATGACCGACTCGCAGGACTGGTGGCCGGCGGACTTCGGTCACTACGGTGGCTTGTTCATTCGCATGGCGTGGCACAGCGCCGGCACGTACCGCATGGGCGACGGCCGAGGGGGCGCGGGTTCCGGCCAGCAGCGCTTCCCGCCCCTCAACAGCTGGCCGGACAACGCCAACCTCGACAAGGCGCGCCGGCTGCTCTGGCCGATCAAGCAGAAGTACGGCCGGAAGATCTCCTGGGCCGACCTCATGATTCTAGCGGGCAACGTCGCCCTGGAATCAATGGGATTCAAGACCTTCGGCTTCGCCGGCGGTCGTGCGGATGTCTGGGAGCCCGAGGAGGTCTACTGGGGCTCCGAGACCGAGTGGCTGGGTGACAAGCGCTACTCCGGAGAGCGTGATCTCGAGAATCCGCTCGCTGCCGTGCAGATGGGGCTGATCTATGTCAACCCGGAAGGGCCCAACGGCAATCCCGACCCGGTAGCCTCCGGCCGCGACGTTCGGGAGACATTCGCGCGCATGGCCATGAACGATGAAGAGACCGTGGCGCTCATCGCCGGCGGGCACACCTTCGGCAAATGCCACGGCGCCGGCCCGGCGACCCATGTTGGGCGGGAGCCTGAGGCTGCCCCCATCGAGGAGCAGGGCCTTGGGTGGAAGAGCAGCTTCGGCAGCGGCAAGGGCGGCGATACGATCACCAGCGGCCTCGAAGGTGCCTGGAAGCCGAATCCGACCAAATGGGACGTGGGCTACCTGAGGATCCTGTTCAAATACGAGTGGGAACTGGTCAAGAGCCCGGCCGGCGCAAACCAGTGGCTGGCCAAGGACGTGGCTGATACTGATATGATTGTTGATGCCCATGATCCGTCCAAGAAGCACCGGCCGATGATGACCACGGCGGACCTCTCACTTCGCTTCGACCCGATCTACGAGCCGATCGCGCGGCGCTATCTGAAGAACCCCAAGGACTTCGCGGACGCCTTCGCCCGCGCGTGGTTCAAGCTGACCCACCGCGACATGGGTCCGCGCGCACGCTATCTAGGCCCGGAGGTACCGGCTGAGGAGCTAGTCTGGCAAGACCCCATCCCCGCAGTCAATCACAAGCTGATTGATGCGCAGGACATTGCGGTCCTCAAGAGCAAGATACTGGCTTCGGGTTTATCCGTGTCCCAACTGGTATCGACTGCCTGGGCGTCGGCCTCCACATTCCGCGGTTCGGACAAGCGCGGCGGCGCCAACGGGGCGCGTATTCGCCTCGCGCCGCAGAAGGACTGGGAAGTCAACCAGCCTGCCCAACTG
>JAFGCL010000014.1 GCA_016932645.1 Dehalococcoidia bacterium | reverse complement strand
CAACATCAGCTTCCGGGACACGGTCGCTGGTGTTGTCATCGCCATGATGTTTGTCAGCGTCCCCTTCCTGATCGATTCGGCCCGGGATGGCTTCAAGTCCGTGGATGTCCGGTTGGAAAAGGTGTCAAGGACGCTGGGAGCGTCGCCCTGGCGCACCTTCTTCCTTGTCTCGCTGCCGCTTGGCTGGCGGAGTATTCTGTCAGGATCCATCATGATGTGGGCCCGGGCGATCAGCGAATTCGGCGCTATCGTCATCATTGCGTACAATGTGCCTTTTCTGGCCGAGCACCCAATGGTAGCACCCGTCCTGGTCTACTACCGCTTCACCGGTCTCGGCCTGGACGCCGCCCGCCCGGTCGCTGTGCTGGTCATCTTGATCTCTCTTGTCCTATTCGTCACCCTCAGAACACTGGCCGCCAGGGAGCAGAAGACTTGATCTCTCTTCGAGATTTCAAGGTAGACCTGGGAGAGTTCGTCCTCCAGGACATCAACCTGGATGTCAAGGGCGGCGAGTACTTCATCCTGCTGGGACCGACTGGGGCGGGCAAGACAGTGCTGCTGGAGGCCATCGCAGGCCTGCATCCGGTGTTGAAGGGCACCATCTCCATCGATGGCAAGGAGATAACCAGGCTCAAGCCGGAGAAACGCGGTGTGGGTATCGTCTACCAGGACCAGATGCTCTTCCCCCACATGTCAGTGGAGAAGAACATCGCCTTCGGCTTGAAGGCGATGAAGTGTCCCAAGCAAGAGATACGGCCTCGGATAGACAACGCCGTCGCGTTGTTGAAGATCTCGCATCTGCTCCACAGGGAGCCGAAGACCCTGAGCGGCGGTGAGAAGCAGAAGGTCGCCCTGGCGCGGGCGCTGGTAACACGGCCCATGGTCCTGCTGCTTGATGAGCCCTTGAGCGCCCTGGACCCCAACACCAGGGAGAGGATGCAGCACGAGCTGGCCGAACTGCACCGCCGGCTGAAGATAACCATTATCCACGTCACCCACGATTTCGAGGAGGCTGAGGCCCTGGGAGATCGGGTGGCCGTACTGAACGAGGGACAGATTGCGCAGGTCGGCACCCCCAAGGACATACTGCGGCGTCCCAGCTCAACCTTCGTGGCCGACTTCGCGTTGACCAGGAATGTCTTCACAGGTCAGGTCAGGGAGGCAGAGAATGGACACGTTTCCGTTGACATCGGCGGCATTGAACTGAAGGCGACGACCGCCGCCAGGGGTTCAGTCCACCTGGCGCTTCGCCCGGAGGACATTATCCTCTCTCCAGAACCGTTGCGTTCCACAGCCCGAAACGCCTTCGAGGGCACCATCACCCAGGTCCTGGATAGAGGGGCAGTCCTCTACGTGACGGTCACGATTCCACCGGAATTCGTGTGTCTCGTCACCCGGCAGGCCCAGGAGGAACTGAATCTGAGAAAGGGGGTGAGAGTCTGGATAACCTTTAAGGCCTCCGCAATACACGTCTTCTAGGACATGAACCAGGAAAGAGAGGTGAATTGATGAGCAGCAGGAAGAACAAGCTTTGCATGGTTGCGGTTGCGCTGGCTATGGTCCTGACTTTGGCGAGCGGGATAGTCGGCTGTGCCGAGGAAGAAGGGCTAGCCGGCACGTTGACGATCTATCACGCCGGCAGTCTGATCGAACCCTTTGAGCAACTGGAAGACCTCTACGAGGCAGACAACCCTAATGTAGACATCCTCCGGGAGTCCGGAGGCAGCAACCTCATGATCAACACGGCTATCACAGAGCAGAAAGCCGGCGAGGATCCGCCAGACATACTGGCCTCGGCAGACTACGAGCTCATTCCAACCCTCATGTACGAAGACGGTTATGCAGAATGGACCATCATCTACGTGCGTAACACGATGGTCCTCTGCTACAGAGATGGCGCACCGTTTGCCGACGAGATCGAGGCCGGCAGCAGAACCTGGTATGACGTTCTAAAGAACGAGGACGTCAAGTGGGGCCACAGCGACCCAGACCTCGATCCCTGCGGCTACCGGACGCTCATGGTCTTCCAGTTGGCCGAGCAGTACTACTATGCCCAGGCAGAGACCTTTGGGCTGACTCCCGACGAGGATGCGAACGGTCTCTATGACGCCTGCATCCCAGGCAACGACCAAGAGAGGGGCAGAACCAATCAGGGGAACGAGGTGGTGAGGGCCAAGTCGGTGGACCTTGTGTCCCTGCTGGAATCCGGCGATCTCGATTACGCCTTTGAGTACAAATCGGTAGCCGTCCAGAAAGAGCTGGACTACATCGAGCTGGAAGAAGCTATCAATCTGGGCCAGATGGGAGAGATCAGCGACTCCGGGACAACCTACCAGGACTTCTACGCCCAAGCTTCGGTCGAATTGAAGAAGGGTTCCGAATACGCCACATACACCGGAGCAACGATCCTCTATGGCATCACTATCCTCAAGGAAGCTCCCAATGCCGATCTGGCAGTGGACTTCATCAAGTTCCTGCTCTCCAAAGAGGGTCAGGACGTTATGGAGGACAACGGGCAACCCGTCGTCGATCCCCCAAAGTGCGACAACCCGGACAAATTGCCCTCAGCACTCAAGAAACTGGTCAAGCAACTCTAAGAGACACTAATAGTATTTGGGCCCGCCTGAGGTGGACTCTTGCACTGTAAGCGGCATTTAACGAGGGCATGCCGGACTTCTCTCCGGCATGCCCTCTATACTCGTTCCTTTAGCGAACTCCGACGAGATGCAATCGGAATTGCACCTCGCAGACAAGCGACAGCCCGCCAAGCACGTCACGTGTATGAGACGGAGTTTGATCATGGAGAGCGAGGTAAGAGCACATGGATGCCCTCTTCAGGAGTTGTCGAGGACAATATCATCCAGCCTGCGCTTCGGCACGTGGTGCACCCCGGAGCCATCGCGCCAGTATTTGAAATCTCCTTCGGGCTTCAGAGCCTCAATGACCACCTTCTCCCTGGGTTTACCAATAGCCAGCACCAGCAGTATCTCAAAGCGGAGGGGTATGTTGAGCGCCTGTCGGAGTCCCTCTCTGTCCACCGAGGCAATCATGCAGCCGCCCAGGCCTTTCTCAACTGCACCCAACAGTATTGTCTGCGCGGCGATTCCATGGTCACAGCCAAATGAGCGCGCGATATCCGTATCGCCTAGAACCACGATGCAGGCCGTCGGTTTCTCACCCTCCCGGGGTCCGGGCCAGTCCTTGAGGTAGCGGGCCCACGTCAAGTATGGAAATATGAGGGCATTCCTCTCCGGATCACAGGAGAAGATATACTTCAGCGGCTGGAGGTTGCCCGCCGAACCGCACAGCCTAGCCATGTCAATCAGTTCCCTGATTAAGCCGGACTCTATCCGGCAATCCTGATAGAATCGGCGGTAGCTCCTGTTCTTCAACACCAAGTCTTTCATCATCGGCGCACCTCCACGGGTCTCACCCACGATACTCATCTACTCTACTCCCGGTTGACAGTCCACAGCCAATATATCGCCTCCGGGCCACACAAGTCCAAGTTCGGCCCAGCGGTCCCTTTGAAGATACCCGGTGGAACGCGATGCACACCGTCAGCACAGGGTTCGAACAAGAACGGAGCACAGATTCGCCAGCGATTGATTTCCTCGCTTTTGAGAAGGGTTTGCAAGGTAACCGTCTCCATCTGAGATATGACTGTGATCGCGCGCTCGTAGAATGAACCTGCGATACTCTGGTTCCCACGTGAACAGAGGGAGGAGAACATTGGAGACCACAATATTGTCTTTGTCCGAGGGTGAGATCAGACTGCGCGATGGAAGGCGGATGGCCTACGCCGAATACGGCGACCCGCAGGGCAAGCCGATCTTCTTCTTTCACGGAACACCGGGGTCGCGCCTCTTCCATCATCCGGACACCTCAGTCGCAGCTTCTGCCGGCGCCCGCATAATCGCTATTGACCGCCCGGGCTTCGGGCGCTCGGACTTCAAGCCTGGTCGAACGCTTCTGGATTGGCCCAGTGATGTCTTACAGCTCGCTGATGCCCTGAACGTGGAGCGATTCGCAGTAATGGGCTACTCGGGTGGCGGGCCATACGCTGCTGTTTGCGCATCGAGCATTCCGGACAGGCTCACTGCCGCCGGGCTGGTAAGCAGCATAGCGCCGCTGGACAGCCCGGAGATCACCAGAGGCATGCACGGCATGGGGCACATGTTCTTCAGCCTGGAGCGTCATCTGCCTCCGCTGGCCCGGCTCAGTTGCCGGCTGATGTGCACCACGTGGCGCAGCAATCCTGATCTTTACTTTAAGGCTCAGCTAAACGGCCTCTATGATTCCAGAGAAGCGCAGACTCTGCTGCCCGTGATGAAGGCCATGTTGACGGCCGATCTCCTGGAAGCCGTCCGCGACGGCACTCATGGTATCACCTGGGACTTGGAGCTCCTGGCCCGGCCCTGGGGCTTCCAACTGCATGTTATTCCGACGCACGTCCTCCTGTGGCACGGAGAAAACGATACACAGGCGCCTGTGGCTATGGGGAAGCGCCTGGCTAGTGCCATCCCACACTGTCGAGCTACGTTCTTCCCTGGAGAAGGACATTGGGCCATCTACAATCACTGGCAGGAAATACTGACGGCGCTCGCACGAGCCGAGGCGACGGCACCTGAAAGACCCCAGCCTACAGCGATGCCCAGCCCCCGGGATACCGACCGCGGCTCAGAGACCGCGGTCCTGCCGGAAGCTCTGGATATCGTGGATACGCCGACCGATTCTGTCCAGGGACTTCAGCCGGCACGGGAAACACCCGAGACCGCCCCAACGGAGGAGGCACAAGGAATCACCGCTGTCGCCGGAGAGGCCCCAGCCGATGCCTCACCGGAAGCCGAGACAGTGCGAGAAACGCCGAGACATGTTTCCAAGAAGACAGCCAGGCGCCGCACGGCAGCCAAGGTAAACGCGTCGGCCGCCGTCTCTCCCGAACCAGAGGCAGTGAAGCAATCGGCAAAACCGGCCTCTAAGAAGACGGCCAAGGCCCGCGCAGCCGCCGTTCCCGCCAAGCCGGAGCCAGAAGCACCCAAACCAGTCTCGAAGAAAGCAATCGCGAGTCCCTCCGCAGCCGTTGCGGACTCGCCGACCAGGGGTTCCATCGCACCGAAGCCAGCGCCAGGGAAAGCCAAGGCCGCCGCGGGCAAGAAGGCCAAACGGGCCGCGGCAGCAAACGCCAGCGCACCGACTGATGGTGCCGCCAAACACAAGCCTGTGCCAGACAAAGCCAAGGCCTCTGCAGAGAGTCCGGCCAAGCCCAGAGCAGCAACCGTCGAGCCGACATCGGCGGCCGTTCCTAAGGAATCGCCCCCTGCGCCGGAACCAGCGGAGCCGACATTGGCCAAGCCGTCTTCCAGGCGTAGGGCTGCGAAAGAAGCCGTCCTCGTCTAGGCCAGGCGGCGCCCGAGGCAGACGTTTCCGGTTCTCCAAGCATGTTGACAGCTATGGAGTCTCCCCTTATAGTGGTGACACAACGATGCATTCTGTCCACGATGATTCATCACACCCGTTCCCGCTCAACGACAACCGTCGTTGAGCGGAGATGCATCGACACGGCTTCCAGATCTCATTCACATTTGGGTTTTCAGCAATGACACAAGGAGGGATTCAAGAACATGGAGATAGAAATCAGGGGCAAGAAACTGCAACTGTCCAAGGCTGTGGAGAACTACGCCAGCAAGAAGATGGGCAAACTGACTCACCTTCTACCTTCCATTATCGAGACCAAGGTTGAAATTTCCAAAGAGAAGGCCAAATCCCCGACCAACAGATATGTCGTTCAGGTAACGGTCAAGAGCGACGGCGTACTGATCAGGGCTGAAGAGAGGCAGGCGGACGTCTATGCCGCCATCGATGCCGCTGACGATGTGATCCGCAAGCAGATAGGACGGTTCAAGGGTAAGTACTACCTGAGGAACAGAAGAGCAGCCAGGCAGAGGAAGGAACTGGGAGTTCCGGTCTTGGCAGGGACAGGGGTAGAGATAGAGGCGGAGATGAAGAGGGTTCCCGATGTCATCGTCAAAGCCAAGCGCTTCCCCATCAAGCTCATGTCCGTCGAGGAAGCTTCCGTGCAGATGGAACTACTGGGCCATGACTTCTTCATCTTCCTGAACGCCGACAACAACTCCTTCAACGTGCTGTACCGTCGAAAAGACGGGGCCTATGGGCTCATCGAGCCGGAGGTTGCCTAGACAGTCGTGATGTCTTCTCCCTCGGCGGACTGAGCGTAGCCTCCGCTCAAGGGGGTCGGTTGCACCAAAAGCCTCAAGCACTGGCCCGGCTTCGAGAAGCCGGGCCAGCTACGTCTCAAGACTTGCGGTCCCCTCGGACACCGATGATCACCTCACACAGAGGTGTTTTCTTGAGACCCCGCCGGATCGCCTCCTCCGCCATGTGCGTCAGGCCTGAGCAGCAAGGCACTTCCATCCGCACCACGGTTATGCTCTTCACTTTGGAACCTCGAAGAACCTCGGCCAACTTCCTCAAGTGAGCCTCAATATCGTCGAGCTTCGGGCAGGCCACCAGTACGGAATGCCCCCTCAGAAAATCGCGGTGAAACCCGGCATAAGCGAACGGCACGCAGTCTGCCACCAGCACGACGTCAGCACCATTCAGAAACGATGCTCCGGGAGGGATCAGTGAGAGCTGCACCGGCCAGTTCTCCAGGCTGGAGTCCTGACACACCGAACCTGCACACCCGCCCCCCACTTCGCTCCGCTCCAGCCGAACCACGCTGGCCGACGCGCAACCGCAGGCTAGCGGCTCCTTGGGCTGGCTCTCGTCCTCACAGTGGCCCCTGACCGCCGCCTCATCAAACTCCTCGACTTCGCGTTCCTCGATCCTTATGGCGCCTTCAGGACACTCACCGAGGCAGGCACCCAGCCCATCGCAGTACTTGTCACTCACCAGCTTTGCCTTCCCGTTTACTATCCGCAGAGCCCCTTCGGCGCAGGCCGGAATGCACACGCCGCAACCCGTACACTTCTCCTCATCGATCCGGACAACTCTCCTCAGCACTTTCGCTCCCGCACCCATCACAGCCCTCCTTGTCCACAGATCATTCCTTGCTGATGTGCGGCCGGGACATACTCAAGTCAACAGATCTCACCCCGCTCCTTCAGCTGCCGCCACCTCTCCTCACCCAGGCACTCCCGCGCAGAAGCGCACCAGTCGATGCATGAAGGCAATCTTTGACTGTAGACCATCTCCCCACACTGGTAGCACTTCACTTTGACCTCGTTGGAGAAGATCTCGACTTCGGCGCCACAGTTGGAGCATTTGTGCAGTTCGATCCTCAAGGATCGCTCGACGCCGGGGCACTTCTTGAACATGGCCGTCACCTCCTGAGCGCTGGCATACTCTGGCGATATATCAAACATCATATTGGTTCCCCACACCCCCAACCATGATCTAAGTCATAGATAGCGCCACTGAGAATAAGCGCAGTTCGTCCGGAGAGATGCAGGGGGGCTACGCACTATGCTCCTCCCTGCGGGAGATGCCTCGACTGAGTTAGACGCGGGCACGGACGCATTTCATGTCAGGCGACAAAGGGGGAATACGGCAATCGAATCCTGATTCAGACCGATGGCGGGCCTTCGCTCAGGAGCCTCAGCCTGTACTCGTCCAGGATATCTGTCCTGCCGCGATGGGAGCGGATGATGCCCCCGCCCTTCATGCGGCTCATGACCCTGATGGTCGTCTCGATGGTAGTCCCGGACATGTCGGCTATCTCCTGCCGCGTGAAGGGCAGGCTCTGCCCCAATCTCGAAGAAAGCATCAACAGTGTCCTGGCCACTCTCTGCTCGGCCCGTTCGCCTGCCAGAGCGTTGAGCCGGTTCTGAGCGTCCCTCAGCCGTCCGCCCAGCATGTTGATAATCCGCAAAGCGACTTCAGGATGGCCGGACAGAAAGGCCAAGAACCTGTCTCTGCCTATGCACAGCGCTTCGGTATCGGAGACCGCCTGCGCCGAGGCCGGGTAGGGCCGGTCTTCGAACACGGCGACCTCCCCGAAGATGTCCCCGGGCCCAAAGAAAGCTACTACGAACTCCTTGCCCAGCGAGGAGTGCTTCAGCACCTTGACCCGGCCCGAGGCCGTGACATAGAAATGGTCCCCCGCATCGCCCTCCCAGAAGATGAACTCCCCCGCCACGAAGGAACGGGCAGTCGCCAGTTCGGACAAGGCTTCCAAGTCGCCATCGCTCAAGCCGGAGAAGATGAGCGACCGCCTCAGGATTGCCGTTCGGTTGCCGGACCCTATAGTCACTCGTCACCACCTCGTGAGATAGTCGCCTAATGATACACGACCTGCGGATCCACCGGCTGGCCGGCACTTACGGTCTACGCCTCATGGTGCGGCTCAACATGGATGAGAATCTGCGCCAGTTCAGGGAACCGGCCGCGCAGAAACGCCTCGATACGGGTGGTCAATTCGTGCGCTTCGGCAACGCTGAGATCGGGAGAGACGGTGCAATGGAAGGACAGGCCCAACCGGTTCCGGTCGTCACTGGTGATGCTGACGCCGTGGCAATCGCGAATAGAGGGGTATTCTCTCCGCAGGAGATCTATCGCCCCCTGAATCGCCGCCGCCGGCGACTCGTCTGCCGGCTGGCAAACGCTCTCGCTGCTGCCTGGTTCAATGTGCACCACAACATCATGGATCCCTGCTATCCCGCGGATCAGCGACTGCTCCACAGTACTGACGAGTTCATGGGCCTGATCGACACTGAGATCGCCGGGCACTTCTGCATGCATTTCCAGCGTCTTGCGTCCCGTGATCTCGCGGACCACTATGTCGTGTACCTCCACGCCATGCGCCGCCGCGATGCCCCGTATGGTCTCCACCGCCCCTGTTCCATCAGGAGCACACGGTTCCACATGCACCATGACGTCCGACCTAGGCACCAGCTGGTGCACTGCATTCTCGGCTTCGGCAGCTATTCCATGCGCCCTCTCGACATTGGTGTCTGCCTTGACGCCCAGAGTCAGATCCACGAACGTTGAAGGACCGCTCTGTCGAATCCGCACCTTTTTCACCTCGGAAACCCCCGGCAATCCCGCCATCGCCCGTCGCAGCGACTCACTCATGCCCTTGGGCGCCCTGTCCATCAATACGGCGATGGTGCGCTGTCCCAATCTGTAGCTGACGTAAATGACAATGGCCGACACTCCCAGCGCGGCGATAGCGTCTGCGCGGTACAGCCAATCCGCCGCAGCCGGATGCGATGTAGCCAGATAGTCCCCCAAGCGGATCCCGACCAACCCCACTATGACGACGCAGGAAGACCAGATATCAGTGGAGAAGTGTAGCGCGTCCGCTTCGAGGGCCTGGCTGCCGTGCTTCTTGGCAGCACGCATCAGAGCGCGCGAACGGGTGAAATCGACGATGATAGAGACGACCATGACCGCGAACGCCCAGGCCGTGGCTTCAACAGGCACGTCCTTGAAGAAGAGCCGCGATACGGCCTCATAGATGATCCAGGCGCAGGTAGCCAGCAGCAGCAGGGTCTCTATCAGGGCCGACAGGTTCTCCACCTTCCCGTGGCCGTAGTGGTGCTCGGTGTCCGGCGGACGGCCGGAAATGCGCACGGCCATGTAGGTGATGGCGGCAGCTACGAGATCAAGGCCGCTGTGCGCGGCCTCCGCGAGGATTCCGAGGCTGCCGGTGAGCAATCCCACCGTCAGCTTCATGCCGGTAAGGAACACCGCGGCCACAACCGACGAGAACGCTACAGTCTTCTTCTCGCGCTCGCCGCGCTCGTCTGATGATTGTCTCACGTTGTCCATCTTGATTCGCTATGTGACCCTCTATACTCACTGACGGCATACGCCGTCAGTATACAAAAAACCCGTGGGAAGGTCCCACGGGTCTCTGACCCACTGCCGTGCAAAGCCCGGCCGCCTCCGCCAACGTAGCGCCTGGTCCACCAGTATTCTAGGGATTGGCCTGCAGACCTGTCAATGGCAGCACACGTTCTCCGTGAGCCTCTCCTTCTTGACACCCATCGGCGTTGCTAATATGATCGTTCGGCAGAACCAGTATGGTCGGGGAACACCCCACCGAGGCTCGGGTTGGGGAAGTCGTTCCGTCAAGCCCTGACCGGGGAGGAATTCGTGGCCCATGTCTTCGATCCTGACACTCTGCAGGACATCTGCCGGAAGAACCTGGCTCTGCCCCTTGAGGAGAAACTCGAGGTCATCACGGACGATCTGGACAAGCAGTATCCCAATCGCATCCGCCGCAAGAAGACGTGGGTCTTCAAGATGTGCGGCGGTTCCCTGGGAATGCTTACCATCTTGTATGCCTCCGTCACAGAATACCTGGTCATGTACGGGACACCGACGGGATCGGAGGGCTACACCGGCCGCCACCACTGGTCTCATGTCTACGATGTCATGCTGGATGGGGAGATGCGGTGCTACGCGCGCGGGCAGTTCGAGGCCGCGGTCTACAAGCCAGGGGACATGGCATTCTTGAGAAAAGGGTACGACAAGGGATACCGTATGAAGGGCAATACCTGGATGCTGGAGTACTCCCGGGGACTCATCCCCACCATGCTTCTGTTCGGAGTCCTTGGCAGCCTTATGCAGACGATGGATTTCAAGAGCGCGCGGCTGCAGTTCTGGGACTTCAGCAGAATGGCCATCAGGGAGCTTCTCAGAGGCAAGATATAGTAAGAGCTCAATGAAGAGGCTCAGGACACCTCCGCCGACTGTGAGGTCCCGACCACCGACACGATCTTGCTGCGCCCAATGACGAAAACGCAACATTTTAAAGCGCCCCAAACCTATTGACAGCCACTATATCTTGTGTTATAGTGCTGAGGCACCCCAAGCGGTAGGACTCAAATCCCATGAAGTGCCCTTATTGTGGTTTTCAAGACTCGAAGGTTGTCGATTCAAGAGGAGTTGACGACGGAATCCGCCGGCGGCGTCAGTGTCTACACTGCGATGCCCGCTTCACTACATACGAGCGATTCCACGCTGACAGCTTCATGGTGATCAAAAAGGACGGTCGCCGCGAGGAGTTCAGCCGGGACAAGTTGACGTCCGGCATTCGCAAAGCCTGCGCCAAACGACCAGTGTCAAACGACGACATCGAGCAGGTGGTGGACAAGATCGAGGCGGCCCTGCACCACTTGGGCAGGGTCGAAGTGTCCAGCTCAACAGTCGGGGAGATGGTGATTGAGCACCTGAAGGAACTGGATCGCATTGCCTACATCCGGTTTGCCTCTGTTTACCGCGAGTTCACCGATATTGACAGCTTCAGAAGGGAACTTGACGCATTGACCCACGGCCAAGGGAAGGCGCCCGCCACCCAACTGCCACTCATCCCGGAAGAAGGCTTGGTGTCATCCGCCAGGAGATCCCGCAAAGGCACGGGCTAGGAGGCCAAGAATGTCTGAACACCAAGCCAAGAAGAGTGACTCCGACCGCCTGGCCCGCGACCAGATAGCCCGGGCCGTCTTCGCCGCCGCGCAGTCCCTGGGCATCACCGACCGGGAGACGACCGAGCAGCTCACCAGCCAGGTCATCCAGAGGATGGAGAAGGGCAAGACAGGCACCAGGCTCCCTCTGCCGGGAATGGAGGGGTTGGTCATACACGGTAAACAGAAGGGGAAACGCCCCGTGGAGCC
The DNA here is from genome assembly GCA_016932645.1 of Dehalococcoidia bacterium. Classification (GTDB taxonomy): domain Bacteria; phylum Chloroflexota; class Dehalococcoidia; order UBA2247; family RBG-13-53-26; genus JAFGCL01. Next base: position 1,204 of record JAFGCL010000014.1, on the reverse strand, counting down.
CACCGAAATCGAAGGCATTGTCAAGGAGGCTCTGACCAAGATGGGACAAATGGAAACAACCGAAGCCAGCGTGAAGATGAAAGCCAGCGAGATGAAGTGCTACCCACCCACGGAGGGAGGGGACGCCATCAAGAACCTGTCCCCCAATGCCGCGAAAGTATTGGAGAAGAGGTACCTGAAGAAGGACCTCAACGGCAAGGTGACAGAGACGCCGGAGCAGATGCTGCGTCGCGTGGCCCACTGCATCGCTTCGGCGGAATTGGCCTACGATCCGCAGGCCGATGTGAGAAGCTGGGAAGAGAAGTTCTACGCTATGATAGCCAGCCTGGAGTACCTCCCCAACTCGCCCACCCTGATGAACGCCGGAAGAGAACTGGGACAGCTTTCGGCCTGTTTCGTGCTGCCCATCGAGGACTCCATGGAGTCGATATTTGAGGCCGTGAAGCAGACCGCCCTGATACACAAGAGCGGCGGCGGCACCGGTTTCTCTTTCTCCAGGCTCAGACCAGAGGCTGACAGGGTGGGATCCACCGGAGGCATCGCCAGCGGCCCCATCTCATTCCTGCGGGTGTTCGACACGGCTACCGACGTCATCAAGCAGGGGGGCATGAGGCGGGGGGCCAACATGGCCATTCTCAACATCGACCACCCGGACATCCTGAGGTTCATCAGCGCCAAGGAGAAGGGCACCGTCTTCAGCAACTTCAACCTCTCCGTCGCCATGACGGAGGATTTCATGAAGGCCGTCGATGAAGGCCGCGACTACGACCTCATCAACCCGCACACCAGGCAGCCGGTGGACAAGCTCAATGCCAGGGAGGTCTTCGACAAGATAGTGGACATGGCTTGGAGGACAGGGGACCCCGGCATCATCTTCATCGACCGCGTCAATAAAGACAACCCTACCCCCAAGCTCGGGGCAATCGAGAGCACCAATCCCTGCGGCGAGCAGCCGCTGCTCCCGTATGAGTCATGCAACCTGGGATCGATCAACCTCTCCAAGATGCTGAGGCAGCAGGACGGCAAGACAGAGATCGACTACGCCAAGCTGGCCGACAGGGTCAGGTTGGCGGTCAGGTTCCTGGACAACACCATTGAAGCCAACAAGTTCCCCACCGAGCAGATAGAGAAGATGACCAAGACCACCCGCAAGATCGGCCTTGGCGTGATGGGCTTTGCCGATGCCCTGATCTGCCTGGGCATT
>JAFGCL010000124.1 GCA_016932645.1 Dehalococcoidia bacterium | reverse complement strand
GGAACGGTCTATGTCATGCCTCTGGCCTCTGTCACGGAAACCATCCTCATGGAGCAGCGTGAGATTCTGACTGTCAGAGGGAGACACGTGATAAGACTCCGAAACAACGTGATCCCCCTGTTGAGCCTGGATGGCGCACCTAGAGTCGTGATGAATCGGGAGGGTTCCGGTGACAAGTGCTTCATCGTCGTGGCCAAAGACGGGGACAGGTCGATCGGCGTCGTAGTGGATGAGCTGATGGAGCAGCAGGAGTTCGTGGTGAAACCTCTGGGTAAGTTCTTAGTTGACATAAGGGGCATAGCCGGCGCCACTATCCTGGGTGATGGGCAAGTGGGACTGATTCTGGATGTACCGGCTTTGATCAAGATGGCAACGCCCTGAAACAGCAGAATGGCGCAGCAGAGTCTGGTGTGATTGCACAACTTGCTCCCACCAGTGAGTGAGAAAGAGGTGGAATATGGATAACAGGGTCGCGGACATTACTCTGAACAAGGATGAGATGAGGCTCTGGGGCAGCCTGGCTCTCCAGGGGATCGACAACGCCATGTCCGGTCTGGCCACCATGGTCAACAGAGAGATAAGGATGAGCTCTCTCAGCCTGAAGCAGGTCCCAGCTAGCGAAGCTCCTGATCTTGTCGGCGGAGCCGACAAGATGGTGATAGGAATCTACTTGGCGTTTGAGGGCGACGCCACCGGACACCTCATGCTTGTTCATCAGCCAGACGTTGCTCTGGCTATCATAGACATGCTGTTGGGGAACGAACCGGGAGCAACCAGGGATCTCAATGAAATGGAGCAGTCTGCTCTGGGGGAGATGGGCAACATCATTGGGTCGGCCTTTCTCAATGCCATAGCGGACGCTCTCTCCCTTCGTCTCCAGCCATCACCGCCGGAGGTTATACTGGACATGGCTGGCGCCATCCTGGACGTTGCCTTTGCTGAGATCCTGCAGCAAACGGATGATGTTATCGTGGCTGAAACCAGTTTCGGCACCTCCGATCGTCAAGCCAGGGGGACCTTCCTGGTGATCCCTTCATTCAACTTCCTGAAGGTGATCCTGAGCAACGCGGGGGTGGAGAAATGATATCGGGCAAGCTGGACCAACTGGGGCCAATAGATGTCTCCAGTATTGCCAGGTCGGATTCACTCATCGCAGTCGGTCTGGGCGAAATCAAAGTGTCGCGAGACCCGTCTGCGGTTCTGGTCTCTTTCGGGCTGGGATCGTGCGTCGCAGTATGCGCCTATGATCTGACAGCCAGGGTAGGAGGCATGATGCACGTGGTGCTGCCCTACTGCAGCAACAAGGATTCTGCACGAAAGTTCCCTGGGAAATATGCTGATATCGGAATGCCGACGCTGATCCGTGAGATGGAGAATCACGGAGCCATGAGGACCCGGATACAGGTGAAGATCGCCGGGGGAGCCAGCGTGATCCATGCAGCCACCTTCGACGGTCTGCTGGACATGGGCCAGAAAAACGTAGTTGCGGTGAGAACCGCCCTGGAAAGTGAGAGCATCCCTATAGTGTCCTCCGACACAGGTGGTCACAAGGGGCGATCGGTGTGGCTGGTAGTGGGAACAGGAGGGATGACCGTACGAACAGCATCGGGTGCGACCGTCTATCCATAGGACAATGGAACTGCGTGGCCGGAGATGTGACCTTGTGGCTCATAAAAGTTAGCCATCTGAGTCTTTCAGGTGAAAATGGGTCGAGAATAGAATACGTTTGGGGACGAATGTACATAGAGCCCCGAACGGCTTTGCCGGGAAACAGAGGTTTTGAAGAAGAGGTGCGACAATGGCAAGAGTACTGGTGGTAGATGACGCTATCTTCGCCCGCATGAGATGCGCGAGGCTTCTCACAGACAATGGGTATGAGGTGGACGAAGCGTCAAATGGGGCTGAGGCGCTGGCCAAGTACAAGCAGCAGAAGCCGGACGCTGTCCTACTCGACATCACCATGCCTGACATGGACGGTCTGGCCGCCCTCAAGCAGATCATCAACCATGACCCGGATGCCAGGGTGGCTATGGTGTCAGCAATGGGCCAGAAGTCCATGGTGGTTGAGGCACTGGAGGTGGGGGCGAAGGACTTCGTGGTGAAGCCGTTTGATGCGGCGAGGGTTCTGCAGGCAGTACAGAAACTGGTATCTTAGCAGAACGATTGACGGAGAAGTAAGGACTGAGGATTTGGCCAGATGGGTGACCTGACTAGGGTTCTTGTAGTTGATGATTCCGCTTTGGCGAGGATGGTGATCTCGCGGCGGATCAGCCTCGATCCTGGAATTGAGGTCGTCGGGGTAGCCTTTGACGGCATTGATGCCCTGGAGAAGGTGAAGACCCTGAAGCCGGACGTTGTCACTCTCGATGTGGAAATGCCGAGAATGGACGGCTTGACCACCCTCAGCCGTATCATGGCTGAATGCCCAACAGCGGTAGTCATGCTCAGCAGGTTGACTGAAGAGGACGCAGAGGTAACCATCAAAGCACTTGAGGCCGGCGCGGTTGATTTCTTCCTGAAGCCTTCGATGGTGGACAAAGGCGGCCTCTCTAACGCGATCGCCGGGCTCAATGACAAGATCAAGATGGCAGGCAAGGTGGATATCTCGCGGGTGGTGAGGGCTCTGCGAAGGGGGCCATCCCGTTTTCGAGGCGCAGAATCACTCTTGGCGCCTTCCAGGGTTTCCGGACCTCGCCCGCAGAAGAATGTGGTGATCATAGGCAGTTCGACAGGAGGGCCGAAGGCCCTTTGTGAAATCGTCCCTGGCCTGCCGCGCGACCTCCCCGCATCAATACTGATTGTCCAGCATATGCCAATGGGGTTTACCAGGTCGCTGGCAAGGAGGCTCGCCCAGCTCTCTCAGGTGGAAGTCAGAGAGGCGGCTTTCGGAGACAAGCTGAGGGCAGGGCAGGCTCTCGTGGCTCCCGGGAATTACCACATGGTTGTTGCCGGAGCAGACGATGTGGGTCTCAATCAGGAGCCAGCCCGAAACGGCGTTCGTCCATCCATTGACGTTACCATGGAGTCGGTGGCGGCCAACGCAGGATATCGCTGCATAGGTGTAGTATTGACCGGGATGGGCAGCGATGGTAAGAATGGAGCTGCAGCCATCAAGAGATCCGGCGGTATAGTGATTGCCCAAGATGAACCTACCAGTGTGATCTATGGGATGCCGAGGAGTGTAGCCGAGGGCGGGTGCGCGGACAAGGTGCTGCCGCTGCACAAGATCACACAGGAGATCGTCGAATTGTGCAAGGCCAGAACGGCCAACAGTGCTTGGCGGGAGTTGGACGCATGCGGGACCTAGAGTACTCATATCTCAAGACAAGGATTAAGCAGCTCACCGGGGTCGATCTGGACAACTACAGGGAGCGCCAGATGCGGCGGCGGCTGACTTCTTTTATATCCCGAACTTCGGCGCCTAGCGTCGTTGCCTACTGCCGAATGGTTGAGAGCGATCGAACCATGCTCGAGGACTTGCGCAGTTTCCTGACCATAAAGGTCAGCGAGTTCTTCCGTGATCCGCTGCCCTTTGAGCAACTCAAAACTGAAATCCTGCCTCAACTGCTCATGGACAGGACCCGGCTGAACGTCTGGAGCCCGGGGTGCTCTGTGGGTGGTGAGCCCTATTCCATAGCAATTATCCTGGACAAGCTCACCCCCTTCGCCAAACACAGGATTGTGGCCACCGACATCGATGTGATCAGCCTGCAGAAGGCAAGGAATGGCGGGCCGTACCGATCCAACGAGGTGAGAAACGTGCCCACACAGCTTCTGCGTGAGTACTTCGACGTCCTTGGCGACTCCTATCACGTCAAGGACAAGATCAGACAGAAGGTGGATTTCAAGAAGCATGATCTTCTGCGCGATCCTTTCGAGAGTGGTTTTGATTTGATTGTTTGTCGCAACGTGACCATCTACTTCACGGAAGAGGCCAAGGTGCGGCTCAACCAACAGTTTTGCCAATCGCTGAGCCCTGGTGGCATACTCTTCGTAGGAGGGACCGAAGCCATAGCGCGAGCGCGCGAACTCGGTCTCACCACGCTGGGACATTGCTTCTATCGGAAGCAACCGGCGGATGCACTGAGGGCATTGCCAATTGACGAAGAGCGTGCCGTCAAGGCCATGAATGTGAGGCGGTAAAAATGCGGCGGATTCTTGTTAAGTATGCAAAGCCAGGTATGGTGCTAGCCAGGGACCTGCATGACGGAAGCGGTCACGTGGCCATAGGCAAGGGAACGCAGTTGACGGACAGATGGGTGCAGGCCTTGGCGTATGTGGGCGCATCTGAGCTCGTGATCCTCGACGAGCGCTTTCAGGACGTGTCTGTGTCCCCAATGATTCCGCCCGAGTTGGAGGGTATGGTTTCCGAAGCTCTTCGGGACGCGCTGGCCAGGATCACGGCAACAGTCTCCGGAAGTACTGCCGAGGCTTGTCCAGTCCCCGACCGGGATGGACTCAGCAGAGGCGCCTCTCCCAACACTCAGCCAGCCGTAGCCACCGACGAAGCACTGGACTTGGTGCGACTGCGCCAACTCGTCTACCAGATGGTGCAGCAGTTGTCCCCGGAACTCAAGGGTGATCCCACGATCACAGGATGGCACTCCTGGAGAGATGCAGCTCATATACTCCCGATGAAGATTGCCAGCTTGTCTCTGTTGTTGGGCAAAGAGGCCGAGATGAGCGAGTCCGAGCTTGTTGACCTAGGTATGGCAGCACTGCTTCAGAATGCGGGCTATGCCATGATAGAGCCGCCGGAGCTTGCGGAGAGGCCCGGGGCGCTGTGGGAGGAGATGGCTTTCGTCAATGCTTGGAGAACTGACAACGGCGGTCTGCCAATGGCGAAAGTAGAGCCTCTCACAGAGAGCGAATTGCAGATCGTGTGGAAGCATCCGTTGCATGGAGCTGAGATCCTGAGACAGTGCAACGGCGTGAATGACAATGTGAGATCAACGATCGTTCAACACCACGAACGCTGGAATGGCAGCGGCTACCCTTATGGATTGAAAGGCACCGAGATCTCGCTTGCCGCCAGGATACTCGGCATGTGTGATGCGCTCTGTAGCACTGTGTCGAAGAAGCCATACAGACAGCCCTTCCAGCCGTATGAGGCCACCGAGTTAGTGGTGGCTTGCAGCCGGGTCCTCTACGACCCTGATTTGGTGCAGCTGTTCCTGGAGAATATCCCGGCTTTCCCAACCGGGGTCATGGTGAAGCTTAACGCGGGTGAAGTTGGCATTGTAGTCGATGCTAACCTTGGTCTCGTAGGAAGGCCCAAGGTGCGTGTCTGCTATGATAAGGATGGCAATCAACTGGCGACACCTTACGAAGTGGATTTGGCGGAAGATGAGCATGCTAACAAGCTCGTGACTTCTGCCGTGGAGTATTAGTTTCGTTCGGCGGTGGCTGGATCCTGTTTGGCACGCTGGATGAGCAGGTGAGGTTGAGCAGTGGATAAGGCAAGAAGGAAGAGACTATCGCAGGCCGAGATTGACAGTCTAGTGCAAGAGACAGCATCCAAAGTGGTGCCCAGAGCCGCGGCAACGGCAACTGTGACAATGCCCAAGCCGTCCAGGGCTGTCGGTGCGTCCCCAGACCCCCCCGCTCCTATGCGGCCGCTGACCGCAGCGCTTGATGACAGCCTAGCTTCCATCCAGGCCGCGGTGGTGCGCTTGGATGAACGCCTGGCCAAGACCGAGAGAGCTTTTGGCGGGTTTGAGAAGCAGATCAACGCGGTTGAGACTTCGCTGGTGGCAGAACGCGAGGCGCGCGATGAGCAGGCGAAGGTGATCGGCGAGATAAAGGCGGTCAGCGATGACTCTCAGGGTGAGGCTCTTCGAACGAAGCTGGCTGAACTGACTGAGCGTCTGGAGAAATCAGAGCAGGTTCTGAGTGGGTTCGAGAAACAAATGACCGACATTTTGGCATCGCTGGCAGCAGATCGCGAAGCGCGCGAGGAACAAGCCCGGCTGCTGAATGACATGAAGACCATGGTGGAAGGCCTCAGCGAGCACGCAGGGCAGCCTGAGATGGCGGGTTTGACCGAACGTATGGCAAGCGTGGAGGCCAATTCGGAGAAGTTCGAGCAGTACAGGAAAGCTTTTGAGACGGCGTTGATGGCCAACAGGCAACTGCAACTGGCACAATCACAGACCGTCAATACTCAGCTCAAGACCATTACACAGGGACTGAGGAACACTCTGGGCTATGACATAAAGAAGAACTTCAGGTGCGATTCCTGCGGTGCTGATGCTGCCGTAGCGCTGAAGATCAGGTGCACCCATTGCGAGAAGGAGAACTGGTGGGGCTGGTGGCCAAAGGATAAGAGCTAGCAGTCTCCTGGCGCCTTCGGCTACTATCTGACAATCAATCCAAAGGGTGGAGGGGACTAAAGCCCCTCCACCCTTCTAATTTGCCGGACAATCGGACCCACTAGAACTCGCCGGGGTGCTTCGGCTCCGCCTTCCACTTGAAGGAGAGTAACAGCGTCAGGTTCTTCCACTTCAGGAGGCCCTTGATG
>JAFGCL010000123.1 GCA_016932645.1 Dehalococcoidia bacterium | reverse complement strand
TACTTGAGCATGGATTCGGTATGAAGCTTGCCCTGGTTTCCGGTAATCCCCTGCACCACCACCCTTGGATCGCGCGGGAGAATGCGCTTCAACTAGCTTGCCTCCCCTTCAATTTCATGATCTCGTCGGCCGCCGTCTCCATGTCTGCATACACGGTGACGCCGGCGTGACGAAGCATCTCTGTTCCTTCCTGCTCGTTGGTGCCCATCATGCGCACGGCGATGGGCTTCTTGGCGCCTGTGCCGTTGAGGGCCTCGATGACGCCCTTGGCCACTTCGTCGCACCTGGTGATTCCGCCCAGGACATTTATGAGGACTGCTTTCACATCAGGCTTTGACATCACAAAGGTCAGTCCCTTGCTGATGACATGTGCCTCCGCCCCGCCGCCGATGTCCAGGAAGTTGGCTGGTTCCCCCCCGTGCAGCCGGATCAGGTCCATGGTGGCCATGACCAGTCCGGCGCCATTGCCCACTATGCCTATGTCGCCGGACAGATCGACATAAGTGAGATCCTGCTTCCTGGCCTCCGCCTCCTTGGGGGTGTCATCGGCCCTGGCCAGACCTCTGTCGCCGAATTCGGGATGCCGGAATAGGGCGTTGTCGTCCAGGATGATTCTGGCGTCGGCGGCCACGAACTCGCCGGAAGCCACCTTGACCAGAGGATTGATCTCCACCAGTTCGGCGTCGTATTCCGTTGCCAGCCGGAACAGGGTGGCGAGGGCAGATGCGAACGCGGCAACGTCGCCTTTCAGGTTGGGATCGACCTTCTTCTCGTGTACCGACTTGAGCATGTGCTGGCTTATCTTGGGGATGCTTCCCACCAGAGCCTCGGCTTCACTCTGAGCGAAACCGGCGTCCGGATCGATCCTGTGCCGGGCGATGGCGCTGGCGGATTCGGCGGCCACCTGCTCGATGTCTACGCCGCCATCAGCGGACGCGAGGGCGACATACTTCCTGGCCTGCCTGTCTATGGTCAGCGAGGCATAGAACTGGTCGGCGATGTTGAGCTTCTCTTCCACCAGAAGCTTGTCTACCCTGCACCCCTTGATTGTCGCGCCAACTAGCTTTGCGGCCACTTCCCCCGCTGCTTCCGGGTTGTCAGCGAATGCGATACCCCCGGCCTTGCCCCGCCCTGCCACCAGTATCTGGGCCTTGAGGGCCACGGGCGTGCCCAGTTCCCTGGCGATGGCCGCGGCCTCGGCTGGACTCGCGGCGACCCCGCCCCTGGGCGTGGCCAAGCCGCACTGGCGCATTATCTGCTTCGCTTCGAATTCGAAGAGCTTCATTCATCCCCCTCGGATACGCCGGCCTAGTGAGCCGGCTGCGTCAGCTCAATCAGCGCCTTGGTGGCCTTGGGATGCAGGAAGGCTATCAGGGCGTGTCCGCCGCCTATTCGTGGCGTCTTGTCGATCAGTGGGATTTCCTTCTTCTGTATGTCTTCCAGACTGGCGCGAATGTCATCCACCTGAAGAGCGATGTGGTGCAGTCCCTCACCCCGGTTGGCGATGTGCTTGGCGATGGGGCCGTCCGGATCGGTGGACTCCAGGAGTTCGATCCTGGCTTCGCCCACAGGGATGATGGCGATCTTCACCTTCTGATCGGGGACGGTCTCGATTTCCGTGATCTTCAGCCCCAGCACATCAGTATAGAGCTTGGAGGCTTCCTCGATGCTCTTCACGGCGATGCCGATATGACTGACCTTCTGAATCATTTCGCTCCTCCCCCGGTCTTCGTTGTGATGACCTTGGCTATGGTGTCGATAGGAGTACCCGGGCCGAAGACCTCGGCAATCCCCGCCTCCTTGAGCTTGGGGATGTCTTTCTCCGGGATGATGCCTCCGGCTACGACCAGCACGTCTTTCAGGCCCTTTGCGCGGAGGAGTTCCATTGTCTTTGGGAACAGAGACATGTGCGCTCCGGACAGGCAACTGAGGCCCACAACATTGACGTCTTCCTGAATGGTGGCCTCAACAATCTGCTCGGGAGTGACGCGTAGCCCGAGGTATATCACTTCCATGCCGAGGTCTCTCAATCCTCTGACCACTACCTTGGCTCCCCTGTCATGGCCATCCAGGCCCGGCTTGGCTACCAAGACTCGAATCTTGTTGCTCACACTCGCTCCTTGCCTCAGACTACGTTGCGCTCGCGGTATTCCCCGAACGCCTGGCGCAAAGCGTCGCTTATCTCGCCAAGGGTGGCATACGCCTCCACAGCCTCAATCATCACCGGCATTATGTTCTCGCTGCTCTGGGCAACGCTGCGCACCTTGGTGAGGACCTGCGTTACTCTCTGGCCATCACGTGCTGCTCTGAGCTTTCTCAGCCTCTCCATCTGCTTGGCTTCGAGTTCTTCTCCAACGTGCAGGAGTTCAGCCCCATGGGGTTCCTCGGTGGTGTACTTGTTTACGCCGACGATCACCTGCTCGCCGGCATCAACCGCTTTCTGGTACTCATAGGCAGAGTTGGCGATCTCCTGCTGGATGTAACCCTTTTCGATCGCCTTGAGGGAGCCGCCCATGCGGTCGATCTCGTCGAGGTAGGCGTGCACCCGTTTCTCGATCTCACCGGTCAGTGATTCCACATAGTACGAGCCGCCCAGCGGATCCACGACATCGGCGCAACCGCTCTCCTCGGCAATGATTTGCTGGGTCCTCAGGGCCACCTGCACGGCCTGCTCGCTGGGCAGCGAGAGGGCCTCATCGAAAGAGTTGGTGTGCAGCGACTGGCACCCGCCCAGAACGGCGGCCAGAGCCTGCAGCGTCACCCTGACGATGTTGTTCAGCGGCTGCTGGGCCGTCAGCGCGAATCCGTCGGTCTGCACGTGGTACCGCAGCATCATAGAGCGGGGATTCTTTGCCCCGAACCTCTCCTTCATCACCCTGGCCCAGATGCGCCGAAGCGCTCTGTATTTCGCGGCTTCTTCGAGGACGTTGGTATAGGCCGCGAAGAAGAAAGAGAATCGAGGGGCGAAAGAGTCGACCTCCATGCCCCGGTCTATCATGGCCTGGACGTAGGCGATCCCGTTGGCCAGGGTGAAGGCCGCCTCCTGGGCGGCCGTGGCGCCGGCCTCTCGCATGTGATAGCCGCTGATGCTGATGGAATTCCACTGGGGCAACTCCTGGGCGCAGAACGAACAGATGTCAGTCACCAGCCGCATGGATGGCGCGGGGCCGAAGATGTATGTGTTCCGCGCTATGTATTCCTTCAGGATGTCATTCTGGACCGTGCCGTTCAGCTTCTTCCGCTCCACGCCCTGCTTCTCGGCGGCGGCAATGTACATGGCCAGCACGACGGGGGCCGTGGCGTTGATGGTCATGGAGGTGCTGACGTCGCCCAGCGGGATCCCTTCCCAGAGCCTCTCCATATCCTGGAGCGAGTCGATGGCCACTCCGCACTTGCCTACTTCCCCCGCAGACAGGGGGTGGTCGGAGTCGTACCCCTCCTGGGTGGGGAGGTGAAAGGCCACGCTGAAGCCGGTCTGGCCGTTCTTGTAGAGGTACTTGAATCTCTCGTTCGTCTCTTCGACGGTGGCGAAGCCGGCGTACTGGCGCATGGTCCAGAGCCTGCCGCGGTAACCGCTGGGCATGATGTTTCTCGTGAAAGGGTACTCGCCGGGAGCAGCCAGATCCTTGGCAGCGTCGGCAGCTGCGCAGTCAGCCGGGCCATAGACCCTCTTAATGGGAATTCCGCCAACTGTGGTCTTGAATTCGGGTTTGCGCTCAGAGCCTTGTTCAGCTTTCTTCTCAGCCATCTTCACCCCTGACAAGGTCGGTGGGTTCTACGATGATATGGATCCGGGTTGTCCGTGACGCTGTGTCTGCCGGGTCAACTGGGTTGATTCTCGACAATTGCCCGGGGCCGCCAATCGGCGGGTTGCTCGGAGCCGCGGCTCGTTCTCTGCTGTGCTGGCATTGAGGGAACGGCCTGGTATCTTATGGCAACCCCCCAAACAGAATGACATGCGCATGAGTCAGTATACAGGAATCGCCCGTGGTCTTTCCAGCCAGAGTTTAGTGACTTCGGCAGGCCAAGTCAAACGTGATCGGGTGCGAGGGGTACCATGCCAATGTGGCTTTGCCACGCCAGGGGGGCGACACGGAGCACCCACATGCGGGGGTTGGCTGGACGTCCGGCGGGGTTCTTGAATTGGTGTCAGAGGGTGACAGTGGCCGTCGATACCCTCTCTGCATGAACGCCGGAGGATATTCTCGGTCAGTGGTGAACTGACAACCGGTCTTGAGCGGTTGCTCCCAAGCGCAGAGACATTGACAGAGACGGTCCATCGTGATATTGTACGGGTAACGCCCGCTGATTTGTGGCTTGTCAGAGTCATCGGCGCAGATTAGAAGGGGTGCGACAAGTCACCTGTCACTTGGGGGGTGAATGGGCGTGGCATATGTGGCCGTGATAACTGCGTCTGTCTGCTCATTCCTCCTCCGGCGTTGAGTGTGTCATCGGCAAGGGGGGGATATGAAGAAGCTAGCGGCGAGAATCCTGGGAATATTCTTTGCCTTCGCCTTCAGTTTCCTAGTGGTGGCGATGACTGGCCCACTGCTGATCTCCTCTCTTGACTCCAGTCAAGGCGGTCGCGTATCGGCTGCTACCTTGCCTGCTCCGGCACTGGTGTCACCGGCTAACGGTGAGGCGGTGACTGGTGGCTCTGTGTCCTTTGTGTGGGAGGCTGTGGAAGGGGCGGTAGACTACAAGCTCGTGGTCAGCACCAGCACCAAGATCCTCGACACCACGAAGTATAAGTGCAACGTGAATACGGGTGGCGGAGACGTTACCAGCTATGTTGACGCCGGATATCTGGGAAACGGGATGAAGTACTACTGGTGGGTGTGGGCCTATGCTGCCGATGGAAGTTACAGTGACTGGTCTGAGGTGAGCGCGAATGGAAGGTGGTTCACCAATCCACCCATTCAGATAGGGGCTCCGGCGCTGATCTCGCCGGGGCTGGGGGAGGCAGTGTCCGGCGGCTCGATTGCATTTCAGTGGAACGCTGTTGAGGGGGCGGTGGACTATCTGCTGGTGGTGAGCAAGAGCACACGTCCGCTGGATACTAAAACCCAGAAGTCGGCCATTCGGGTGGGCAACGTGACTGGCTACACCGACACTGGCTATCCAGCCAATGGCACCAAGTACTACTGGTGGGTGTGGGCCTACAACCCCAGTGGTGTGCAGAGCGCGTGGTCGGAGGTAAGCGCTAATGGGAGGTGGTTCACCAGTCTGCCTATTCAGATAGGGGCTCCGGCGCTGAGATCACCAGGGAATGGTGAGGCGCTGAGCGGCAGTTCCGTCCTGTTCCAGTGGAATGCTGTGGAGGGGGCGGTGGACTATGTGCTCATAGTGAGCAGAAGTGAACGTCCGCTGGATCCCGTCACAAACAAGCTGGCC
>JAFGCL010000122.1 GCA_016932645.1 Dehalococcoidia bacterium | reverse complement strand
TGTCCAGAGGATTGGCAGAACCTGTACTGTAACCACCACGCGTACTATACACGAAAGGGGGGAGATATGCAAGTGGCATGTCACAATGGAGCCTTGACTGAATGGCCCATGGCTGTTAGATTGTCAATCGGGATCATTCGTCTGTGGGGGGCGAATACCGATCAGGCAGCCTGTGGACGGGAGCGTTCCGCGTGACGAGTCGGCCCGTCTTGTGATTGATTTGTGAGGCTGCCATCATTGATCGAGTCATGGATGTGACAACGCGGTGATAGAGTCTCCATAAGAGTAGGATTTGGGAGAGGCAAACCATGGACCCCATTTTCAGCGGGCCGAACATGCAGGACAGTCTAGCCATGGCTGATCCGTTGGCCATCCTCGTCCTCCTTGGGGCAGTTGCCGCGGCTGCCTCGCTCTCTGTCACCGAAGGCATTAACACATGCCTGACTGAAGCCAGCAGTGACCAATCCCCCAAGGCTGACGACATCGTGACAAGGTGGCTCGACGGTCTGCTCATGCCTCCGCTCAATCGATAGCTGCGCCACCTTTCGTCGCGTGGCTCGACTTGTGTCTTCGGATCCCATTGCCTGTGTGTCCAGTGTCCTCAACAACTCGCCGGTCTTCCCATCTGACCGCGCCGCAGGTGTCGGCTGTCAACATCACATGATTGAACACAATAGCCACGAAACACTACCCGGCTGCATCTAAGCGCCATTCTCTGAGCGTCCTGTCTGTGATAGAATTAGACTCCGCAAGCAGGGAACGACATCATGGGTTACTCCGTACGGCCGATGAATGCTGACGATATCCCCCAGGTCAGCGAGATTGACCGAGAAGCCTTTCCAACGGAGTGGCCTCCCCCATCATTCAAGCGAGAACTCAGTTCCAGCATGGTCCGCTATCTGGTGGCTGTCGACGAGTCTCGCCGCACGGTCAGCAATGCGACGGTACCTAAGAGGAGTATGTGGGAGTCGTTGGTCGCCGGAGTGAGGCACATGCTGGGCAGGGATGATGCCTCCACCCAAGTTGCCGATGTCCAGGACGCACAGCTCATCGTCGGATATGCTTCCATATGGATGATGGTGGATGAGTCGCACCTCACGTCGATAGCCGTTCGGCAGGGCCATCAGCATCAGGGCATCGGCGAAATGCTACTCATAGCTATCATCAATCTCTCAGTCCAGATGAAGGCCCAGGTTGTGACTCTGGAAGTGCGGGCCTCCAACCGTTCAGCGCAGGCTCTCTACGCCAAGTACGGGTTCAAGAGTGTGGGGATTCGGCGTCGCTACTACACTGACAACAGCGAAGATGCCGTTGTCATGACCACAGACAAGATCACCTCCGTAGCCTATCAGACCAAGCTGCGGGAACTGGAAGCGAAATGCATGGAAAGGCATAAAGCCGCAGTGCCGGCCAGCGGCTAGGCAGTCGCTTCATCCGTACTCGTAGGAGATCCCGAAGCCAGCCCTAGGGTAGGCCCACTCGATGGCCTCTTGATCGCAGCAGATGCGGCAACTGCCGCACTCAAGGCAACCCTCGTAGCTGAAGCTTATTTTGCCCTCTTTGAGCTTGAAGCACTCCGCGGGGCAAACGTACAGGCAAGGGCGCAGATCGCATTCCTGGCACACTTCTGGCTTAACCTTGATGTGGGCCTCGGTGTCCACATCGTAGTGGTTCAGCGCCAGTCTCTGCTCCATGGTCATGTCGTTCATATCGTTTTCCTAGCGGCCATGGCGTCGCGCATCAGTTGCCAGAGGGAGATCTTGTCTCTCATCTCCTCCCTAGCTAGTTGCCACACTGTGCTCTTGGGGTTGCCATCCACCTCAAAAACCTTCTCAGCCAAGCTGCAGGCCAATTCCGGATAGACACCATACAGCCGCGGGTTTTCCAGGAACTGCGGCGCGCCGTAGAACCGCACTAGGTCCTGGAGGACGAAGCTCTCCGACATCAGCTTCACGTACTGTGAAAGGGTTTGTTGACTGAAATCGGCCTTCTCCTTGGCCATCTTGACCGTCTCCGCAGCGGCTATTCCTGAGGCCAGGGCGAAGTTGAGTCCTTCCAGGGCGCGTCCGGTGGCTAGCACCAGGGCGGCGGCGTCCCCGGTGACGAGCATTCCATCGGTGTAGAGTTGGGGCGCCATCCTGAGGCCCCCGGCGGGAACCAAGTGGGCCGAGTACTCGACGGTGGTGCCACCCTTCACCAGTTCCCGCAACGAGGGATGTTCCTTGAAGCTCTCCAGAAGCTCAACGCTCTTCAGTTTGTTCTCGATGAGTGCCTTCAGTTGTGCCACGACGCCCAGCGACAGGCTGTCCTGGTTGGTGTACAAGAAACCGCCGCCGTGCACGCCGCGGGTGCAGAAGCCCAAGAAGTGCATGGCGGCCCCCCCATCGGCGGTGACGTTGAACCGCTCCTCAATCGTCTCCCGGGGAAGCTTGATGACTTCCTTGATGCCCTGGTTGACGTTTTCAGGGGCCAGGCTGACGCCTAGACCAGCCTTGTCAGCCAGCAGGGAGTTGACCCCATCGGCGGCGATGACCACTTTGGCCGCGATGTTGTCGCCGCCGGCCACGATGCCCGCCACGCGGCCTTCTTCCATTATCAGGTCGTCGGCGCGGCTGCCAGTGATCACCATTGCCCCCGCCTCCTCCACCTTCTGGGCGAACCAGCGGTCGAATTTCGCCCGGAGGACAGTGTAGCCTGCGGACTCGGGATGGTTGGAGGTGCCCGTGTTGAAGTCGATAGAAACGGAGGACTTCTCCGATAGCATGGATATGACGTGGCGCTGGACGCGCCGCTCGACCGGGGCTTCCTTCCAGAACTCGGGGATCAGC
>JAFGCL010000121.1 GCA_016932645.1 Dehalococcoidia bacterium | reverse complement strand
TAGACGGCGACTGCGTCCTATCATATCGAGGAACGCCTCCACCTTCGTCCGCAGGTGCGGAGTCAGCACGTAGTCGGCGTTTCCTTCGAGTGTTATCATCGGCAAGTCAAATCGCTCTCGGAATATGATATCACCAATGGCCCGGTGACAGAAAGCCTGAACGTAGTGGATTACCCCATCCACCCTCCGGCGGCGCAGTTCCGCCCTGATGTCCTTGATGCGGTCGAAGATGGAGTAGGGGTAGGTGTAGTTGGAGTACTGCTCAGGGAGAGAGTGGCAGAGGTGGGGCATGGCGAACTGCTGCTGGACCTCGTTGAAGACCACCCTGGCCCCGCGCTGCTCCACGAAGCGGTGCAGGTCCCGAGCGAAGACCGGAGGGACGCCGATGTAGGCCAGCCGGATTTCTTCGGAGAAGGGCTGGCGGTGGTGGCATTCGGACAGAAAGCCCTGCAGCTCCCGCTGGTACCGGCGGTGATCGCCACCGAAATCCGAACTGGACACCAGCCATATGTGGTTCTCCCAGCCGCTGATCAGGTTGTCCCTCCAGGTGAGGGTGTCCAGCTTTCTGCTAAGCCGGCGGCACGGGGCCAAGTGCGCCTTCACCTCCTCCGCGGCCTCCAGCGTGGTGCCCAGGGTATCGGCCAGAGTCTGCAGGCGGGCCTGCATCTGGTTCGTGTCAGGATGGTCCGGATAGGCAAAAGGGATGACCCGGAACTTCCGCAGTTTCAGCACTTCCATGAGCATCACTGTGTTGGAGCAGTCTCCCGTGGTCACGCAGAGCACGGTGCCGACTCCACGGTCCACGCAGGCTCCGTAGATGCCCTTGATCCAGGTGCAGCAGTTCTGGGGGAAGCCTGCTCTTTCGGCGACGCCCACCAGGCGGTCGGGGTCCGGATCACCGATGAAGAGATTATTCAGATCTATGGGCTGGTACCCGGCCGCCAGGAGCACTTCCGTAGGGACGGTGGTAGTGATGCCGATGGTCTTCAACGGCCACCTGCCAGGCTGTAGACGACAGTGCCATCCCTCTGGCTCTTCTCCGCCGTGCCTTCCCTGTGCAATGGCTCCAGGTGGGCCATGGCTGACATCACCGCTAGGCGCCGGTCCAGGGCCTGCAGTTGGTCGAAGGACATCGTGATGCCGTTCACAATCCAGGGTATCTTGAGCGACACCTCGTAGGCCGTCTGAGGGCCTTCACTCAGAGAAGCAATGATGGCCTTCTTGCGCTCTTCGTGGTGGTGGAGTATTTCCTGGATCCGCGGCTTCAGGCCGCTGAAGACGTGCTCATGTGCCGGCAACACCAGGTCGACATCCAATTCCTCGATAGCTCTCAACGAGCGGAGGTAGTTCGGCAGGGGGTCTGTGCCGGACTGGGAGTGCAGACCCACGTTGGGGAACGTGGCCGGCAGCACATGATCGCCGGAGATGAGGACCTTCAGGCTCCGCTCCAGCAGGCAGACATGTCCCGGGGAATGCCCCGGCGTCCAGACTACTTCGAACTGGAACTGGCCCTGGGTGATGACCTCCCCTCCTTGCAGTACCACCTCTGGCGAGACGGGCGCAACGTACTGCCTCACGCCCAGGGAGGCTTTCTGGAGCCGGGGGAGGTCTTTCTCCGGCACTCCGTTCGCGCGGAGGATTTCTGCCGTCTGGTCGAGTAGTCCGTCCATGTTCATGTACCTGGAGTCGATGAAATCCTTCTCGATCTGGTGAAGGGCCACTTTGGCGTGGGACGCCTGGACCAGCCGCCCGGCCAGGCCGTAGTGATCGGGGTGAAAATGCGTGATGAGTATGAGGGTTATGTTATCAAACCCGTGGCCGATCTCGCGCAACTGCCGCTCCATGGCAGAGAAGGCTTGGTTGGTGTTCCAGCCGGTGTCGACCAGCATCCAGCCCTTGTCCCCCTGGATGAGGTAGGCGTTGACGGCCAGTTGGTCGAGCTGAAGCGGGAATGGCAGCTTCAGTTGGTGTATGCCTGGGAGGATCTCCATGGCTACTTGCCCAGGCTGAAGAAGGCCTGCTGCCCGGGGAAGCGGCCCTCGGGGCCCAGTTCCTGTTCGATCCGAAGGAGGCGGTTGTACTTGCAGTTCCGTTCGGAGCGACAGGGAGCGCCGGTCTTGATCAGGCCGGTGTTCAGAGCCACCGCGAGATCGGCGATCGTGGTGTCCTCGGTCTCGCCGGAGCGGTGGCTGATCACGGACGTCCAGCTCACCTGCCGTGCTCTGCGGATGACCTTGATGGCTTCTGTGAGGGTGCCCACCTGGTTGGGCTTCACTAAGACGGAGTTGGAGGCATGCCCGGTTATGCCCCGTTCCAGCCGCTTGATGTTGGTGGCATACAGGTCGTCACCGACTAGCTGCACCTTCTGGCCCAGTTTGTCCCGCATTGCATGCCAGCCTTCCCAGTCGTCCTCAGCCATGCCATCCTCGATGCTGATGATGGGGAAGTTGGCTACCCATTCGGCGTAGTAGTTGACCATATCTTTACTGGTGAGGGTGGCCTTCTCTTTGGCGAGGTGATACTTGCCTTGCTCATAGAAGGAGCTGGCTGCCGGATCAAGCGCGATGAAGCAGTCCTTGCCAGGCCTGTAGCCAGCCTTTTCGATGGCCTTGATGATCATTTCGACGGCTTGCCGGTTTGATTTCAGAGACGGGGCGAATCCGCCTTCGTCGCCCACATTGGTGTTCAATCCACTATCCTGCAACACGGACCTGAGGGTGTGGTAGACCTCGGCGCCAATTCGCAACGCTTCAGCGAAGCTCTCTGCTCCACTGGGCACCACCATGAACTCCTGAAGATCGGTGGAGTCGTGGGCGTGTTTTCCGCCGTTGAGGATATTGAGCATGGGCACCGGCAGAGTGCAGGCGGCGCTGCCACCCAGATGGCGGTACAAAGGGATATTGAGGAACTTCGCTGCGGCATGAGCCGCGGCTAGGGACACTCCTAGTATGGCATTAGCCCCCAGGCGTGACTTGTCGTCTGTGCCGTCAAGATCAATCATCTTCTGGTCGATGGCAGCCTGATCCGCGATGGAGAGGCCGACCACGGCCGCTCTAATTTCCTGGTTGACATTCTTCACTGCCTGAAGCACTCCCAGTCCGCGGTACCGCTTCTTGTCTCCGTCACGCAGTTCCAGGGCCTCGTATGTGCCGGTGCTGGCTCCCGAGGGAACGGCGGCCACGGCAGAGGTGCCATCAAACAGCTTGACCTCCACTGCCACTGTCGGATTGCCCCGTGAGTCCAGGATTTCCCAGGCGGCAACGTCTTTGATCGTGCCTGTTCTTGACAACATGACTAGTTCCTCCTCTTTCCTGCCGCAGCAATGGCTTTCTCGACGGCTTCCTCCGCATCCCGCGCCTGGACTATAGACCGGTCCGCCTGTCCGTGGAGGGAGAGGGCCCAAGTGCCGAGTCCTATCACTGCGATGCCATTTTGGAGTGCGAGGGCGATCTCGGAGAGCGTGCCGTAGCTGCCGTCCACAGCGATGACTGCTTGAGCGGTCTTAACCACGATGGCATTTCGGGCGTGGCCCATGCCCGTTACGACCGGAAGATCCACGTGCTGGTTGGCTGACCTTGGGTCATCTCCGGGTAGGATGCCTACGGTCAGACCGCCGGCCGACTTGGCCCCGCGGCAGGCGGCCTCCATGACACCACCCATTCCCCCGCATACCAGTGTGGCCCCCCGCGTCGCCAGCCCCTGCCCCACCGCCTCCGCCACCCGGGCGTCTTCAGCAGAGCATGTGCTGCCACCGACAACAGCAACTAACATGTGTGACATTTGCTGGTCTGACCCCTTTCGGGTCTAAGAGGGTTCAACGGGCCAAATTATAGCACCCCGATCGTGGCCCTAACAACACGAAGGGCAAAGGCAGACTCATTGGTGACAAGGGCGTTGCGCTGAGACTACAGGCTGCCCAGTGGCGGAGGCTTGTGCCGGACACTGCGGAGAGTGACAATAGAGGCCAGTACCTAGAAGGAGAAGCCGTCATGAATGAAACGATTCCAGTAGAGACGATCGGCATCATCCACTCTCCGTTCACTGAGATGAAGGGCATGCCTGTCCAATCCCTGGGTGCTCAGGGCGCTGGGGGCACGGTGGTGGTTGATGAGAGGTTTGCGGAAGGCTTGAGAGACCTTGATGGATTCAGCCACATCTACCTCATATACCGTTTCCACATGGCAACCCGTACGGAGCTTAAGGTGGTTCCGTACATGGACACTGTGACAAGAGGTGTGTTTGCCACCCGCTCACCGCTGCGTCCGGCCCACATCGGGGTCTCAGTCGTTGAACTGCTGAAAGTGTCCGGCAACGTACTGACGGTCCGCGGGCTGGACATGCTTGACGGTACGCCATTGATCGACATCAAACCATACGTCCCGCAGTTTGACTGCTGGCAGAATGCGACATCCGGGTGGATGAAGGCCTCTCGTTTTGACGTTGAACAAAGACGTTCTGACAACCGCTTTGCGTGACAGAATACCGGAACCCAATCCCCTGCAATGGCCTTCCTGGTTTTCATCTGACCTGAAGGGGTAGCCATTCCACGGCGGTCGAGATTCCGATCCTGCAGCAACTCCCACACCCTCTTGACAGGCAGTCTAAACGGTGTTATGATATGTTTCGATATATCGAGATATGATGGAGGCTAGGAGATGTTTGGAAGGCACAGAATGTATGAGAGCTCTTGGGAGCAGAGGCCATTCCAGAAGGGCGATCTGAAGTATGTGATACTTGGCCTCGTTGCCGAAAAGCCCAGGCATGGGTACGAGATAATCCGCAGCCTGGAGGAACGTTCGCATGGTTTCTATGCGCCGAGTCCGGGCGCCGTCTACCCCACACTTCAATTCCTAGAGGAAGCAGGCTATGTGACTGCTGCGGAGCACGAAGGGAAGAAGATCTACACCGTCACCGAAGAAGGGCATCGGTTTCTCCATGAGCAGAAGGACTTCGCCGAGGGAATCAAGAAGCACATGAGCGACATGTGGGGTGCGAAGGGTGGTGGTGAGGCGCGTGAGACGATGGCGGAACTGAGGCGGCTGGGAAGGCTGATGCGTCATCACCACTGGGGGCGGAGGTCGGATCCGCAGAAGATGGCGCGTATCAGGGAAGTCATCTCTCGTGCATGTGGGGAGATCGAAGCCATAATCGAGGAGTAGCACGGAGAGGGGTTGTTGAGGTGGCAGCGATGAGTGATATCGAAGTCGGACGTGACAAAGACGGAGGACGCTACTACGCGGTCTGGCAGCCTCCGGTAGCCATCGGGTCGGGCAGGTCGATGGTGGAAGCCCTGCGCGATATGCGGGAGGCGATTGAGCTGTCCGTGGACTCTCATGTCCGGCGCAAGTTGAGAGAGAAGACCAAGGAGGTGTGATCGATGATGGGCTACTTTGCGATCCTGGCTGCAATTCCCGGGTTCTTCTTGAGTTCATTCTTCCTGATGTTGCTCTGGGGTGTGATCGCTCCGAAGCTGGGTCTGCCCACTGCTGGTTATCCGCTGGCGATGCTGATGACGATCACGATTTGGCTGGCAGTGGCGCCGCTGGCCGCAGCAGCCGGCAGAAGGACTAGTCGCCGCTAGATATCTGTCCGATTCGGGGCATTCAGGAGAGCGATGGGTACAGACTGCCCAGGATTACTTTGAGAGGGGGTAGACGAAGATGGTGAGTAGAATTCAACATCAAGATGAAGGCATCACAGGCGCCGAGGAAGCCAGAAGTTACGCCGAGAACCACAGAAAGTATGCCGGGCTCATGTACCGGCCGTTGCTGAAGCACCTGGGCAGACTCGGTATCTCGGGACGCTACCTTGAGATAGGCTCGGGACCCGGTTTCTTGGCAGCCATGATTGCCGAGAAAGACCCGAACGTGAGAATAACCGCCATTGATATCTCACCGGACATGGTGTTACTGGCCAGCGGCTACATGAAAGAGAGAGGGGTTCAGGACAGAGTGAAGTGTGTTCTGGGCGATGTGGGCGACCGCGGTTTCCTGGAATCACTAGGCAGATTCGACCTGGTCTACTCCGCGTTCTCCGTCCATCACTGGAAGGACCCGGAGCGCTGTCTGGGGAACATCTGGGCTGCTACCAAAGACGGTGGGGTCGTGTATCTGTATGACCTCAATCGCGTGTGGTGGCTGGGACTGCTGCCCTTCGGGGGCAAAGAGGTGGAGAGGTTGAGGGGGGCGTATTCCTCGTTGGAAATGAGGTCTCTGATTCAAAAGGCCGGCGCCCGGGACTTCACCATCAGGAAGCACTATGCCGGCCTCATGCAATCAGCACTGGTGAGGGAATACACGGCTGTCCGTGGAGGGTGATCCTATGGGCGCTGGTCGCGGATCGAATACAGTATGTGCTCATCCAAGCCTAGGTTGGGACGACCTGTTTGGGCATCCATCTGCAGGACTGAGACCCCAAGAGCCAATCACGTCGAATGAGGCATGGCAACGTGGGTAAGTACGAGGAGAAGACGAGGGAGTACTTCGACAAGACCGCTAGCACCTACGATTCGCGTTTCGACGGCAGGATAGCAGCGTGCTTCCATGACACAGTGCTGGAGAAGCTGGTCGGCATGGGCCGCCGGTCTGTCCTCGATATCGGCTGCGGCACGGGAGTCATGCTATCCCGCATTTCTGCCATGTCTCCGGACGTGAAGCTTCATGGTGTTGACATCTCACCTGAGATGACGGGGATTGCCAGGAACAGGCTGGGTGCAAAGGCGGAGGTGAGCACATGCGATATCTGCTCAAACCAACTGAGCTATGCCGATGACTCCTTCGATTGCGTCACGTGCATGACAGCGTTTCACCACTTCTCGAATCCACGAGGAGCTCTGGCTGAGATATATCGGGTGATCAGCACGGATGGCAAGCTTATCATTGCCGACGTAACGACCTTCTACCCGGTGAGGCAGTTGGACAATCTGCTGTTCTACGTTTCCAGATTCCTGCCGCTCCACAATGACGGGGACTACCGGATCTACTCCAAGCGTGAGTTGTGCGGATTGCTGGAGTCATGCCGGTTCCAGTCAATCAGGTGGGAAGCAGTGGCCGGGCCCAACCAGCTGTTTCAACTCTTCGTTGTCATCGCCACGCCACTGAAGTGATCTGAGCCCTGGTCGTCGCGGCGCCTCGCGTATATGGCCCATGTGGCGGCGATACGGCCCGGGCTCTTCTCGCTCGGCGCTCTGTAGTGCTCCAGCTTGACTATCATGAAACGCCCGAACAAGTCTCGCATCTCCTGCTCTGTGAAGTAGTGGTGCGGCATGTCCCCATCAATCGCGTCGATGTTCATCTTGGTGCCGGGTTCGATCTCGTGTCCCGTCCCATACTCAGGGTGTTCGGTAGAAGTCACGGTGAGAAACAGCGCACCCCCACTCATCAGGACACGGTGAATCTCCGCAATGACCTTCTTGATTGTGGCGAGAGTCCCATGCTGGATCACAGCGTGGCAGAAGATGCTGTTGATACTCCGGTTCTTGTAAGGAAGTGAACCCACGTCGCACACCTGGAATTCGACTTCAGGCAGAGCTCCCTTGGCGATGTGCAGACCAGCCGCTGACGAATCGCATCCAATGACATCGAACCCGTTTTGAACCAAGTACGCTGTGTGTCTTCCCGTGCCGCAACCCAGGTCGAGTATCGTATCTGCCTTGGCTTCCCGCAGGAAGTCCGCGGCATCGCCGGCCTTGGGCGACAGCCCCTTCTGAACCACGCCCCTTTCCTGGTATAGGGAGTCCCAGTCCTTCATGTCGATTGTTGGCTGCCGGCTACTGCCGGATTCCGGCTGCCCTCTTTGCCTTCGCCTTGCACCTTTCCAGGTCGTATTCCATGGCAACCACGGCTTTGTAAGTCTGAGAGGCTCCACCTCCACTGATGCACATGGCATGATACCACCCGGCGAACTCGGAGGCCGTCAGATCCTCGATGAGCTTGAAGGCCCGCACCCTGTCCACCGTCGGCACTCCATCCCGACCTTTGTAGTACTTCTCCAGTAACTTGCCCACCGTGGGGCTCAAATAGTCGCGCTCTGAAGCCATGGTGGCCACCAGGCCGCCAGCAGCATCCTGCATGTAGTACCGGTCCTCTCCCAGCTTCTTGGCTGCGAAGACTTTGCCGGCAGCCGCGGGCGCCAGCCTTGGTGCGTAGACTCCCGATTCATGCTTCCATCCCTCGACCGCAGCCGCCAAAGCGCACGAGCGCAGCATCTCC
>JAFGCL010000120.1 GCA_016932645.1 Dehalococcoidia bacterium | reverse complement strand
TCTACCTAGCGCCTCCTGGACAGCATCGAAAAAGCAGAGATGAACGCCACTACTCCAAAGGCGGCTACACCTGCCACCACCCATGGCTACGCGAAATGAGACGGCTTGCTGAAGTGCGCAGTGACCGTTTTCGACGAATCTGCGGTCAAGGTCACATTGTTATGGTGTACCGAGACGTCACCCTTCCATCCACGAAAACGATAGCCTTCAGCAGCTACTGCTTCCAGAGTAACTGCTGTTCCAGGCGAGCAGCCGAAGGAAATCACTCCTTGAACACTATTGCTGGTTAAGGAGCCGCAGGGAGTCTCCATGGTGACGAAACCGCCCACAACAGGGCTGGCTTCAGCAATGACTGTGAGCAGTCCCCCAGGCGCGGTGAAATTGACTGCTATTATACGATCTTTGCTCATCACAACTTCAATGGTGCTGTCTTGAGTGTTCCCTACTCCATCGACATCGCCGGTCCATCTTTGAAATTCGTATCCTTCGGATGGGACAGCAATCAATATGACCACCGTGTTATTGTCATACATAGAAGCGCCGCAAAGCGGAGGATCCTATGTCACGCTACCCCCGCACTTGGGATTGCTGACGGCCGTCAGGGACCAAGACCCCCCTCAAGAGCAGGCTCTCGCCGGGGATGTTAGCGGTATCACAATTCCGGCAAACGCCAACAAGATCAACGACAGAGCAATTGAGCGAGTCTCTCTACTTTGTGCCATTTCGCTGTCTCCGAGGCAAAGGGCAGAATCGAAGTTGCCCGTGAAGGAAAGTCTACGGCCACTGCCGGGTTGGATGGTGCACTGCAAACGCAACCAAAAAGACCAAGAGTATCACAATGGCGCCCAAGATGAGATATCTCGTGGAAGCACTTTCTTTGTTCACTATGGATCGAGCAAGCAACGCCACAAGAATCAGCACAAATAGAGTCCGACTAGTCAACTCGAGCAGCATTGACGTACTGCCACTTGCCCAATCGATCGCTATTATTGTCACACAGGCTACACACAGTAGTGTCGCTATTGCTAGCATTACGCGGTTAGCCAGTTTCACATTCTTCATCATTGACCTCACTCCTGGTCCAAGACTAGGCTCAAGAATTCCTGAACGTCGATAATCCTACCACGATCAGCTCTATTGAGACAATCAATCATAAAATCGACAGAAGCACCACGGTTGATTTCCAGACCCAGAGCGATGATTCCTGCCATCATGGCGCAAGATACCGAGGTGCCCGATGTACTCTTGATGACACTCCTGCCGTCCTCGTCGATGTATAGCGTCTTTATACCTTCGCCGGGAATCGAAATGCTCTCGTTTCCAGAATAGCTGCTGAAGTCGCACAGAATGCCCCTCTTGTCTTCGGATGCCACGGCAATGACATTCGACATCCTCGCCGGGAAGAGTAAATCTTCCTCCGAATAGTCCCCTGCTGCGGCAACAATAATGACTCCCCTGCTGTTCGCATGGTATATGGAGTCTGCTACGCTTTGGTTGTATAAAAGGCTGCCCAAACTCAAGCACAATATGTCAGCACCATTATCAGCTGCCCAATAGAATCCTTGTGCCAGTCTCTCAGGTGTTACGATTCCGTATTCGTTCGTAGCTTCTATCGGCATAACATATGCCTTGGGAGCAATGCCCAATATGCCACATTCCTTGCTGCAACAGGCAGCGGAGATCATCGCTGTTCCATGCCCATTATCATCTGTGACATTGCTACTGCGTTCAAGAACGTTCCAGGGTGCCACTACATTCGTGTTCTGACACCCTTCCATCTGGGCTCATGTATAATCATAATCGATAATTACTACATATCTAACATATCTCTCAGGAATAGGTAACTGTATATTCATAATCAATTGTGGCAGATGTTAGCACAGGTCTAGGCAACAGTGCAACCATCTCAATGTGACCTATATCTATAGTGTCATGTGGCTTGGGAACCGGACATTAGCCCAGTCTCACTATCATATGCAGTGTTGACACTGTCCCCAAGCCTGACTACCATTGAGCCCCTATGGATGAGGGAAGTCCCGAGGCCGGCAAGACACCAGCCAGTCTGCCGGCACGTCTCCTGGCTATGGCAAGGGGACCCATCGGCCTGGGCCGGTTCGTCAGGTTCGCGGTGGTGGGTCTGAGCGGCGTCTTTGTGGACATGCCCATATTCTGGGCCCTCTACAACTACACCAGCCTGCCTGACCTGGTCGCCATCCTTCCCGCCTATGCTGCCGCCACAGTCTGGAACTTCATGCTCAATGATGCGTGGACGTTCCGTGATAGGCGCGAGAAGACAAAGCGTTCCAAGCTGGTACGTTTCGGCAAGTACGCGCTAGTCAGCCTGCCGCCTCTGGTCTATAGGCTGGCGGCGTACTGGCCGCTGAAGGAATTGTCCGATCTCCAGTACATGCTGGCCTACACTGTCGCTATTATCGTCGGCATGGCCTGGAACTTCGGCGTCAACTTCCTGTGGACCTGGCGGAAACGCAGCCAGGAGGCCCAGTCAGATGGCTGAATACCTCTTGACCTGGAACCGATAGAGATTCACTGGTTCTTGATGAGGGATACCGGCCTTCTGGCGGCAGATATCGATCTGTTCCTCCACTGTATCCACGCCTTCCAGGTCGGGCAGAAGAAGTCCCTTGCGCCTTCCGCTCTCCACAATCACCCCGTACTTCTTTGAATCAAGTTGGCTGGCGTTCTCCACGGGCTCCGGCTTGGTGAGAACATCGACGCTGTAGGTCAAGTATGGAAGCTCGGCGGGGATCACCGCGGGGAAACGGGGATCCTGAGTCGCTGAACTGACGGCGTTGTTTATGATCTCTTCGGCCACGTTCGGCTGCCTTGGCTCGAAGGTGCCGATACACCCTCTCAACATGCCCGACTTCTTGATAGAAACGAAAACGCCAGCGCGTTCCTTCATCTCCGGCGTTAGTTCCCTGGGCGTCACCATGTAGCCCGATTTGACGTAGGTCTCCACGGTGTCCTTTGCCAACTGGGCGAGTGGATGCAGCTTCTTGGGTTCAGATGTAGGTTCCATGTTTTCACCTCTTCAGATGGTGTTCGTCAACCCCCTTAGTCCCCCAGTCTTGGGGGAAGAGAAAACACGAGAACCGAGGGACACCCTCGGACTCCCGGCAGGGACTCGTCCCTGCACCCTCTTCGGATTTCGAATCTGGGATTTGGAGTTTCGACTTTGGGAACACTACAAACCCCCGTCCGTCTCAGGCGGACACCAGTCAGGTCATGTTCGGAAGTTCAGTTCAGCGCCGCAGAAGCGGCATTTCGAGCCTTCCAGTCCCACCACCTGGGTCTGATAGCCCCGCCGCCTGACGACCAGTTTACCACAGGAGTAACAGGTCGTATTCTCGCTGGAATGGCCGGGGATGTTGCCGGCATAGATGAAGCGCAATCCGGCCTCGTGGCCGATGGCGATGGCGCGCTCCAGGGTGGCGACTGGGGTGGGGGAGAGGTCTCTGATATGGTGTCGGGGGTAGAAGCGGGTGACATGCCATGGCGTCAACTCCCCTAATTCGGACCTGATCCAACTGGCTATCCCCTTTAACTGTTCGTCGTCATCGTTCATGGTGGGGATTATGTTGGTCACCACCTCCACGTGCATGCCCCACTTCTGCTTGGCGCGTTTGGCGACATCAAGGATGCCCCGCCATTTGGATATCTTGGCTAGGTTCTTGTAGAGAGTGTCTGAGAAGCCTTTTATGTCTACCCGCCACGCATCGAGGTAGGGGCCGATGGCATCCAGCGCTTCCGGCGTGGAGTAGCCGTTGGTAACATAGACGGTGTAAAGCTTGTTCTGCTTGGCGAGCCTGGCTGAATCCAGTGTATACTCCAGCCAGATGCCCGGCTCATTATATGTCCACGCTATGCCTGCGGAGCCGTGCTGCCGACCGAGCTCGATCGCGGCCTCGGGACTGACTACCTGGGAAGCGGTGGGTGGGACGTCTGTACAGGCAATCTCCCAGTTCTGGCAGTCCTGGCAGTGGAAGTTGCAGCCCCATCCGCCCAGAGAGAGGCACTCGGTGCCGGGGAAGAAATGGAAGAGAGGCTTCTTCTCGATGGGATCGACGGCTGCCGAAGAGACGAGGGCATAGCTCAGGAGATAGAGCTTTCCCTCCATGTTCTGACGAACGCGGCATACCCCGAACTTGTCGGGTCCAATGACGCAACGCCATTGGCAGACATTGCACCGTACCCGCGAGTCCGGCAGTGCCTCGTAGAGTATGGCTTCGCGGACGTTTTGCCTCATGCCTCATCACCACTAGATCATCTTGACTATGACTGGCGCCGCACTCCACAGGCTCTCCAGTTGGTAGAAATCCCTTTCAGCAGTGGAGAAGATGTGGACCACGATATTCCCCAGATCCAGCAACACCCATCCTGAGGCTGCGGTTCCTTCAGAATGATAGTGGACATTGCCTTCTGCCTTCAGCCCTTCGACGATGGCCCGGTGAATGGCCTCTAACTGGCGGTCGCTGTCTCCGCTGCAGATAACGAAGTAATCCGCGAACGAGCAGACCTTTCTGGTGTCCAGCAGGACCACGTCTGTCGCCTGCTTGTCTGCCGCTATCTCCACAATTCTCTTGGCTAGTTCAACCGGTTCCAGTTGTGCCTTACTCGTGTTTCAACCCCCTTTGGTGACCTACTCTGGGACTATGAGCCATGAGCTGATGGCTCCTGGCTTGGGGACACGCCCAACCCCCGGTCCGCCTCAGGCGGACACCTGCCCTGTCATTCCCGTGGGAGCATCCCGCATTTCACTACGCTGCACAATCGGTGCGACTCCTCACCATATCCGGTAGGAGCCGTTGCGCTCAGCTTCATGAGAGAATTCGCTGACCAGTGCGGCGGCCTCCTGGTAGCTACCCTTGTCAAAAGCATCCAGAGCTGCCTGGAGGAGTTGAGCTTCTCCAAAAAGGCCGGGTGACATGACGCGGGCGGCGGAACACGGCCCGGCGTCAGCCCGCCAGGACAGCACCTCTTTTATTTCCAGCATCTTCTCCAATTCACTCCGACAACCGCCGGCCTCAACGGGATCCAGCAGTCTCCTGATCAGAGACTCCACCCCGTCTCTGGTGATGACATACATTCCGGTGATCTCCGCCCGTGTTCCTGTCGATAGATTACTGCAAACCGCTTCAGAAAGTCCATTTGGTGTCAAGTTCTTGATGATCCGGGCGAAGCGATTCGGGTACACTGGCGGCTGGTACGTGGCTTCCGCCACGCAGTCCTATTTGGTCGCCATTCTGGCTGCATGGGCATTCCGCCAGATAACGGCGGCGCTGGCCAGAGCAGCTACCGCAACTATAGCGCCGAGGTATATCCAGGAGGTCATGGCTGTCTCTTCGTCGGTGTCGCCCGGTACCTCTGCCTCTGTGGTGAACGATGATTCCTCGGACCATTCAGACCATGCTTCGTGGCTGTCCTGATACCTGACTCTCCAGTAGTAGGTGGTATCCGGGCTGAGCACACCTGCTGAGACGGTGATGCTGTTGCCGCTCGCAGCCCCGTCGAATGTGTGGCCTTGGTAGTCCCCGGGTTTGGCCGTTATTTGCCACTGCGACGCTGCTTGGCTGTCATCCGCGTCGGGGT
Source organism: Dehalococcoidia bacterium (assembly GCA_016932645.1). Lineage (GTDB taxonomy): Bacteria > Chloroflexota > Dehalococcoidia > UBA2247 > RBG-13-53-26 > JAFGCL01. The sequence continues at coordinate 6,884 of JAFGCL010000120.1, read as the reverse complement.
CATGGAAGGCCGATGCCTCCAGCGTTGGAGAGGTGCTGACGCCCGTAGCGCCGTCCTCAGGTGTCAGGCAAACCGGCTGATCGGGCGGACGGTTATCTGTGATAACCGGCGGAGTGCTCTCGGTTGTGAAAGAGGCCTCTTCAGACCACTCAGACCATGCACCGTGATTGTCCTGGTACCTTACCCGCCAATAGTAGGTTGTAGCTGGATTGAGAGTAACGGTGGTTATGGCCATGCTGGTCAAGCTCGATTCCACTGTATGGCTGATGTCAAGGATGGGGTTACTGTAGTCTCCTGCTGTCGTGGTTACCTGCCATTGCGATGCTTCGTGTGTATCGTCACCGTCCGGATCGGAGAATGTAGAGGACTCCAGGGTGGGAGACAAGCTCGTGCCCTCGGTGCCTGATGGGGGCGAGACTGGAGAAGGCCGGTCCGGCGGTCGGTTCAGAGTGGTGAAGCCCGTCTCAACCGACCAGTCAGACCACTCTCCGTGATTGTCCTGGTGCCTGACCTGCCAGAAATACGTGGTGTTTCCGTTGAGACATCCGCTGTCCACGACGACCTGGATCAGGTTGGAGGTGATCTCTGGGGTCAAGAACACGGGGCTGCTGTAGTCGCCGGGGGTAGTGGTGATTCTCCATTGCGAAGCTGCATGGGTGTCGCCGGCATCTGGGTCATGGAACGCTGAAGACTGCAACGTCGGAGTCAAGCCAATGCCAAGGGCTCCATCCTCTGGCGAAACGCCTATCGGCCGGTCCGGCGGTTGGTTGCGCGTGGTGAAAGCCATCTCTTCCGACCAGGCGGACCAACCTCCGTGATTGTCTTGGTGCCTGACCTGCCAGAAGTAGGTGGTGTTCCCGGCAAGACGTCCGCCGTCCACGGTGACCTGAATCAGGTTAGAGGTGAGCTCCGGGGTCAGGAAGATGAGACTGACATAGTCGCCGGAAGTGGCGGTGATTCTCCACTGTGAAGCGGCATGAGTGTCGCTGGCGTCGGGATCGGAGAACGCTGAGGACTGCAACATCGGGGTCAGGCTGGTGCCCGAAGCGTCGTTCTCCGGCCAGATGCCTGCAGGCTGGTCCGGAAGCCGGTTCAGCGTGGTGAAGCTCTTCTCATCTGACCAGTCGGACCAACTCCCGTGGTTGTCTTGGTGCCTGACCTGCCAATGGTATGCGGTGTTTCCGGTGAGACATCCGCTGTCGATGGTGACCTCGATAAGACTGGTGGTGAGCTCCGGGGTCAGGAACACGGGGCTGCTGTAGTCGCCGGGTGTCGTGGTGACCCTCCATTGTGAAGCGGCGTGGGTGTCGCCTGCGTCGAGATCAGAGAACGCTGAGGACTGCAACGTGGGAGTCAAATCAATGCCCGAAGTGCCGTTCTCCGGCCAGACACCTGCCGGCTGGTCCGGGGGCTGGTTTCGGGTAATGAAGGACGTCTCGTCTGACCAGGGTGACCACAGCCCGTTGCTGCCTTGGTGCCTGACTTGCCAATAGTACGCAGTGTTGCCGGTGAGCAAGCTGTGCTCCAATGTCACCTGGCGCAGGCTGAAGCTGTCGGGACCGGAATCGAACACGGGGTTGCTGTAGTCTCCGGCGGTGGCCGTCACTCTCCACTGTGACGCATCATGGCTGTCTCTGGGTTCAGCAGAGGAGAACGCTGAGCACTTCAGAGTGGGCGTCAGGCTGACCCCTTCCGCGCCGCCGGCTGGCGAAAGGTTGCTTGGCTGGTTTGGCGGGCAGCACAGTGTGCCGGATGCCAGCACCCTCTGGGCATAGATGTCCTCGGTTGTATTGCGCTTGTCTTGCCAGGTGACTATGGCGCCACCGGAGCCGTCTGTGGCAGCGGACGGAGAGGTTTGATCCTCGCCGGCAGTACAGATCGGCACCCCATTGATGTCCCACTGGGCTCTGCCTGCAGAATCCACGCTCTGGCCATAGATGTCTTGTTTGCCACTGCCGCGGGCATCTTCCCAGACGATTATGACCCCCTCAGAACCGCTGCTCACCATGACCGGCGATCTCTGATCTCCTGCTGCGATGCAGATGGGCGCGCCGTTCGACGCCCACTGTAGATTGCCGAATGAGTCCACTCGCTGGCTGTAGATGTCGTGGTTGGTGCGGCAGCGCTTGTCCTGCCAGCCGACGATGGCGCCGCCGGCACCATCGCTTGCGGCGGTGAGGGAGACCTGGTCTCCTGGGGCGGTGCAGATGGGCACGCCGTCAGCGGTCCATTGAACTGCACCTGCCGAGTCCACCCGCTGGCCATAGACGTCGTACTTGGTGGCACTGCGTCCATCCGACCAGGCAATGATGGCCCCGCCGGAACCATCCTCCACGGTGACAGGTGCAATCTGGTGTCCTGCCAGGCCGCAAATGCACACTCCATTCGCCGTCCACTGCGGCGCCCCACATTCATTCACCCTCTGGGCGTAGATGTCATATCCGCAGCGTCGCTTGTCCTGCCAGGCGATGATGGCGCCGCCCTGCGTGTCGCTGACTGCAGTGACGGACGTCTGATCGAACGCAGCCTGGCAGATAACCACTCCGTTCACCGTCCATTGCATCGTGCCCGAAGCCGCTATCTTCTGGGCGTAGATGTCGTAATCCGAACTGCTGCGCTTGTCCCTCCAGATAACGATGGCGCCGCCGGCACCATCGCTCACCAGGACCGGGGAAACCTGGCTGCCCGGGTCGGTGCAGACGGGAACCCCGCTGCCTGTCCACAGCACTTTACCTGCCGGATCTATCCTCTGGGCGTAGATGTCGCCCGTCGAGCCGGTGCACTCCTGCCAAGCGATGATGACCCCGCCGTGGCCGTCGCTCACGGCGGCGGGCGACACTCGGTCAGACGGCGTGGCGCATACGGGGACTCCGTTGTTTGTCCACAACGCGGAGCCTGCCGGGTCCATCCTCTGGGCGTAGATGTCACGGTTTGAGTTGCGGCAATCCTCCCAGACGATGATGGTGCCGCTGCAGCCGTCTCCGACTGCCACGGGGGAAGATTGCTCTCTTCCAGCGTCGCAAATGACGGTGTTCAGCGCCGGGTCGCCTGACCAGGCGATCGCCGGATTATCGGTCGGAGTCGACACCAGGACGGCGACGGTCAGGCAGAAGAGAACGGCAGAAGCTATCCCTCTGACGATCCCTGCAGGTTGAAGGAAGGCTAGTCTTGACATAACCGACTTCCTTCGCGACGACCGTTCTTCCCCCATACCAACAAGACCTGCCTGCTGCGCCCATTCCGAAGAGGAGAGTATGCCCCTGCTGCCGACCACTGAGCCTAACATAACGACGGTGCTCAGTCAAGGGAAAACCACCGTTATGTAACTGTGGGCATCCTCGGCGTGGTCCGGACGTGATATGGTCAGTTGCTCATCAACGCTTGAACTGCCTCGTGAACAGCCTGCAATGGGCCCTCGAAATCGGGCTTCGGGATACCGGCAGGAGGCGTGCTGTAGGTCGCTCGGCTCACCTCCAGGCCCGCCGGGTCGCTGTCGGTAACCAGGTAGGTCTTCATCCCGATGACGCCCACCACCATGTCGTTGACGGGGTCGTTCCCTACCATCAAGCATGCTTCCGGGCGCTCGTCGATCTTCGTGCAGATCTCGTGGTAGTACTCAATGTTGGGCTTGCAGTAGGTCATATTCTCTATGGCGGTGATCAGGTCGAAATCCAGACCACCGAGGCCAGCCCAGGCCAGGCGCTTGTTCTGGGCGATTGAAGGCCACAAAGGGTTGGACGCGATCACCAGCTTAAGCGATCTTTCCTGTAGCTGGAGAAGCATGTCACGGACTCCGGCAGGAACCGAGGCCAGTGACCGGAACTGGTCGTATTCGGTCTCGTAGAATCTAATGAACCGTTTCCAGAATTCGCCCCTCTGCTCCTCGTAGCCTCTGCAGAAGGCGTTCATGAAACAGTCTACGTTGACTATCTGGCCGTCATTGTTCAACACCATTCCGGTTGATGACAGCAGCCTTTGCAGGAACAGGTCTCCCGGCATGACGTCGGCGAACACCCTGGAGACGGCCGGGATGTAGCGCTGAAAGAACTGGCGTTCCCCGAAGTGGATGAGAGTGTTGTCCAGGTCGAACAGGATGGCCCTAAGCATCGTTGACTCGCACTGCTGACGTCAGGACTTCATCGTGTACTCGCTCATTGGTATGCGGTCCATCTTGTCGAAGTCTATGAATCGGACAACGCTGTCGATCATGGCTTTCTCATGCTTCTTACGTTTGGCCTCATCGCCCACCGCATTGTAGAACACCATCGGGTCGGTCATGGCTTCTGCGGGGAAGAGTTCCTCGACGATGGCGTCGTATTTTGGGGCGCTATAGGTCAGTGGGCGCGCGACGACATTCTGGCGGTAGCCGAAGGTTGACTGCGTGTTTATGGCCACCTGCGTGTGAATGCCCAGCCAGACATCCATCCATTGTTCGCGGCTGAGCCGAGGCGGCTTTCTCAACAGCACCACTTGATACATGCCTGGAGTCCTCTGGCCATCTGCCGCCACGTGCTTGGTGTTCACGATGGGCTCGGACTCGGTCACTAGGTAGCCCGCCATGCGGGACACTGACGCCTGGATAGCATTCTCGAAGGGCTGGCGTCTGACGGACGTGTCCACCCAGACGGAGATCACCCCGGATATCGGCGGCTTGGTGGCCTCTATTCTGAGCGAGGCGGCCGCAGTCACACCCTCGTCGACAACACCGATTCGCAGTTTGTGTGCCCCTGCGTCAACGATCTGCCGAGACACTCTCTCCAGCAACTTCTGCCTGAAGACCGCCTCGGTGTCGCTCTCGTGTTTCCAGACAAGATAGATCACCTTCTCCATTGCATCCCTCCATCAATCGCTCAGCCGCCGGCCGGCATCCGGCGTCGGCCCGCGGGGACTCTGAATGCTGCGAAAGGCCTGAGATTCCGGACCGTGATGATCAGCTGTACGCCCCGAAGCCCTTTCCCAGCAGCGTGTAACCGGTCACCAGCTTCATCATCTCACTGGTGCCATCCGGAACGGTCATCATCCGGGCATCCCGGAAGTACCTCTCCAGCGGCATCTCGGTGGCCAAACCGGCGCCACCGTGAATCTGCATGGCCCGGTAGGTTACCTTAACGGACATTTCGCCAGCGTAGACCTTGGCCATGGCTGACAGCTTCCTGGCCTCCGGCTGGCCCTTGACAATGGCATCCGCCGCCTTGTATCCCAGGAGCCTGGCGGTCTCTATGGAGACGGCCATTTCGTAGAGCATCTCCTGGATGAGTTGATGCTTCCCGATGGGCTTGCCGAACTGCTTTCTCTCCTTGGCGTAGTTGAGAGCGGCCTCGAAAGAAGCCTGGGCTATACCTGTTGCCGCCAGGGCCATGCCCGCCCGCGGCAGGGTCATCATGGCCGTGAAGGGCTCCATCGTGGTCAGCAGCTTCATGAAGCCGTCCGACAGCGGTAGCACTTCCCTGAGCTTGGGTCCCAGCTTCAGAGCGTTCCCCATCAGGACCCCTAGTTCGTTCTCCTTTGGCACCTTGCAGTCCTCGAAGAACATCTCCCCTGTCGGCGACGCTTTCCAGCCGATCTTGTGTAACTCGTTCGCCTCCCAAGGGGATACCTCTCTGTCCAACAGCAGGAATGTCTGTGCCCCCGTCTCCGTATTGGTGACGCCTACCAGGGCTGTATCCGCAATGGTGGCGTTGCTGATCCAGGTCTTGGACCCGTTGACCACGTAGTGGTCTCCCACCGGGCGGGCAGTAGTCTTCAGCTTCGAGGTGTCGCAGCCCGCCTCGGGCTCGGTCTCGGCGAAGCACCCGATGAACTCTGCTGCCTCCAGCCGGGGAAGGAGTTTGGCCTTCACTTCGTCCGAGGCCAGGGGAACGTATATGGCCGGTAGAGCGCCCATACCGAAGAGCGTAAGCAGACTGGGCCAGACCTTCCCTACTTCCTCCGCGAATATTCCGAACAGTATCGGGCTCCCCACGAAGCCCCGGGCGTTCTCCTGGTCCAGGCCGATGCCCAGTTGCTGGAACTTCTTCATCACATCGATGGCCTCGGCCCTGGTCAAGGGTCCCTTGGCATCCATCTTGTCCACTATGGGGACATACTCCTTCTTCAAGAAATCGCGGAGGCTGTCGCGGTACATCTTCTCTTGCTCGGTAAACTCGAAGTCCATTGAATCTCCTCCTCAACGGTATTCTGGAACTTGACCAGTCGAGATCGCGCTATCGGGCCAAGGATGGGATCAGGCTTTCTGGCTCTCCCCGGCCATCTTCCGCAGCTCTTTCCTCAGCACCTTGCCCACCAGATTCTTGGGCAGGGCCTCAATGAAGGTGAAGTCCTTTGGCGTCTTGAACCTCTTTAGTCTGGCGCAGCAGTGGTCATTTAGTTCCTGCGACGTGACCTGCATCCCCGGCTTCGCCACCACGAAGGCCTTGATTTCCTCGCCGTAGACGCCATCCTTCACGCCAACGACGGCCGCCTCGCACACGTTGGGATGGGCCATGATAACCTCTTCGATCTCCCTTGGGCAAATGTTCTCGCCCCCCTTGATGATAACATCCTTCTTCCGATCGGTAATGAAGTAGAACCCGTCCTCGTCGACGTAGCCGATGTCACCAGTGTGCAGCCAGCCGTCCTTCAGGATTTCCGCCGTCTCTTCCGGTCTCTCCCAGTAACCCTTCATCATTCCTGGAGTGCGGAGGACGATCTCTCCCTGCTGGCCATGGGGCACCTCCCTGTCCTGGTCGTCGACAATCCTTAGCTCAGCACCCGGCATAGGCCGCCCGATAGACCCCACCTTCTTGGGCCCGTCGGGAGGGTTGCAGCACCCAGTGGAGCCGGTCTCCGTCAGCCCCCATCCCTCTATGATCTCAAAGCCGAACTTCTCTTTGAACCCGTGCCAG
>JAFGCL010000119.1 GCA_016932645.1 Dehalococcoidia bacterium | reverse complement strand
TTGGTCATTGCCCCTCTGCCGAACGACTCTGCCAGAGCCGCAACAGTAGAGGAATGTCAGAGACGGGCGCAGTGTTCGATATACACCACGCCCAGCCCGCGGGACATCTTGACCAGCAGGTCGCATTCTTCGCTATCCAGCTCCCCGCCGCCCAGAGAGGCCATGCCCTCGTTGCGGTTGACCACCTTGCCAGCCGCGTCGGTGGTAACCAGCCTGGCGTCCCGAGTGTCCCTCACTCGGCGGGCGATCATATCCAGGATCTCGTCCCACCTCTTCTCCTCCCAGTCGCTGGAGCCGGGCGCCCGGTACAGGGGCTTCGTCACCCTCTGGTCATTGATGGGGCTGTCCACACTGGCGTCCACGCTGTGTACCTGGTACATGGACTGGCCCTTGGGGCACAGCGAACCTCTGTTGATCGGGTGGTCCGGGTCACCCTCGATCTTCAGGACTTCCTTGCCCTTGTGATCCCAGCGGGTCACGAGGGCCCCGCAGCCCACCGAGCAGTAACAACATATGGTAGGGGTCTCATTGACCCTCTCATCGAGCGGAATGTGCTTGGCCAGCGCGCTCTCACTAGGGATGGTGCTCAGAGCCACTGCAGCTGCCGCCCCAGCCGCCCCAGCCCCGGAGAGCTTCAGAAAGTCTCTACGGTTTAGCTCCACGAGTGCCACTCCTCCTTTCTGCCTGCCTTGGGAAGTCGAGTATCTGAGGAACTGAAAAGGGCAGGCAGACTTTTGCCTGCTTGCCCCTCTTGACCCATTCGTTTGCAGCGAACCATGGCGCTTCTCCCTAGTTCACGCTCTACGCCACACCACCACCACCACAACCTTAAGCACAAACCAAACGTTTCGGTGTGCCAAATATAAAGGCCATATAAAGATCGTACCATACGCTGAACTTGGCCTGCAAATCCATTTGAGCGTGACATCCAGGCAGGAGGCCATCGGCAACGCTAAAGACCCGAGGAGACCCACTCTGGCGGCATGTGTCTCGCCTGCAGACAGGCGCGAAGTCATATACTGCTTGCCCCGGGAGAATCGTTCGCGGCTTGGCGAAGGAGTTCACGAGACCGTCTTGTGTCCCGGCCTGTAGCCAGCCTCTTTCGCCTGCCGGTCCATGTCCACTGTCAGTATCCTTTCCAGCGGCAACAGGACTTCGGTGCCCGCCTTCCGAAGGTCGATTGCCTTGATGTAGCCATGGCACTCCTCACAGGTATAGAGTCGATACAGACCCTGGCTGTTGGTGCGGTAGGCCAGCGACTCGTGTTTCTGTGTTCCGCAATACGGACACTGTATGCGCTGGAACAACCACTCCATGCTGCAACGCGAACATATCAGCCATCTGGCTCCCTGCTCCTTCTCCAGGAAGGCGAGATCCGCGGCGCTGGCGCACAAGGGACAGGCCTTGCGCCGCCACAGCTCCTGGGCTACCAACTCCGACAGTGCCTCTGAGTGAGCCGCCAGGAAAGGGGCCAGGGCTGCGCTGGTACATGCCTCCATAAGTGTTGTGTCGATACAGTGCTCGGTCGCTGTGGAGGACAGAGGAGTACCATTGTAGTAGTCCCTGGCTACCTGGCGCAAAAGGGGAGTATTGGCCGCCAGTTGGTTCAGGCGTTGGCTGTTCTCATGACTCCCCGGCAGTTCCACAACCACTATCCTGATCGAGGCCCGGAAGAGCTCCTCCAACAATGACCAGTCCAGCTTGAGGTCATCAAACGCCAGGATCGTCTTTCCCTGCATGAGCAGGGCGGAGACAGCATCCCGCGCAAGGTGCGGTTTCGGTGTCCCGATGCGCGGTTGGGCCTCAATGTACAGGCGCAGCAGCCGGAGCTGCTGGTCGATAGGCCCAGGAAACCGGGCCCCCGATTTCTCCCAGTCGTCCAGTCTCTGGATGATGGCTCTGTCTCGATCTCTGCCCTTAAGCATGGACCTTCTCTGCGAGATTGTTCTGACCTTCGCGCGGATAGTATGCTCCTGACTAGAGATTGTACGCTGACCAACGCCAGATCAGCAAATGAATGGTCTTTCCGGGTCACATGAATCAGGTTGGTGATGGTTGCTATACTTGGTGCTCACCGCGTAACTTCGATTTCTATCAACACGTCGCTGCATTGCGTTCTCTTAAGTGGTCAAGGCCGTTTTGCTTTCGAAACATCCGTCTCTTTCGACGATTTGACGTAGTAGAGTCTCCTCCGGCAAGCGTTCATGCAGAGACGGCAGTTGTTGCAGGCATCATCTCGCCTGACCGAGCCATCCTCGGCAACAGATATGCTATTGGAGGGGCAAACCCGGGCACAGAGAGGCGTCGGGCAGCTGGCACAGCGCCGCTTCTTCCAGAACCACCAGTCGAATTCGTGGTAAACGTGGAACAGAAGGACGATTACCGCCGAGAAGAACAGAATGTCGTGCACCATGACAAAAGGGAAGAAGGCGTCACGGGGCAGAGCGTCTTTCAGGAACCACTGTATGAAGCCGGTGACCGCCAAGAGCGCCACTCCCACTGCTATCAGGGTTTTGTGTCTCCTCTTCCAAGGGTCAGGATTGGCAGAGGGCCCAGCCGTCCAGAATGCCGCATCCCTCAGCCATGCCTGCGCGGCCCGACGGTTCGTCACAGCATGGACGACAACGATGGATGCCAGCAGAACTGCGGCCACGCGGTGGACGATGCGCGTCCAGCTGTCAGCGGCCAGCGTGGAGAAGGCCGGTGTATACAGAATCAACCCGGAAAGCGCTAGCACGAAAAATGCTACGGCAACCGTCCAGTGAAAGACACGCCTGTTGCTCTTTGTCTTGGGCTTGTTCCTCTCGAGCGACAACGCACACCTCCTTCACCCCGGGCACATATCAGGCACCATGACCTTCTGGCGTCAGCACCACGCCATACTGAATGATACCAGCCGACGCAGTTTTGGTTTGTGACTTTTGGCACAAGAAGGGGAGAAGGCCTGGTCAGTGTCAATGAGCCTGATGTCTGATAGCTGCCAGAAGACTTCAAACGAATCCGGCGCAAGGCCCCGAGTCCAAGAGATGGGTTCGAATCCCTGTAACGGGCGGTGTCTCTCGGGCGCAGCAGTATTCCCTGTGTCGGCCCTCGCTGGGCGCGCTGGCCTAGGCCCACTTATGGGGAATCATGTCAGGAATTCTGCATCATCTCTTTAAGTCTCTCCACCGCCGGCGGCAGGACATCGCTGATCCTCTCGTCGAAACGCAGGTGGGCAACGCTGTCCAGCGGTGTTTCGCCCTGGTTGATGATGACCAGGCGCGCCCCGGCGCGGAGAGCGACGCGGGGCATGTCGGCCGCCGGCGTCACTGTCAGGGTCGAGCCGACAGCCAAGAAGAGGTCCGCCTGCTTCGAGTGCGCATAGGCGTCTTCGAGGTCGTGCTGCGGCAATGACTGGCCGAAGTCCACCACACTGGAGGCCACCTGCCCTCCACAGATCGGGCATGGAATCATATCTCCAACGTTGTCCATGAGGAATTCGCAGCCCTGGCAGCGCAGTTTAGTGATGTTGCCATGGAGTTCGGCGATCAACTCCGGGCGTATCCCTGATTTCAAGTGCAGGTTGTCCACGTTCTGGGAGATGAGGAAAGCCAGTTTTCCCAAGCGCTGAAGTTCAGTGATGGCGAGATGCCCGGCGTTGGGTTCTGCGGAAGCGAAATCGATAGACTTCGCTGGCAATCCCTTGGACTGGCGCGTCCACACGCCATCCGGCCCCCGGAAGTCGTCCAAACCTGACTCCGTGCTGATTCCGGCACCAGTGAAGACCACTAGATGACCGGCCTCAAACACCCATTCCGCCAGGGTGTTGATGCGCTTCTCCAGGCCTGTGGCCAACACGCTCTCCTCGAAATCAAGCGCCCGGGTCCGAGTCAGCATCGTCGGCTTGAAGGCGGCCGTTGCAGCAGCGTGTACCAGTCTGGCAGGCGGAACCTGGAGATGCGCCTCTCAGGAGCGTACGGCTTGATGTCCAGAAAGCCCCCTCAGCCAGCACCATCAGGATCAACCGGGGGACTCGCTCAGATAGGCAACGCGATCCTTGTTCACGGCCACGAAGTCGAAGGCCGATGCACACCCGGCCAAGGCCGGGTGTATCCTGACATCTGTCAGGGGCATGAATCTCTGGTCCCTGTCAATCGTATCCAGCAGTTCCTCCCAGACGTCGATATGCACATTCCCCTGAACGACGTATGGTGGCATGTGAACCTCGGTTCTGGTCTGCACCTTTCTTCTCTGCAAGTGCGCCCTGCGCTTACCGTCAACTGCGCCTTTCGACTCACCTCTCCTCTCGGCGACAAACAAGATGTTGGACTTCCTGATGTAGATACATGGGTGAGTGGTCTTCTTTCCAACCGGTGAATACGCCTCAACTTCAGTCAGTGGCATGAAGTCTTTGCCCATCCG
>JAFGCL010000118.1 GCA_016932645.1 Dehalococcoidia bacterium | reverse complement strand
GATGTTGGTGCTGGTGCTGACGAGGAGCTTGTAGTCCACGGCTCCGGTAACGGAAGACCACTCGAAGGAGACGGAGGTGCCGGGTACCTCGGCGGCATTGGCCGGTGAGATGAGCGCCGGAGCGCCCAGGCTGGGGACGCTGGTGAAGTCCCTCCTGTTGGCTGACACCTGCGCCCACGGGCTGCTGTTGCCGCCGGCGTCATAGGCCCAGACCCACCAGTAGTACTTGGTGCCGGTGCCGGGATAGCCGGTGTCGAGATAGGTGGTGACATTCCCGACCAACATGTTGCACTTGTACTTGGAGGTGTCGAAGATGCTGGTGCTGGTGCTGACGAGGAGCTTGTAGTTGACGGCTCCGGGGACGGCGCTCCACTCGAAGGAGACGGAGGTGCCGGACACCTCGGCTCCGTTGTCCGGTGAGACCAGGCTGGGCGTGCCGATGGTACCTGAAAACGTAACCGTGAAGCCGCCTGTCAGGGTGCCGGTGCCGATGTAGTTGGTAACGGTGACATCTCTGGCGGCGGGGGTGGCATCGGCCGCGATGGTGATGCTGGCCGTTATCTGGGTGGCGCTGTTCACCGTGAAGCTGTTGACGGTTATGCCGGCGCCGAAGCTGATTCCGCCGGATTCGATCCCGACAAAGTTAGTACCGGCGATGACGACGCCGGTCAGGGTCTGTCCTTGTTCACCCTGGTTGGGAAGAACAGAGGTCACAGCAGGTGCGGTCATGCCGGTCCAGGGAATGAATGACACGTTGCCATTGACCTCGTCGCCCAGGCCACCGGGGTTGCTGGTGGCGTGGTAGGGCCCAGTGTTGTCGCCCCACCAATTATCCGCGGCGTCAACTGCCTGGCCGCCGCCATAGTGGTTTATGCCGGCGGCGTTGCTCACGAAGTCGTTGTCATAGACCTGGATATTGGAGCCAACGTTTGAGGTGCCAAAGGCCTCGAGATTGTTGCCGGTGAACTTGTTGTACTGTATGGTAACGTCATTCAGTCCGTCAGAGCCGATACCGACATGGTTGTTATCGAAGTGGTTGCCCTCGAAGAGAAGGTTGCTGCCGGAGTTGGTGGGATTGATGTAAGTACTCCACCAGTTGCCAACATAGTTGTTGCGTACCGTGATGGCGCTCGTGTAGTAACCAAACTCCATGGCCCACCCATCGCTTGCTTGAGCTCTTCCATCTCCGGCCAGGACGTTGTTGGCAATAGTGAGCCCGCTGGTACCACCGACGATGTAGATGCCGTCTATCTGGCCGGTGGTGGCGGGGCCATCGATGGTGAACCCATCAAAGACAACATCGTCCGCCTGGATTTGCACTCCGCCCTGGATGACCGATTCGGGGCCCCTGGTTCCTGGGGTGGCCCCGGCGGATATGCCCATGTTGGCGCCGTTCAAAGTCAGTGTCTTGTTGACAGTGACCTTTCCGACATATGTCCCGGCTGCTACGACCACCGTGTCTCCCACGTGCGCTGCATCAACGACTTCCTGTATCGATTCGCCGGGGCTGACATACCATGTCATGGCGAAAGGTCCCGTTTCCCAGGAACTGAAGTCGACGTTGTCGGAGACAGGATTCCCGGAACCAGTAGGGTTGGCCGATGGATGATAGGGGCCGCTGGACTCACCCCACCAGTTGCCTGTTGCGCTAAGCGTATGCAAGGTGTCCAGGTTTGTCGCGCCGTATTCGGTGTTCGCGTGTATGTTGTTGGAGTGAATGGCGATCGTCGAAGCATCGGAATCCGCCGTAATCCATATACCAGCAGTCCCCGGATACTTCGTGTCGTTCGTGTCGGCGTTGCTGCAGATGCTGTTGCCGCTCAATGTAATGGTGGAACTGTCCTGAATCAACACCCCAATGGCATCGTTGTTGTAGATTCGGTTGTTGGTGAACGTCGAGTTGTGAACGGTCCGGAGATAGACCGCCCCATCCCAGCTGTCCGCCCCATAGACCGTGTTGTTCTCAATGGTAACGCCGGTCATGTCATCAACACAGATCCCGTCCTGAGCAACGTCATGTATGACATTGTCTCGGATCACGCCACCGCTTCCCCCATCACCGGCATCCCCCAGCTGTATCCCGTTGCCATGCTGATCGTCTCCGTGATCCACGTTGTAGACCAGGTTGCCGATGATGTCGGTATCAATGGTCCCGTAGCAGTAGATGGCGGCGTTCTCGCTCTGGCTGTCGTGTGCCTCGTTATAGCGGATGACACCGTTGGAGGAATAGCAGATGTTGAAGGCATCCTGGAAGATATCGTGTGCATAGTTGTACTCAATGACCACGCTGTCAGAGTAGGCGATCTGAATCCCTTCGTCACCCGGTGCGACGCTGTCATAGATTATGTTGTAACGGAAGAGAAGGCCCTGGAGCATATTCTCTGAATCGAAGCCGGACTCGCGCACTATGTCGTACGTGCCGCCGGTTATGGTGAAACCGTTTACTTCGACTCCGGAGGCCAGTATTTGCAGGACGGTGTCGCTGGTTTCCTCACCATCGATGATGCTCTCGCCGCCGGTCCTGCCGCCCTGGCTGGGCCGCGGATCAACATTGGCTTGCGCGCCCAGGAGCGTGACCCGCTTGTCCACTGTTATGGGGAATACTTCCCCATTGGCGGTACCGCTGTAGGTTCCCGCTGCGACGACTATGGTGTCGTCATCGGCCGCAGCGTCAATGGCGGCCTGGATGGTGGAGTACCCCTCCGGCCCCACGGTGAGCGTCGCGGCCTTTACGGGGTTGCCGGCAGCTCCTACCAGCACGGTAGTAGTCAGAATAGCAATACAGACCAGCAGTGATAACAGTCTCTTCTTCATGACCCCCCCTTGATCTAGAAGATGGCAGAACCGAGAATCGGTCTGTCTCTCTTGAACCCGTTGTGTGGCGGAAAGAAATCCTCTGCGGACTCACGCCGGTAGATGAGGACAATGGATGAGGAATACTTGCCCCCGAACCTTGTAGTGACCGTCTCAACCCCCTCTTGAGACCCGCTGCCTAAGCGGTGTTCTGGAACGAACCAAAACCTCTCCGGCAGAAGGCTTGATGCCTTGCACCCCGCCGCTGAGATATGTTTGGAACTTACCACAGTCGGTGATAGTCTGTCAACCCCCTGATTGTTCGGGTTCTGTGCGAATGACAGAGAGGCGCAGTCCGCCACAGGCGGACCGGGGGTTTGGGGGTGTCCCTGAATTGCCTTACTCTTCAATCAGGTCCGGTTCTTTTCTGTCCGTTTGACCGCTATGAGCTGGAAGGCCAGCTTGGGAAAGCGGTAAACCAGAGGCTGCGTCAAGTCCGAAATCCGTTCCCACAGGAACGCCGGCTTGTGTTTCACGTGACCCTTGTGCCCCCTCAAGGCTTTCCATCCGGCACTGCCCCGCACGTGGAACCCCAGGCTTCTAAGGGTGTCCACATCCCATCCCGACCGGTGCTCCTGCAATGGGTTGTGGTCGTAGGTGTCCTGGGGGACGTAGCCGTTGGGCGTTGTGACTACGACCTTCTTGGTGGCCCATTCCTGCATGCGGTGCAGGAAGTCAATTCCCTGCTCCTTAGTGAGGTGCTCCAGGACCTCGACAGCAATGACGGCATCGAATGACTGCGGCTGGAAGTTGATCCTGGCGACGTCTCCCCGGATGTACTGGCTGTGAATGCCGACCCTTCTGCTCTCCAACAGGGAAGGTTCAAAGAGCTCCACGCCGACGGAGAACGGCACGTTGCATACCTGGAGTGGGGAGTGGTGCCCGCAACCCAGATCCAGGACGGTCCGGCATCCCGCCAGCTCCCGCTTCAGCAGGGCGAAGATGTTCGGGAACAGGCGCACGTAAAGCGGTCCGAGGACGGTCATCAGCGAGCGCAGCCTGAGATCCAGCCAGGAGATGTTGCCCATCCAGGTGTATATGCGTTTGTAGCTTCTCTTATGCTTGGCATAGAGTCTCTTCTCGTACTTGAAGAGGTCGCCGAAGTGCCACAGCGGGTAGCATGCCCTCGCGCAGCAGTGACTGCACGGGAGCGGGAGGACGTAGGCCTTCAGGCCGAGTTGCTTCGCACTCAGGCAATAGTCAATACCGTAAGAGTCCCAGCCGTCAAAGGTGGTCTCGTCGAACGGCAGCCTGTCGAAAACGGGCTTGGGTACGATGAGCACACACTCATCCAGTGTCTGCACCTCTGTAGGATGGTGAACACGCCCAACCTCTGCCCGTTCATCGGCCCCGAACACGCTGATGGAGAATTTCACCCTGTCGTACCAGTTCCTGCCCCGGTCACTCATGCCCGCCACTCCTGCCACTCCTGCGTCCGGTAGTGTCTTCAGAAGTCTCTCGGCGTCCTCCAGCCAGGTTGGCGTGGCCAGCCACATGTCCTGGTGGATGAACATGATGAAATCGCCGGTGGCTCTGCGTCCACCATCGTTGAGCGCCTGGGCAGCCGATCTGTAGCGGCCGTCCCGGTTGTCCAGCAGTATCGGCTCGAACTTTGCGGTTTGAGACCCCAGGCTTCTCAGCAGGGCCACCTTGAGCACCGATTCGTTGTTGTAGACGCAGACTACCGAAATCATGTCATACTCGTGAGCTATTTGTCGGCGCTGATGCCTTGTTGGCCGAGGATATAATGCAACCTCTTCTCGAACTCGGCTAAGCTGAACTCGCGGCTTCGCGCAATGGATGCCTCACTCATTTTCTGCCAGAGGGTGCTGTCGTTGACCAGCGTGGTCGTGTGAGCCACCAAGTCCTCTGCAGTTTCAAACAGAAATCCATTGATCCCGTCCTGCACTATCTCCGGCTGGCCTCCTTTGTTTATCACAACGGGCACACAGCCGGCTGACATGGCCTCGACGGTCGTCATGCCGAAGTGTTCCATGCGCTCCGGATGCGCATCTTCATTTTCCCCCAGCCCTGTGGCATGCCAGAATATCTTGGCTTTTCCATAGAGCTCCTTTAGAGTCAGAAATGATGCGTCAGGATGAAAAAGGATAGGGTATCCTTCTGCCTCCTTCTTGCACTGTTCCAAGTAGGCTTGGTGGTTGACTCCTCCAACCAGATGATATTCCCAATTCCCCAGATTGCCCGTCGCATACAACTGCTTGAATGCCCTGACCGTTTCCAATTGCTTCTTGCAATGGAGTGTGGTGCAGAACCTCCCGACGCTCAGAATGGTGTTCTCTTTTTCTGACACAACGAATGACGCCGTGTCGATGGGGGGGTGTAACACCAAGGCCTCTCTTTGGTAGTACTTTTCCGCCCATACCTTGGTGAATTCGGAGTAGACGAGTATGGTCCCGTAGGTCTTGCATCGAGGATCAAACAGCCGGCGCGTTAGTAGATTATCGCTCAGTGCTGACATCACCGGTGGAGCCTGACATATCACAGCGCTTCTTCTTGACAAAGAACGAATGAGGTCCATGGAATCTTGGTTGATGAACAGGTCATAGTCTCTGGTGCGTCTGGACACCTGCCAGGAGTCATACAGGTCGACTAGGCGGGTGAGGCGCCGGAACTGCCTCAACCCGCGCAAGAAGAGAGGCCTGTGAATGTGGTCGACGGTCACTCGGCTGAGGTCCAGATGCAGCCTGCTCTCCAGTTGTGCCAAATCAGGGTTGTCCAAGGCGATGAACGAGACGTCGTTGTCATGGCTGAGAATCTCGGCGACCTGGCCGAGATACTTCTCTCCGCCTCCGCATATGTGCCAATATGGAGCGTAGATGGCAATCTTCATTGTGTGGCGATCCGAGTATTGGCGTGCCGTGTTCCAGTGCAGGGGGTAACCGGCTTCCTGGCGTGGACATAGTAGTAGAGGCCGAATATGTCAGCTATGACTGTCTTGTCAAGACTCTTGAAGAACGGTTTGAGCCGGTAGATGAATCCATTGTATCCAGTCTTGATTCTGTCTTTGAATGGGGTGAAAGATGGAAGTACTAGTGGAGGAGGTACAACCCCGGCTGCGAAGATGCCGATTTCTTGAAGTCCGGAGAAGCTTAGCAGGTGTATGATGTCCCTCTTAGAGAGTGCGCGCTCATACATGCGTTCATAGCGCCGCCTCTGCATCCACGCCACGATAGAGTAGAACAACCCAGTCAAGTGATGAACGCACTGGTAAAGGGCTAGCAGCCTCTCCGGAACTATGTCAGAAATGAAGTAGCCCCCCGGCTTGAGAATACGCGTCATTTCAGCAACAATGGGCTGGGGATCTGCGAAGTGCTCGAGAAGGCCGGTAGACAATACCACGTCGAAGCTGCCATCAGCTAGAGGTAGATGCCGGACATCCGAGAGCAGAAAGTCGCCGTCGACGTGCAACAGCCTGAAGTTGGCACGTGCGACCCTCAATGCGCCCTCGGAGTAATCCAAGCAGGTAGCCCTGAATTCATGAGCGGCCAGGAAGCATGACAGTCGCGCGGAACCACAGCCTATCTCCACAGTTCTGAGTGCCTGGCGGGATGGGTCAGGCAGGATAGACAGAGTATATTCGAGCTTCGTCTCATCTACCATATAGAGGATATCCTTGTCAGTGAGAGTGTCCGTCTTCCTTTCCCACATCCTATCCCAAAGGCCTTTGGTGTCTTCCATTCAGCTGGCACCCCGCTCTTTCACAAGATAGAAGTACCAACTCTTCGCGAACACTACATTGCCCAGTTGGCTGAATCCTCCAAATGTTGCTTTGTTGAGAACACTAGTGGCAACAAAGAAGAGCCTGTCGGACAACCTGGTTTCTAGTACTCGGCCTGAAGATGAATCGTATCTAATTGGGAACACATTCCTGAATGTCCAGTAAAGGGCTGGTACAAAATTCTCGTTTCTAACTGCAAACAGTTGCAGATGCGCTTGACGGAACCGCCGTATCCAGTCATCCCTCTGTAGGATCGTGACATGTTCTCCCTGATTCTGGTCGTATTTCCGATTCAATCTCGAGTACAGCTTCTCCGAGAAATAGGTTGGGACCGCCACCACCAGAGTCCCATTTGGGCGAAGTACTCTGTGCAGTTCTGCGATCGCATTGCTCGGATCCGTCAAGTGCTCCAGTACCTCGCTACATACTACCTTGCTGAAGCAGGAGGACTTAAATGGCATTCTTGTGACGTCTGCCTGCGCAACGGCAACGTTGGGTTCTGAGATGCCCCGTCTAACTCGGCGAAGAAAACCAGAGTTGATGTCGGTGGCATACACAGCCTTGCACCTGGAAGAGAGCGTCTTCAGTAGGTGGCCCCCACCGGTCCCCGCATCTAGGACAACGTCTTCCGGATTGAAGCGACAGACACGCGTGTCGATCATACCGACACGGGAATAGCGACCGGACTCCTTTTCAACTGTTTCCATTTCGGTATTCCGAGATCCCAATGAACGGGCGCGACTGATTCTATAGCAGAAGGTAGTGGCCGCGCAATTGTGGGACGGGGGCAGCAACGAGGCTATTGAACAACTGAGAGCGAATCCACCACTGACCATCGTTTCATTGCCATTTCCTGTGGCACGGGGTTCGACGCCCGCCGTAGTCTATCGGTTGGCTTGAAACGGACGATGTCGTGGCAGGCGGGGCGAGACTGATCTTAGGCAATCGATGGAAGTCCTTCGGAGGCACTCCCTGAGGCAATGACGGCTTGCTGTTGGAATGCCCCCACTGGACCAGCCCGCAGGACCGAGAACGGCCTGCGCTCCTTGCTCTGTTCTCTTGTCCCCGGGAAAAGATCCGTCAGGTAGATCTGGCCAGGGTCCTCTATTGGCGCCAGATTGGGATTGCCGCATCTTATGCATCGCGAGATTCGCCTGACAGGTTCCGGTTTCCCTCCTGATAACACCGTGAGTCATCACCGCGCCTGTCTTTTCAGTTCACTGTCGACCATGATCTTCACGAGGCCTTTGAAGGTTACGGTTGGCTTCCAGCCGAGTCTTGCCCTAGCCTTGGTGGGTTCGGCGCAGAGATGATGCGCTTCAATCGGCCGCAAGAATCGGGCGTCTGTCTCCACATAGTCTTTCCAGTCCAGTCCCACGCAGGCGAAAGCCTCCTGCGCAAATTCCTTCACGGAATGGATTTCTCCAGTGCCGATGACATAGTCGTCCGGAGAGTCTTGCTGGAGCATCATCCACATCGCTCTAACGTAGTCGGGAGCGTAGCCCCAGTCCCTCTTCGCCTCCAGATTCCCGAGGGTCAGCTTCTCTCTTTCGCCCCTTTTGATCTCGCCGACAGCCATAGCGATCTTCCTGGTGACGAAATTCGGACCCCGGCGCGGGCTTTCGTGGTTGAAGAGTATGCCGCAGCACGCATATAGCCCGTACGCTTGGCGGTAAATCCGGGTCATATGGTGGGCGTAAAGCTTGGCCGCGGCATACGGGCTGGCTGGCATCATGCAACTGTCCTCGTTCTGTGGTGGGGGGGCTTGGCCGAAGAGTTCGCTCGTTGATGCCTGATAGTAGCGAGCATTCTTGGCGAAGTCCTTGACCGCTGCGAGGAGGCGGCATGCGCCCAGCCCCGAGACATTTCCGGTGTACTCCGGAGTATCGAAGCTGATTCCGACGTCGCTCTGTGCTGCGAGGTTATATACCTCATCCGGCCGGATTCGGTCCAGCAGGGAACACACATGGTGCTCGTTTTCCAAGTCTCCGTAGCAGATATGCAACTTGTCCTGAATGTGATTAATGTTGGTGAACTGGTGGCTTGATATCCGCCGGACTAACCCGTAGACCTCATAGCCCTTTTCTAGGAGGAACTCAGCCAAATAGGAGCCGTCCTGTCCTGTTATTCCAGTAATAAGTGCTTTCTTCACGTCATTGTCCTCCTCTCCCGATCACGTCCGTGGCACTCCTACTCGAGTATGCCTGTAGGGATTGAGGGACTGCTCCACACGGGAGTCCCAATCTCCCATCCCGGAATCACGATGGTCTTTCCCAACCTCCGATGGTTAGGGAGTCACACGACACCTGAGGAATTCTAGCAGATCGCCTAGCATCAGGCAACGTGAGTTGATGCCTTTGCGTATGACTTGTGATGGAGAACACCCTTCGAAATCTCCGGTACAACGCAGGGATGAGACTCCCTGTCTGATTGGCACGACCTTGAAGCCCGTTCTTCGGGGCAATGATGTGTAATCGTTTCTTTCGGAGGTTGTCACGTATTCGTCTTGGCTGCGTGGTACATCTTTGAGTCAACACAGAGAGGTTCTCCGGCGAGTGGGCTGGTGCTGCGACCACGGCAATCCTGCAAGGGCTGCCCAGCGTCTGCGATTCCACAATCAGGCTAAAACGGTCCGCGACCATTTGACGAATGGATAGCTTGCCGTTGCTAGCTCCCTGTGGTATTCTCCTTCCCAAATGGGGCTGCAACGTTTGACCTCCTTTGTCCATCCCAACGCTCTGGTATATCATCTCTTCTGGTTCTACAGTCTCTTGTACCCCACACTCGGAAGGCGCATCGAACTCGTTGGCAGGTCGAGATTGCGCATACACCCGTCCACGAGTCTGGTTCTGCGTCGTTCCAGGATCGTCGTAGAAAACGGGGTTCTAAGACTGGGGTTGGACTTCCCCTTCTTGGAGATACGCTCACTTGCAGGCACTGGGTATGACCTCAGGCGCGACAGTTGTCGAATACACCTATACGATACGGTGCTACGCACCATCGGCAATGTGTGGCTGTTTCCGAGTTGTCAGATTGTGGCTATCAATTCGGAAGTCGTCATTCGGAATGGGACGATGATAAATGGGCCAACTTATCTCTTGGCCAGAAGAAGCATCAAGATTGGAGAACAGTGCTTGGTCGCTCGCGGCGTAACGATCATGGATAGTGACCTGCACCGAATAGGCAGTACGTCTGGAAAGTCACCGGAGATGGATATCATGGAAGTGGTCATCGGCAATCATTGCTGGATTGGGCAGAATGCCACTATCCTCAAGGGCGTCAAGGTCGGAGACGGAGCGATCGTTGCGGCGAATTCGGTCGTTACTGACGATGTACCGGAACATGCTCTTGTTGCAGGGGTGCCCGCGAGGGTCATCAGGGAGGGTGTGATATGGGAGGTGTGAGGCTGCGGTTCCACTTCTCGTCCTGAGTGTCCTCGAATCACTGCAGGTGTGTTTCGCACTGGGGCTAATAGGGTATCGAGGCTCCTTGTTATAGATGCTTGTGGGACGGCAGGTGAGTAATGCCCGAGCATGATCTTCTTCAGCACAGAGTAGCCTTTAGCGTATCCGTGCTCTAGGACGCTCTACGAGCGCTTTGTGTTGGCCCAATCCTTCGGTCAGCTATGTGGCATTACTTCTGTATGATCTGGAAGCAACGGTGCGTCATGCCAGTGGGCATCATCGTCTTGGCTCGCACATGCGCGGGAATCCAGTGCACTGTCAGCAACTGTGGTTGTGGTTGAGATAGACGGGTCAGTGTGATTCTGAAATCAGATGGTGGGTCATTCGGAGGACTGGTTAAGAAGGGGAGAAGAGGAATGTCTGAGAGGTAGCCGGAACCTGCCTAGTGCACCACAAAGCGCTTCTTCAGGGATTGAACCAAGCCTCGGTATCTCACTCGCCACAACAGTTGTCTAGCTCTGCAGGCGGTTATCCCAAGGGCAGTCCGAGTTAGATAGGGATTATTGAACTTGTGACAGAAACCGGGAGCAAGCCCGAGGTTATAGAGATACAGCCATTCTCTTGTAGACGAGTCGGCATGTTCGAGACACCGGACATACGCCTCTTCCGCCGACAACACGGGCAAAGCGAATTCCTTGATGATGTCATGACGCACGAAGAAGGCATTGAAGGTATAGCAGACAAGGCCATAGCCCTTCTGTTCGGCAAGTTGTACAAACATATGAAGAGATTGGCCGACCATGTTCTTCGCGGTATCTCTAGGCGTTCTGGTTGACAGCCTTGGGTCGTTGCCAACAATGACCTCGATGCAGATAACGCGCGGACGCGTGTCGAGGGTTTCGAGTATCTCGTAATCAAGCCCGTCAATGTCTATACTGAGGAAGTCAAGACTTGGTATGCCCTGTTCTTTGAGTATATGGTCCAGCCTGTTCACGCCATCATCAATGAACCTGTTGACACAAACCACCAGAGGATTGTCTCTATAGTTCAGAACCAAGTCATTGAAGCGATTGGGCTCGCCCTCAATCAGTACTGCCTGCCATCCGTTCAATATGAGTTTGCGGCAGTTGCTGAGATGCATTCCGTCCCATGCGCCTACCTCTAGGCAAATCCTGGATTCAACACCGATTCTACTGAAGATGGCTGCAACAATTCCATCCTCACCGTTCTGGCTGTGTACGTTTGCTTTGTGAAAAAGGAGATCTTCTTGGTTCAAGGTGCTTCTTCCGAATGGGGGTTATGATTGGTGCATGATACCATGCTTGTACTTTCTAAATCTAATGTCATTCGACTATCCTTGCTGCACTCGATGAGCGAAGGATCACGTAGTTGTTGGCGGAGATACTATATCGTCATCCTTTATGGTGCAAACATGATCTCTGGCTCCTGTCAGCATCGATGCCATGTTAACATTCGGTGAGTCCACTGCCATGGTGGTGGCATGTCCGAGCGCAGGACATAGACCATCCTCCAAGCTAGGTTGTCTGTACTTTTCTCCTGGTCGTTCTTCGGACAGTCTCCAGTGCTCTTCTCCTTTCATCCCGCTCCAGCATGGCCAGCAATCGCTTGACGAATACGGACGTCACGGCTTCGTCTGAAATAGGGCGCTGCTCCTGGGGGTCCTTTTCCAGGTCGAAGAGCCACTGTATGCCGTCATCCTTTGAATAGAGCAGCCGGTACCGGCCGACCGTCAGCGATTTCTTCTCGTGACCGAGGGAGCATCCTTCGCTGAGCAAAGGCCGGTGCTCAGCGGCCGTGAAAACACTCTGCCCATCCAATTGCCAGGGATGGGAGATGGTGAGAAGGTCGAGAATAGTGGGCACGATGTCGGTGGTGCTGGCCAGGTGGTTGCCCCGGCACGACGGAACAGGGCCACGGAGAAGCAGGGGAACCTCTATCGTCTCATAGTAGGGCATATCTCCGTGGCTCAAGCCTGAGAAACCCCCCACCAGTTTGAAGTGCCTAGCACTCGGGTCAGCGTGCTCCCAGAACTGCTCCCCGTGGTCGGCGGTGACTATCAGAATGGTGGAATCGGCCACGCCCAGGCCCGTCAGCTTGCGGTGGAAGGTTTCGATAGCGGAATCGACGTATCGCAGGGAGTTGTCATAAAGGGCGCGGCGATGATGCCTGTACTCCTCGAAGGCTTCCGGATTGGCGCGGCGCTGGGCCTCCGTGAAGAAATCGAAGGCGTCGATCTTGGGCAGGTCCTTGATCGGCGAGAAGAAATGCCTGAAGTCTTCCGGCGGCCTCATGGGCGGGTGAAGGTCGGCCAGGTGAACGTAGGCGAAGAACCTGTGCCCCTTTCTGTTCTCAATCCAACGCCCCAAATCTCCCAGCATTTTGTCGGCTGGAGTCGCGGGAGTGTACTGACGTGGGAGCACCGCGGTGCGATACTTGTACCAGTAGCCGTGGGAGATCCCGGTGGAGAAGAGGATGTAGTAATCGAAGAAACGCAGTATCTCGGGGAGGGTTAGGACGTGATCGCGTATCTTGAGGTAGGTATCCGGTCGTCCCATGTTCTTCACTTTGCCTGACAGGAAGGCGCCGTGGTTGTGGGGGTAGAGGCCGGTGAGGATGGAGGGGACGGAGGGATAAGTCCAGGGAGAGGCCGAGATGGCCTTCAGGCGGCAGTCAAAGGTGTCCAGGAAGGGCGTTGTCTGTCTGAAGTAGCCGTTGCCGGAGAGGGCATCGTAGCGCAGCGAGTCCACTACTATGATAACTACGTTGAAGTCGTGGTCCTTGGCGTTGCGGACGGGGGCGTCCAGGGCGATGCGCTTTCGGGTGTGGCGGTATCTGATCTCGTTTCGCACGTGATCGCGTCTCTGTCGCAGCCAATGCACGGCCTTCACTATGGACCGGAACCGGGCCAGTCTCTCCCGGATGGTTTTCATGTTCATGGCTGGAGACCCCCTGGGCTGCTGGCTCTGGGCGTGGATGCCAGGAGTGCAGCGCCGGCCTTGATGCAGCGACTTCGCCGTGCGTTGTAGCTTCCGGAGTGGGCGCCTACGGTGGTGGACCTTCCTCGTGATTCAGTCGCCACTGGGTCCCCCCTCCTCCTTCCCTGAACCGATGAGGGGCGCCAGTGGTTGGTTGCTCACCAGGCTGACCAGCAGCCTGAAGTCCCCGGCGTCGAACGTGCGCAGAAGGGCCAGCACGATGAAATAGATCACGGCTGCCAGGGGCACGGTAACCCCAAGGTGCCACTGCGGCAGGTACCACACCATCAGCCCCATGGCGGCGGTGGCTGGTATTACCCTGGACAGCAGCTTGATTACCGAAGGCAGGCCGAAGTAATAGTCGGTCCTGGCGTACAGCACAGAGAGGACTATGAAGGCGAAGCACGCGCATGCCAGGGTGGTGGCCGCGGCGGCCACGTAGTCGTACCTCGGAATGAGGACCAGGTTCAATAGGAGGTTCAGGATGGCACTGACGACAATCACGACGGCGGCGGTGCGTGCCCTCTGTATCGCCTGGAACAGCATCGGGAAGATGTTGGCCGACCCTATGACGAAGACCCATATGAGAATCTGGAGGGCGATGGTTGAGTCCATATATTGGCGGCCATATACAGTACGTATGAATCTCTCGGCCAGCAAGGTGGTGCCGACCCCTATGGGGAGCGCGAGGATGACGTAGTATTTAAACAGCCTTTCGCAGATGAAGGTCAGCATCTCTCTGGATGTGGTGTACGCCTGGACCAGGACGGGGGTGATGGAAATGGCGGAGGCGGCCCGCAAGGCGGCCAGCATGTCCACCAGCCGGTAGGCGGCATTGTACCAGCCCACCAATGCGTCGGAGTTGGAGACCATGGCGGATATCATGACCGAGTCGGCATAGTGCAGGGAGGCCATGCCGACGGTGGCCACAGCGAAGGGGAAGGCGGCCGCCCGTATCACCCGCATCGACGGAATGTCAATCATGACCTGGCCGCGGGAAATGTGGGGTGGGTGGTGTGACAGGAAGAAACGCCAGATCAGCATGGCGGCCACGTAGATGAGGGCCAGCCCATTGGCCGCGACGTACAGCCAGGCGAATCCGACCACATTGAAGTCATAGACCAGCGCAAATCCCAGTCCCACCAGCAAGAGGAGTGAGCTCATTATCTGGCCGACGGCGATATACTGCATCATCTCGAACGCCCGGAATATGGAGTACGGGATTTCGGTCGTGGCCTTGAAGGCCAGGGCCAGCGCCAGCAGGACGACCACCAGCACCGTCTCTGACGGGTAGCCCATCAGCCAGGCATACAGTGTCACCAGCAGCAGGGAGATGGCTGCCATTCCCATCCGCAGCACGCCTCCATTGGCCAGGTACCTGGGTGCTGCGGACTGGTTGGCGGCGACTTCTCTGAGTGAAAGTGGCGCCAGGCCGGAGCCGAAAAGCAGGCTGGCCAGTTGAGTGAGCGAGAGGGCGAAGGTCAGGATGCCGAAGGAGTCCGGACCCAGGTGCCGGGCGGCGAAGGTGCCGAAGATCAGGCCGAACACCGCTACCAGCACCTGCGTGCTTATCAGGATGACGGTGTTCTGGGCTATTCTGCGAACGGCGCTCAAGCTCTCACCCTGATCCCCGGCCTTGAGAAGCTGATAGCTGATGGCTCATAGTTCATAGCTGATAGCTCATAGCTTTTGGCTCATTGCTGTTGGCTGGTGGGGATGCACCCCAATCCCCTTCGTGGACAATCCCCGTGGGTCCCCCTTTCGGAAAGGGGGAATGACAAGTAACGCAAGAGGGGCTGTGCCCCTCTGCACACCCTATACCAGACGACGCAATCCCTCTCCCTTGATGGGAGAGGATGAAGGAGAGGGTGCGTATCACGCCCAAACCCCGAACCTGTCATTGCAGTGACAGCGAGAATGAGGGCCTTCGGCCCTCTGGACGCCCCTTCCCAGAACGTCAACGCCATGAGCGATGAAAGATGAGCCATGAGCTACGAGCCGACATGTTGCCTTATCGCCCGGAACACGTCCTGCGGCGCCTTGATATCATAGTCCAGGTTCACGGTAATGACCAGCGCATTCTCGTGATGGTCGCCCTTGAGCTCCCCCTCCTCCGACTTCATGGGCAGCGTCTGCACCTTGGATTCGCCGAAGGAGCAGAAGCCGTGGTCGGATATGACGATCAGCCGGTTGTCCTTGTTGTCCAAAAATCCACTGTCAAAGACCAGTTCGCCCATCTTCGAGTCGACCTTGCGGTACCAGTCCAGCACGCACGGCTCGCCCCAATGGAAGTGCTGCACCCGGTCCAGCAGGGTGTAGCAGGCAATGAGCACGTCCGGCGCCCCGGCCATGAGCTGCCTCGTCTTCTGGGTGACCCTCTCCAGTTCCTCCTGCCATTCCTTGTCGTTGGTGGGCAGCCCGAAGCCCACCGGCCTGAAGTCGACGCCGAACGAGTACGGCGGCACCACGAAGGGTACATTAAGCGCCTTCACCGTACGTCCTTCGCGGTCCAGGATGTCCCAGATGAAATCGACGGCAATGTCCTGTCTTCTCACCAGCTTGCCCCCGCTGACGAAGCTGCCGTGCTTGTGCTCGTCGGGGAGCTTCCCGCAGAACATGCTGCACCAGACAGAAGGGGATATGGGCGTTTCCTCCAGCACCATGTCGGAGCCCCTGCCCGTCCGGCACAGCCGGGCGAAGGAAGGCAGTTTGTCCAGGTTCGGCCTGACCACCGTCCAGGTGGCCGCGTCTATGCCCAGCACAAATATCATCTCAACCTCTCAATCCAACAGTGATTGGCCGCGCCGCGTAGCGCCTGCTCCCGCGTTAGTGTGTTCAGAGCGCCGTCTCCAGGATCACCCCGGCGCCCACGTTCCGCCCGTTCTTGACCAGGATGAACCGGCCCAGCTCGGGTATGTCGGAGAACTTCTCCGCTACCATCGGTTCAGTGTCGAAGACGACCGTGGCGGCATCGTTCTCGCCGATCTCCTTTGGGTCCTTGCCCAGCACTTCGCCGGTCTCCGAGCTTATCCTCTCCCGTATCTGCCGCACCGTGCAGTCGGCCTTCTTGGTGGCGCACTTGATCTGGAGCTTGTCGCCCTGTTTGAGTATCCCTTCGAGGAGGACTACCTCGCCCAGCACCCTGGTGAGGGGCTTGCGGGAGTGGTCGGGATGGGCGCCGACGTCCCCCCTGTCCGGCTGGGCCTTCAATACCACGCCGATGCTATCGCCGGCAACGGCCTCCGCGGGCTCTCCGGCGAGTGCCTTCATCTTCTCGACCCGGGTGCGGATGCCTGAAGGCTGAAATACTACCTCGTCGCCTGTGTTGATGATGCCGGCTTCCACTCGCCCGACCGTGACCGGTTCGCCATCTACGGGGTAGTTGAACTGGACCACAAACCGCAGCGGCTTGGCTACCTCCGCCTCGGGTTCGATGCTGTCCAGCACCTGGATGAGGGTGGGGCCCTTGTACCACGGCATGTTCTCGGACGGCTTGTAGACGTTGTCGCCCTCCATGGCCGACACGGGAACGAACCCTACCCCGGAGTACTCGAAGGAAGAGAGTAGTCTCGAGGTCTCGGCCTTGGTCTTCTGGAAGGCGTCTTCCCGGTAATCCATTAGGTCCATCTTGTTGATGGCCACCACGATTCTCTTGATGCCCAGCATGTGCAGCAGGAATGTGTGCCTCCTGGTCTGCTCCTCGACTCCGTTGGGAGCGGCCACCACGAGTATGCCTATCTGGGCATGGGCCGCGCCGGAGAGCATGTTCTTGATGAACTCCCGGTGGCCGGGCACGTCCACCACCGTGTAGTAGTTCTTGCCCTTGAACAGGACACGCGTGGTGTCAATGGTGCGCTCTTCTTTCAGTTCCTCCTCATACGAATCGAGGAAGTAGGCGAACTCAAATTTCTTCCGGTACTCCTCGATGACTCTCTGTATCTCGGCCATCTTGCCTTCGGGCAGGGTTTCGGAGTCATACAGCAGCCGGCCGATCAGGGTGGACTTGCCATGGTCGATGTGGCCTACGATTACTACGCTGACATTCAACGGACACCTCCAGATCGCGATTCTATGCCTTGTGCTACATGTAACCAAGGGCCCGGAGCTTCTGCATGGTGAAGGCGTTCTCCTTGTCCTGGGCCCGGCCGGACCTCTCGGCAATCTTGGTGGTTCTGAGCTCTTCGACGATTTCGTCCACCGTCGAGGCGGTGGAGACTATGGGGTTCGTGCAAGGCTCGCATCCCAGGCTGCGGTATCTCTTACCATTCCTGGCGTAGTACATCGGATTGATGGGAATGCCCTCGGCCCTGACGTACTCCCAGACGTCGAGCTCGCGCCAGTGCAGGATGGGGTGGATCCGCATGTGGGTTCCCTCGTTCAGCAGGCCCTGGAACTGGTCCCACATCTCGAGCGGCTGGTCCTTGTAGTCCCATTTGAAGTTCTGGTCGCGCGGGGAGAAGTACCTCTCCTTGGCCCTGATGCCGTGCTCATCCCTC